>NZ_BAVR01000017.1 GCF_000521465.1 Acetivibrio straminisolvens JCM 21531
TTTATTGAGAAATATCAATGTTATGGATATAATTTATCTATACAAATTCTTTAAAATTTATCGATTAATGTTTTGTTTTTTCGATAGTGGGTATGAATAAAATAACATGTTTATAAAAGAGCATATTTATAAACACTATTAATGATATATACTATATAATGTTGGATGCTAAAAGGGTAATTGGTACATATTACCTTGCTTATGAATATGTATAAGCTATATTGAAAAACTTACGATTAGGAGGAAGAATAATGGCAGGAGAAAAAGTTACCATTTTAACAAAAGAAAACTTCGAGCAAGAAGTATTAAATTCGGACAAAGTGGTTTTGGTTGATTTCTGGGCTCCATGGTGCGGTCCGTGCAGAGCGGTGGCGCCTATAATTGACGAGCTTGCCGATGAATATGACGGCAAAGCAAAAGTGGCAAAGCTTAATGTTGACAGCGAAGGTGAAGTTACTGAAAAGTTTAGAATCATGAACATTCCTACAATAATGGTATTTAAAAACGGAGAACTAGTGGAAAAGCTTATCGGTGCGAGATCAAAAGCAGAACTTGCAAGTGCTATCGATAAACATTTATAATTGTTGATTAGAATATGTAACTACCGGTGGACACCCGTAATTTTAGGGTGTACACTTACAAGGGCCATACATTATGTCGAAATGTATGGTTTTTGCTTTTTAGAGTTATAATTTTTTCTAAATTTAAGAAGGATTTTTAGAAAAAAGATTGAATATATAAGGAATAGTATTGTGTAATTTTAATATCAAAAATTCTATTATTTGTAATTAGGAGGAACCATAGATGGCAGGAGAAAAAAAGGTTCGGAACTGCATTATTTGGTTTTAAGAAAACCGATGTAAATTCATATATTGAAAAAATTTTAAGAGAGTTTGACGATAAACTGAAGGAAAAGGATAATGAAATTTCTGCTTTGAAAAATCAGTGCAGGGAATTGAGGATTAAATACGAAGACATTGCAAGAAAGGCTGAGCAAATCAGCTCAGACAGGGCAAAAATTGCCGATGTTCTTATAAAAGCTCAGGAAAAAGCTGAAATGATATTGCAAGAGGCTAAAGAGAAGGCAATCGAAGAAAGAAAGAAATTGTCCGAGCTGACTGAACAGGAAAAAGAAAAACTCGTAGATATGAAGCGGGAGATAAAGGCGCTGAAGCAAGAAATCACCAAGACGCTAAAGAAGTACGAGTTTGATCTTGAGAAAGTTGTAGAATTTGCCAGTGAAAACATAGAAAGTATGGAAGGTTTGAGTGAAGACGATTCAAATGATGATACGCCGGAAGAAGAGGACGAAATATCCGACGTTATTCTTGAAGAAATTATGGAAGAATATGCGAGCAAATCCAATACTTAAGTCGAAGAATGGAATTTGACAGGTGTTTTATCTGTTGCAAAAATTAGTAAAATTATTGCTTGCATTATGGTAAAAGATATAGTATAATTCAATTTAATATAATTTTATATTAAATAACTGCGATGATAGGGAAGAGTACATTTAGATGCTTTCATAGAGAGTTGGGATGGTGGAAGCCCGGCAAAGTGTCTATTTGGAAGGCAGCCCTGGAGTTTCTCCTTGAGAAATGTGAGTTTCCGTGACATTTATTTGATTTGGGAGCTCTGATATTAGAGGAAGACGTAGCCTCACGTTATAGAGGAACGGTCTTTATGGCAGTATATGTCCAATATACTGTTATAAGAACTGGCAGAGTGAGTACCTTTTAGGTACTAATTAGGGTGGTAACGCGGAATACTCCTTCGTCCCTTGTTTTATAGGATGAAGGAGTTTTTATTATTTTTTTATATTATATATATTACTTATATAATTTCTTAGTTAAAGGAGTGGAGATATATGGAAGAGATTTTAGAGATATTGGAAAGTAACAACAAAATAAGTGAAGAAGAAATAGCCGTAATGGTCAATAAGAGTGTTGAAGAAGTAAGAGAAGCTATCAAAAAGTATGAAGAAGATAATGTTATTCTCGGGTATATCAGTCTGATAAACTGGGAGAAGACAAGTAAAGAATCCGTAACAGCTTTGATAGAAGTAAAAGTTACACCCCAAAGGAGAAGGATTTGATAAAGTTGCAGAAAGGATATACAGATATCCGGAGGTAAAGGCCTGCTATCTTATGTCGGGAGGTTTTGACCTGACTGTTATTGTAGAAGGTAAGACTATGAAAGAGGTTGCACTGTTTGTTGCTGAAAAATTGTCTACTTTGGAGTCGGTTTTGAGCACCTCCACACATTTTGTGTTGAAAAAGTATAAGGATAAGGGAACTATTTTTGAAAAGAAGCAAAAAGATGACAGGGAGGCAGTTGTACTATGAATATTGGGGACATGATTTTGCCATCTGTCAGACAGGTACCTCCGTCGGGGATTAGAAAGTTTTTTGATTTGGTAAATGAAATGAAGGATGCCATTTCTTTGAGTATTGGTGAGCCTGATTTTGTAACTCCATGGAATGTCCGGGAGGCCGGAATTTATTCGTTGGAAAAAGGTCATACCCACTATTCTCCCAATGCAGGATTTATAGAGCTGCGCGAGGAGATATGCAGATACCAGGAGAGAAAATATAATTTAAAATATGATCCAAAGAGCCAGGTTATTGTGACTGTTGGAGGAAGTGAAGGGATTGACATAGCTTTAAGGGCTCTTGTTGGCCCCGGAGATGAAGTTATTATTCCGGAACCTAGTTTTGTTGCTTATAAACCATGTACTATTTTTACGGGAGCTACTCCTGTGATAGTTAATTTGAGTGCTGAAAATGAGTTTCGATTGACTCCCGAGCTTTTGGAAAAGGCAATTACCGACAAAACTAAGGTGTTGATTTTGCCTTATCCCAACAACCCTACAGGTGCTGTTATGGAAAGAAAGGATTTGGAGGCTATTGTTGAGGTACTTAAGGACAGGAACATAATAGTTATTTCCGATGAGATCTATTCTGAGCTTACTTACGGGACTAAGCATGTATCTATAGCATCTTTTCCTGAGATGAAGGATAAGACGTTGGTTATAAACGGTTTTTCGAAGGCCTATGCCATGACAGGATGGAGGCTGGGCTATTGTTTGGGGCATCCTGACCTGATTTCACAGATGTACAAGATACATCAGTATGCTATAATGTGTTCTCCGACTACTGCTCAATATGCCGCCATAGAGGCTCTAAGAAACAGTGATGATGACGTGGAAGAAATGGTGAGAGAGTACAACAGAAGAAGAAGGATCATGGTTGAAGGCTACAGGAGTGCAGGGCTTGACTGTTTTGAACCTCTAGGTGCTTTTTATGTCTTTCCGTGCATAAAATCAACAGGAATGACTTCGTATGAGTTTTCAGAAAGGCTTTTAATGGAGGAAAAGGTTGCAGTTGTGCCGGGAACAGCCTTTGGAGATTGCGGAGAGGGATATGTGCGTTCATGTTATGCCAGCTCCATGGACAATATAATTGAGGCAATGAAGAGGATTAAGAGATTTATTGAAAGAAATAAAAAATGAAATGAATGGCAATGAAAAATATAGGAAGCTAATTCTAAAAAGCTTGAGGAATTCCCGGTTCCTCAGGCTTTTTTGCATAATAAAAGCTGGGGACATCGAGTTCTTTCACTTTTGCTTCTTTCATTTCACTCAAAGAGGCAAAAAAAGTACTATGTAAAACATAGTACAAAAAAACTAAAAAAATGCGTATATATAAAATTGTGCAGGATGACAAATTTAATTGCAGCATTTGCAAAATGCTTGTACTATATAAAAACATAAACCATATATAAAAGATTAAGGAAAAATTATTCACGTAAATGTAATTGATTAATCATATGCCTGACAATTAATACGTCAAGCTCCTGACTGACTGTCAGGATAGCATTGTGATCACCTGACTCAATTACATTATGAAGTTTTTGTCTTAAAGACTCAATCTTGTCCAATGCATCCCCCTCCAAGTAATCTTAATTGATATATATAAATTTTTATATTAACGTAATCACATCAATTTAAATATGAATAATAAAGTTTGCTATAAAACTTGTTTATTGTCGGTAATCTGTGGTAAAATGTTTTTGAAATCCTCACAAAAAATTCTCTTTTTAATCGTATCCTCTGTATATACTTTATTTTACAGCAACATTTTGTTGCTGTCAATAAAAAATCAACAATTTGTTAACATTTTGTTGCTTTGTATTTGTAATTGTGAGAAAATAGTGTCAAATAGTCTCGAGGTGATATGGGGATGGCTTTTGCAGCAATGCTTAAACAACTTAGGGAGGAGAAGCGACTTTCGCAAAAAGATATCGCTGATTATTTAGGCATTACTCGACAAGCAGTGGCGTCGTATGAGCTTGCTAAAAGGGAACCGGACTATGAAGTTCTAAAAAAGCTTGCAGATTATTTTGATGTCTCTATTGACTATTTGTTAGGAAGAGCCAATTGCAGAGATGTTAATGCAATAACTATAGGGAAAAATATCGATTTAATAAGGGGAAATCTTACATACAAGGAACTATCAGAGGATATTAGTGCCAAATTGGGAGCACTTATTTTTCCCGATATGCTTGAGCTGTATGCTCGCGGTGAAAGAATGCCCTTTGTCGGAACGATAAAAATTCTGGCAAAATATGCGCAGGTAAGGGATTCTTTTTTTTACACCTATAACACTCCTGAAACCTATGAAAGGGAAAAGGAGTTATACAAGCTGGAGTTAAGCCAGCAAAAAATGACCGAAAACTATGAAGAGACAAAGGGACTGCTTGATTTCACCGACGATGTGGAAATCAAGAAATGGATTTTAAAGGAGAGTAATTTGCCGTATATTAAGCTGGCAAAAGAAATTCAGGATGCCGGTCTTCCAGTAGAAGTTTTAAAACCTCTCATAAATTCAATTAAGAATAATAACAAGTCAAAGGAAGAATAATCCGATAACATTGTTATTTCAAAAGCTAATACCATATTACAGAGATTATTTATGTAGAAATGTCTAAATTGTTTTCCAATTAAATTTTATCATGGACATTATTTCTTATCTGTTGTAAAATAAACCGTAATGGGATTTAAATATGGTTAAAGGAGTTGATGTAAATGTTGGAGCTTGAACAGATTAAGCTCGAAGTAGATAATTATAAGAATAATTTGGACGAAATGGGGAAATCTCTTTGACATCGCCAGTATGAGCAATCAAATTGAGGAGCTTGAGCAGAAAGCCTCGGAGCCTGATTTCTGGAACGATACTGAGAACTCTCAGAAAGTTTTGCAGAAGATCAAGTCACTTAAAGACAAACTGGAAAGATACAACAAATTGGTTGCGCAGTGGGAGGATTTAATCACATTGTGCGAGCTTGGAATAGAGGAGCAGGATGAAAGTGTGATTTCGGAGACGGAGGAAGGGTTTAAGGCTTTTAGAAAAGAGTTTGAGACTTTGAGGCTTGAGACACTTCTTACCGGACAGTATGATAAAAACAATGCAATCCTGACCCTGCATGCCGGTGCGGGAGGGACTGAGGCCCAAGACTGGGTGCAGATGCTTCTTCGAATGTATACCCGGTGGGCAGAGAAAAAGGGATTTACTATAAAGATACTGGATTATCTTGACGGAGAGGAAGCAGGCATCAAAAGTGTTACTTTCCAAGTTATTGGAGAAAATGCTTACGGCTTTTTAAAATCCGAAAAGGGAGTACATCGGCTTGTTAGAATTTCTCCCTTTGATGCTTCGGGAAGGAGGCATACATCCTTTGCTTCGCTGGATGTTATGCCGGAATTGAGCGACGATATTGAAATTCACATAAACCCGGATGACCTTCGCATTGATACTTACCGTTCGAGCGGTGCGGGAGGTCAGCATGTAAACAAAACCGAATCGGCCGTAAGAATTACCCATATACCTACGGGTATAGTAGTTGCCTGCCAGACCGAGCGTTCGCAGTTTCAAAACAAGGATACTGCTATGAGAATGCTGAAATCAAAGCTTATGGAGCTTAAAGAACGGGAGAACAAGGAAAAGATAGAGGACTTGAAGGGAATACAGTTGGAAATCGCATGGGGAAGCCAGATAAGATCGTATGTGTTTTGCCCGTATACCCTTGTAAAGGACCACAGGACCAATTATGAAGAGATAAATGTGGATGCCGTTATGGATGGAGAATTGGATGGATTTATAAATTCTTATCTTTCGAGTATGCAAAAGAAACAATAATAAAGCAAAATAGCGTATGATATGATATGATAAAAGTCTGTGGCCTTAAAGCTGCAGACTTTTATACTTGGCCTCTTGGAATGAAATGAAAGAGGCAAAAGCGAAGGGACTCGATGTCCCGAGCTTTTATTGGCCTCTTGGAATGAAATGGGTTGCTTAGCTTGCAGGGACAAAACCTGCGGTGCTTATGCTGTCCGACAAGGGATCAATTTTTAGTAAAAAGTATCCCGATTTGCTGCCGTATTTTGCGAATACATTGATAAAATAAGCTTCATATCTGCTTTTGTTCGAATATTTTTTCGAATGATTGTAGCTTTTCGGAATTTGCATATCCACATTGGTTAAAAGGTAGTTTTCCAGATAGGATGTACATTTGTCTTTAAGTTCTAAAGAAGTATAGTTTCTTGCCAGGCGAATATCAAAGCGTCTTCCGATGGTATTACGTCAATAAAGTAGCTTTTTTCAGAAACAGGTAAATCAATACCGTCGGAGTACCGGATTGTTATTGTCATATTTTCATAGTCGGGTATAATGCTGTGAACCAGCTTCTTGCCATACATTTCCCTAAGTTTTAATTCCGAGGAATTTACAGCATCCTTTTGCATAACGGCGCTTATGATTTCAAAGTTTTTTCCTTCATAGTCAAACTTTAATCTGTAGGTTCCTGCTTCTTTGCAGTTGCTTATCTGTACAAGAATATCATCATTTGAGTCTAAAGTTCTGGCATGGGTAAGGATTGTCGATCTTCCGAGAATCAACTTGAAGCAGTTTTCTAAAAAAACTACTTTCCGGTTTCGGGTCTCTCCCATAGACTCTCTTTTTAAGCTTTCCTCTGTTTCTTCAAGAGTGAAGGACTCTACTATGGCATTTATAGCTTGACCAAGCTCTTTATCTATAAGGCTTCCGTTAGAACATAAATAGTCACTGACAGATAAAAACAAAGAGTAAATTTTGCCCTTTCTTATTATGTCCACGGAATAGCCGAGTTTGTGTCTTTGACCTTCATCTAGGAAATTTATCAATTTGTAAATATAGATAATACCATTTTCAACTTTTGAAGTAGTGTTTAATATCTTTGTATTTTTAGTTCCGTAAGGGGCATAGTAGTTTGTAGCGTAATTTGTTAAAAGTTCTGCGTCATTTCCGCCAAAGAGTCTTAACAATTCCTCGGTAGAGGCATCAATTAAGGATTCGGATTCATTGATGCAAATATCGAGGGGACCGGAGTATTCGGGGCTTACTATGGAAAACCTGTCGAAATTAATGTCTGTGGACTTGTTCTTTAGCTCCCAGGTATCCGGATAAGAGAAGGAATATCCCTCATATTCATTTAAGTATTTTTTAAGACTGACTTCTGCCGAAAAGAGGTTCTCGGCAGGTTCTAAAAACTCTATTGATTTAACGATTTTTATAAACTCATCAACTACAGCATCCGAAGGTTTGCTCAATCTACTGTTTAACTCAATCCTATAAAGTTTTGAGCAATATATTGTATAATAATCTTGAATGTAATATAAATCGGGTCCTTCTTTCATTTCATATTTAATATAATGGAAATTCCTGTCGGACAACAAGCTGTTTCCTTCCTCGACAGTATCTGTCTTTACTGAAGGGGAAGATTTTATTAGGTTAAGTCTTTCTTGGATGCACGTATCCGGGTCTTGTATTGCTTCTGTCGAAATTGCTATATGAGTGTTGTAGTCAACCTTAAAGCTTATAGAGCCAAGGCTGTCTACAATGCTGTTTTGCAGATAGGGCATAAATGTTGACGGATATTGAATTTTGTAGTTCTGTTGCAAGTTTCGGTATTCGGTATATTCAATATTGCTGTCGGAAAGCACCGGGTAAATTCCTAAATTGACATCTTTAATGGTTTTGATGTGATTGAATACTTTTAGTGAACTTTTGCTATTCGGTAAGTTTGGTATTTTGAGGGCGTTGAGAAGCTCATGGATTTTGCTTATATTATCTTGGGTTAAGAAACCTCTTTTTCCGTTTATATTAATCGTGTATATTGACATGTTAGAATAGATTGGAATTGTTATCATAATGTGGGTTTCTTCAGAGGTAGAATATTTGTTGCTTTTTATTGTGTTGTACAGCACAACATTAGAAAGCTGACCGTAAATATTTTCACTATAGTCAGCAAAAACTTTCATATTGGATTCACTTAATGCCGCATCGGTTTTTCCAAACAGAAATTCGTTTTTATAAAGTGCCTGCATGGCTCTAAAATAGCTTTTGGTATAATTGCTTATCGCATTAAAAATCTGCTCGTCGGAAGAGGTGTAATCATTGAGGATTAGGCGCATGCCGGCAATAGATGTGCTGTCTAACTTATCGCAGTTTATTGAATAACTAAACTCTCCCTTCTTATCAATTAGCACAACCGAATTATCGTTAAAGTTGTCAAAAGGCCCTGAAAGGTCAATGCTACTGTGGGAAGGAATCTTTAAAAGATATCCGTGAGTGATATTTTTAAAATTTTTAAGATCATTACCCTTAAGAAAATATACAGAACCGTATTCTTTATCGTATTTTACAGTCAGATTGAATTTTTCCTCTATAAACTCAAAAGGGAAATAGAATTTTTCATTAATTATCTCGGGCATATTGGGGTTGTAACTTGCCAGTGTAACTATGGAACGGTCCAAAGGTCTTGCAGAATATGTACTTATTGCTTTTCCGTCATCAATGGAAAGAGTTTGGTTTGAAAAGTCGGCTTTAAGTTTCAAACCCAGTATTTGAGCTATTTCATCAGCATCAAGAAAATATCTGCCGTTTTGATTTACGACAGTATTCTTTAAAGAATGAATTTCCCCATTGTAATATAAATTCAAACTAATATCTGCCCGGACAACGGAAAAGCTTAACATAATCATTGCCGTTAGGGCTATAAACAATAGCAAAGTCTTTTTCATATGTAACACTATCCTCTTACCGTTATAAATTTATTTATTTTATATCAACTAGAAGATACAGCAATACGTCCTCTATATTATGTATAATATCAAAATTAAACGTCATATACAACAATTGTTGTTTCTTTGTAAAATAAGTGAAACAAATACTTAAAAAATATATACGATAAATCCTATTAATAAAATTTAGAAATTGTGGTATTATTCTATTGATTAGTTTTGAAAATGGAGCCAGACAGAAACCGAATATATGGCAGGAGGTGGTGTCTATATGAATATAGGTATTGTCGGAGCGGGAAAAGTAGGCTGTGCTCTTGCCCAAGGGCTTAAAAGCAACGGTTTTAACCTATCGGGAGTTTACAGCAGAAACGGTGATTCACAGGAATATCTTTGCCAAAAACTGGGCATAGCCTTTGAAAACAATCTCTTAGACACTGTAAAAAACTCTGAGGTGATATTTATTTCGGTATCTGATAATAATATATTAGAGGTTGCGGAGGAAATTGTTCGAAAAGTTGATAAGGATATTCTTTGCTCCAAAGCTTTTATTCATTTGAGCGGTGCGCTTACAACAAAAGCTCTAAGACCTCTTGAGAACTTAGGAGCATATACCGGCTCTCTTCATCCCATTCAGTCCATAGCGGACAAGGATAGCGGATGGAAGAAGCTATACAATATATATTATGGATTTGAAGGCTGTGAGGAAGTTTTAGAGTATGCCTTAAGAATTGTAATATCCTTTGAGGGCAGATTAATAAAAATAAAAGAGCAGGATAAAACTTTGTATCATGCTGCTGCATGCATTATATCCAATTATACGGTGACCCTCTCCTATGCTGCCTATGAAATGTTGAAAAGTATTGGATTTGACAGCCAAACCGCTAATGAGGCGTTTCTTCCGCTGATAAAGAACACGGTTCATAATATTGAGAGGTTTGGAAGTATTGGAGCACTTACAGGGCCTATATCGCGAGGAGATCACAGTGTTGTCGGAGAGCATGTAAAGGCACTGAATGCACTGGACAAAGAACTTGAAAACATGTATAAAGTAATGGGAAGAAAGACTGTTGAGGTTGCACGAAAAAAGGGCACACTTACGAATGAAGCGGCACAAAAGATTATAGATATTTTAAGATTATAGATATTTTATAGATATAAAATCCTGTACATATGGAGATGTATTTATGGAGATTGAATACCTTAGAAAAATATTGGAAAGCGTCAGGGATGGAAGCATTGAAGTTGATGATGCTTTAACGGAGCTCAAAAATCTTCCTTTTGAAGATTTGGGTTTTGCAAAAGTTGACGAGCACAGGAATATTCGCAACGGATACCCTGAGGTGATTTATTGTCAGGGGAAAACTGTGGAGCAGGTAAAAAAGATAGTAGAAAGACTTATGGAGAAAAATAACAACATTATGGCTACAAGGGCCGACATCAAGTGCTTTGAAGCTATTAAGGAAATTACCGAGGATGCTGTATACTATGAAGCGGCCAGAATTGTGGTTGTAAAGAAAAGGGACATACCGAAAGTTGATAAGATGATTGCTGTTGTAACTGCGGGGACGGCGGATATTCCGGTGGCTGAAGAAGCTGCAGTTACCTGTGAGACAATGGGAAACAGGGTTGAGAGGGTTTATGATGTTGGTGTTGCAGGAATTCACAGGCTGTTTGCCCGATTGGATGTGATCCGCGAAGCAAATGTCCTTGTGGTGGTGGCGGGAATGGAAGGAGCTTGGCAAGTGTGGTCAGCGGCCTTGTGGATAAGCCTGTAATAGCCGTTCCTACCAGTGTGGGATATGGTGCGAATTTTGGAGGACTTTCCGCTCTATTGACGATGTTAAACAGCTGTGCCGCCGGAATCGGTGTGGTCAATATCGATAACGGTTTTGGAGCGGGATTTTTGGCAAGTATGATAAATAAGCTTTAGGAAAGGAAAAGGATATGAGAATACTGTATTTTGACTGTTTTTCCGGTGCCAGCGGGGATATGATTTTAGGTGCCCTGTTGGACTTGGGAATTGATGTTGAGCTTTTTAAAAGGGAGCTTTTGGGATTAAACTTAGACGGCTTTGATATTGTTATTGAAAAAAAGATAATAAACTCGATAGCTGTAACCGATGTGAACGTTATTGTAAAAGAGGAATGTAATCATCATACCGGACACCATCATCATTGTGAGCGCAATTTGGCGGATATTGAAAATATAATTGACAAAAGCAGCTTGAAAGACAGCGTAAAAGGACTTAGTAAGAAAATATTCCGAGAAATTGCCCGGGCAGAGGCCAAAGTTCACAATAAATCCATAAAAGATGTTCACTTTCATGAAGTCGGTGCCATTGATTCCATTGTTGATATTGTAGGTGCTGCAATTTGCTTGGACCTATTAAAGGTTGATAAAATATACTCATCACCGATGCATGACGGAACAGGTTTTATAGAGTGTAGGCACGGAAAGTTGCCGGTTCCGGTTCCTGCAGTTTTGGAAATGCTTAAGGATAGCAACATACCCTACATAACTGAGGACGTAAACACAGAATTGGTAACTCCTACGGGTATCGGGATTATAAAGTGTGTGGTCTCAAAGTTTGGTTCCATGCCTCCAATGACTATCGAAAGCGTTGGATATGGAGCCGGTAAGAGACAGACTGGCCGTTTTAATGCTTTAAGATGTATTTTGGGAAATGTTGAGCATAAAGAAAAAAATGATGATGAGATTTGTGTACTTGAGACCAATATAGATGATATGAATCCGGAAATTCTCGGTTATGTTATGAACAGGCTTTTTGAAAACGGTGCATTGGATGTGTTTTATACATCCGTATACATGAAAAAGAACAGACCGGGGGTTGTCTTGACGGTGCTTTCTGACAGGGAGCAGGAAGAGAAGCTTGTAAATATTATTCTGACAGAAACGACTACTTTGGGAATAAGAAAGACTATTGCCAAAAGGTATATTCTCGAAAGGGATATGAAGTATGTGAATACTGAGTTTGGTAGAATAAGGGTAAAGGAATCGTTCCTTGGGGATTACAAGAAGTATTCGCCGGAATTTGAGGATTGTAAAAAGGTTGCTCAGGAATTGAAAATACCTTTGTGGAAGGTATATGATGCCGTATGCAAAGCTATTTTGATATTTGAAGAAAGGAATGAAAATGCTTTACAATAAGTTTTCAAACTATTTGAAAGAAAAATATGGCGCAAAAGTTTACAAGCTTCCTTTGAACCTTCCGGTCACATGTCCGAACCGTGACGGCAGAATCAGCAGCAGGGGATGTATATTTTGCGGGGAAGAGGGAGCAGGTTTTGAGAATCTTCCCAATTTTCTTGAAATAAAAGAACAGCTTAAGTTAAACTCCAGGTATATTGGGAAGAACTATAAATCGGAGAAGTTTATTGCGTATTTTCAGAATTACACAAATACTTATCTTCCTTTGGAGGACTTTAAAAAGTATATTAATGACGCTTTGGCGGAAAACATTGTAGCTGTCTATATTTCCACCCGTCCTGACTGTATTGCGGATTCGTATCTTTCGTTTCTAAAAGAAATAAAGCAGTCAAAAGGGGTGGATATAGTAATAGAACTTGGCCTTCAGACGGTGAATTACCATACTTTGAAGATCCTTAACAGGGGACATTTGCTTGCAGAATTTATTGATGCCGTGCTTGCAATAAAGGCATACGGATTGGAGTCTTGCGCCCACTACATACTGGACATACCCATGGATTCAATGGATGATGTAATCGAAGGTGCAAGGATATTGTCAGCTTTAGGTGTCAACCAGGTAAAATGTCATTCCCTTTATATTTTAAAAGATACGGTTTTGGGTGAAATGTACGAAAGGGGAGAGATACAGCCTGTAACAATGGAAGAATATATCGAAAGGGCAGTATTGTTTCTTGAGTACTTAGACCCGTCTATTGTCGTACAAAGGCTAATCGGGCGTGCTCCGGAAGAAAGAAGCTTGTTTTGCAATTGGGCAATGAGTTGGTGGAAGATACATGACAGCATAGAGAAGAAAATGACGGAAGAAAACAGGTATCAGGGCAAGAAGTTTGATTATTTGAACGGAAGGGCCGTTAACGGTATAAGCGAAAAAGTATAATAATAAGACAAAAATAAAAGGGTCTCTTGCAAGAACAGCAAATAGAGACCTTTTTTATAGTATGACAATTATAATCCTTTTTTTATTTTTTACTTTTCAGGTATTCGTCGATTGCCTTTGCAGATTTTTTGCCTGCTCCCATTGCCAGAATAACGGTTGCAGCACCGGTTACTGCATCTCCGCCGGCGTATACACCTTCGATGCTGGTGGCACCGGTATTTTCATCGGCAATAATTCCGCCCCATTTTGTATCCAGTCCCGGTGTTGTTGAGGTAATCAAGGGGTTTGGAGTCTGACCGATAGCTATAATAACCGTTTCGACATCGAGGACATGTTCGGAGCCTTCCTTTACCACAGGTCTTCTTCTTCCCGATGCATCCGGTTCGCCCAGTTCCATTTCAACGCACTCAATACCCTTTACCCAGCCGTCATCGGTACCAAGAATTCTTGTGGGATTTGTAAGAAGCTTGAGCAAAATGCCTTCTTCCTTTGCATGGTGAATTTCTTCAAGCCTTGCAGGCATTTCTGCTTCCGAACGCCTGTACACTATATAAACATTTTCGGCACCTAGTCTCTTGGCACTTCTTGCAGCATCCATTGCAACATTTCCTCCGCCCACAACAGCAACGTTCTTTCCTACTTTCACAGGGGTATCACAATTGGGGAAATCATAAGCCTTCATAAGGTTTATTCTAGTGAGGAATTCGTTTGCAGAGTAAACACCGTTGAGGTTTTCGCCGGGGATTTTCATGAAAGAAGGCAATCCGGCACCCGAGCCGATAAATATGGCATCATATCCTTCTTCCTTGAGTTCGTCAATGGAGAAAACTTTACCGATAACCATGTTGGTTTTGATTTCCACACCCAGCTGCTTGATGGTATCGATTTCGTCTTGAACCAGCTTCTTTGGAAGTCTGAATTCGGGAATACCGTACATTAATACTCCGCCGGGCACGTGAAAGGCTTCAAAGATTGTCACTTCATAGCCGAGTTTGGCCAGGTCACTTGCACAGGTGAGACTTGCGGGTCCGGAACCGATTACGGCCACCCTTTTGCCGTTCTTTTTGGGCTTGTCATGGGAAGCGGTACCGTTTTTCATGTGCCAGTCCGCTGCAAACCTTTCAAGTCTTCCTATAGCAACAGATTCACCTTTTATGCCTCTGACACAAAACTTTTCACACTGGGTTTCCTGTGGACAAACCCTTCCGCAAATAGCAGGAAGATTGTTGGTTTCTTTAATTTTATTGTAGGCTTCTTCAAATTTTCCCTGAGCTATCAGTTGTATAAACTCCGGAATTTTTACGTTTACAGGACAACCGTCAACACAAGGTTTGTGCTTGCAGTTAAGACACCTTTGAGCTTCTTCCATTGCCATTTGCTCGGTATATCCTAAGGCGACTTCCAAAAAGTTTTTGTTTCTGACATTAGGGTCCTGCTCCGGCATGGGAACTTTTTTCATTGACATGTTAGGCATTTTTCTCTACCCCCAATCTGCAATTATGTTTTCCATGGAAAGGGTTTCTTCTTTTTTATACATGGTCTGCCTTCTCATTGCTTCGTCAAAATCGACCTGATGTCCGTCAAAATCAGGTCCGTCCACGCATGCAAACTTGGTTTCACCGCCTACGGTAACTCTGCATCCTCCGCACATACCTGTGCCGTCAATCATAACGGGATTCATGCTTACAATAGTTTTTATACCGTAGGGTTTTGTGAGGTTGCTTATAACCTTCATCATTATCAACGGACCGATAGCAATAACCAAATCGTATTTATTTCCTTCTTCAATAAGGTTCTTTAATACGTCGCTTACAAAGCCTTTATTGCCGTTGGAACCATCATCAGTAGTTATAAAAAGTTTGTCACTTACGGCTTTCATTTCATCCTCAAGAATTATCAGGTCTTTGTTTCTAAAACCTGCTATCGAATGCACTTCCACACCCATAGAGTGGAGTTTTTTTGCCTGAGGATATGCTATTGCCGTCCCGAGACCTCCGCCTATTACGGCTGCCTTTTTTACATTTTCAAAGTGGGATGCTTTTCCGAGAGGACCGACGAAATCCAACAATTCGTCTCCTTCTTCAAGAGCTCCCAATGCTTTTGTAGTCTTTCCGACTTCCTGGAATATTATCGTTACTGTACCTTTGGTGCGGTCAAAATCAGCTATTGTAAGAGGGATTCTTTCACCGTTTTCATTTACCCTCAAGATTATAAATTGTCCGGGTTCTGCTTTTTTTGCCACATGTGGAGCGGATATTTCCATCAACTTAACCTGTGGGTTAAGAATCTTCTTTTTAACTATTTTGAACATGGTTAAGGCCTCCCTTTTTCAATCGTAAGGTTATTTTAATTTTAACTTCTGATGCTCTTTAAGTCAATTGCAATATATGAGCAGTGTTTTTGTTATTTGGTATTGTTTTGAAAATATGGTGTATACAACAGATGAAATATCGTAAACAAAGCAAAATGAAGTTTGTTGGATGATTTCTTGCATAAATTTATAATTGTAAACTTAATAAAAAAAATTGTCAAGCTGTCTAATTCGAGATAAATAGACGCTTCGAACAGAAGGATAAAAGTGGGATTGATATTAAATTTCGAAATTATTCATTTCAACTCTTGCAATTTGGAAATGTTTTTGTTATAATTCAAAATGTCCTTTTGTTAATTCCTCAAACATTTATTTTGAGGGTATACAATGGCGTATACCGTATACAGTACAAAGGTGTATATTGGTTTGGTCACGTTATTACGGGGAGTAATTTGCTGATATATGCAAATATCTCTATTTAATATTTAATAAAAATAAAAGTAATAAAAGATGGGAGAGGAATTTTAAATGAAGTTATTGTCTAATGTGATGGAACAAGTCATTAAAAGAAATCCGAACGAACCTGAATTTCATCAGGCAGTAAAAGAAGTATTGGAGTCGCTGGAAATAGTTGCTGAAAAGAATCCCGAGTACGTAAAAGCAGGAATATTTGACAGGATTGTTGAACCTGAAAGACAGATTATTTTCAGAGTACCTTGGGTAGATGACAATGGAAAGGTGCAAGTAAACAGAGGATTCAGAGTTCAGTTCAACAGCGCAATAGGTCCTTATAAAGGAGGAATTAGGTTCCATCCTTCAGTTAACGTGGGAATTATAAAATTCCTTGGATTTGAGCAAATTTTCAAGAATTCTTTGACTGGCCTTCCAATGGGGGGAGGTAAAGGTGGCAGTGACTTTGATCCGAAAGGAAAATCCGATGGAGAAATCATGAGATTCTGCCAGAGCTTTATGACAGAGCTTTACAGACATATAGGCCCGGATACCGACGTTCCTGCCGGAGATATCGGTGTAGGTGGCCGTGAAATAGGTTATATGTTCGGTATGTACAGAAAAATAAGAAACGAGTTTACCGGAGTTTTGACCGGAAAAGGATTGACATGGGGAGGAAGCCTTGCAAGAACTGAGGCTACAGGTTATGGTCTCTGCTACTTCATGGAAGAGGCAATGAAGACAATCAAGGGTAAATCCTTTGAGGGTGCTACTGTTGTAATATCGGGTTCAGGTAATGTTGCTATCTATGCAACAGAAAAGGCTCAGCAGTTGGGTGCTAAAGTAGTTGCATTGAGCGATTCAAACGGATATGTTTATGATCCGGATGGAATAAAACTTGATACCGTTAAACAAATAAAAGAGGTAGAAAGAAAGAGAATCAGTGAATATGTGAAGTATCATCCTAATGCAAAATATACAGAAGGATGTTCGGGAATATGGACAATTAAGTGTGATGTTGCACTTCCGTGTGCAACACAAAACGAGCTTGACGGAAATGCGGCAAAGGCTCTTGTTGCAAACGGATGTTATGCAGTAGGAGAAGGTGCAAACATGCCATGTACGCCTGAAGCTATAGATGTGTTTATGGAAAATGGAGTTCTTTATGCTCCCGGAAAAGCTTCAAATGCCGGCGGTGTTGCTACTTCCGGACTTGAAATGAGCCAGAACAGCATGAGATATTCTTGGTCCTTTGAAGAAGTTGATGCAAAGTTAAAAGATATAATGGTTAATATATTTAGAAGTGCAAGAGCAGCTGCTAAAGAATACGGTCAGGAAGACAACCTTGTTTTGGGTGCAAACGTAGCAGGTTTCTTGAAAGTTGCAAACGCTATGATGGCACAGGGAGTATAATTTATAATAGATTAAATAAATTCGAGATACAGGGGTCAGAGTCATTTCTTTGACTCCTTTTTTTCTACATATTTTTTATATATGCTATTAATTTTTGTTTTGCATTATGTGTTGAATTTGATATAATAAAACATCATAGTTTTATTTGAAGGAGATGTTAGCTTGAATAATGAATTAATTCTCGTTCTCGACTTTGGAGGACAATATAATCAGCTCATTGCAAGGAGAGTCAGAGAGGCAAATGTGTATTGTGAGGTTTTACCTTACAACTCTTCTATTGATAAAATAAAGTCAATGAATCCAAAGGGGATTATTTTTACTGGAGGTCCTGCATCGGTACTGGATCCTAAAGCCCCATTTTGCGACAAGGAAGTTTTTGAGCTGGGAATTCCGGTTTTGGGTATCTGCTATGGTATGCAGCTTATGAGCTATATGCTTGGAGGAACTGTGGAAAAAGCAGAGCAGCGTGAGTACGGCAAGGTAAACATCATCTTTGATACCGGCAGCAAACTCTTTGAGGGAATCGAAAAGGAATCAACCTGCTGGATGAGCCATACTTATTATGTCAATAATCTTCCCGAAGGATTTGTAAAATGTGCGGATACTCCAATTGTCCTGTGGCAGCAATGGAAAACATCGAAAAGAAGTTGTATGGTGTTCAATTCCATCCTGAAGTTGTTCATACTCCAAAAGGAAGAGATATATTAAATAACTTCCTCTTCAAAATCTGCGGATGCTCCGGGGATTGGAAAATGGCTTCCTTTATAGAGCATTCCGTCAGCAGCATCAGAGAGAAGATAGGAGACAAGAAGGTTCTGTGTGCTCTTTCCGGAGGTGTTGATTCTTCTGTTGCAGCGGTTTTGGTTCACAAGGCAGTTGGAAAGCAGCTTACATGTATTTTTGTCGATCATGGTCTTCTTAGAAAGTACGAAGGGGATCAGGTTGAAGAAGTATTCAAAAACCAGTTTGATATTAATTTAATAAGGGTAAACGCGGAGGACAGGTTCTTAGAAAAGCTCAAGGGAGTCACGGACCCGGAAAGAAAAAGAAAGATTATTGGGGAAGAGTTTATCCGGGTGTTTGAAGAGGAAGCGAAGAAAATCGGTGCAGTTGACTTTTTGGTGCAAGGAACCATTTATCCGGATGTAATTGAAAGCGGAGTTGGCGATGCTGCCGTTATAAAAAGTCATCACAACGTAGGCGGTCTTCCTGACTATGTGGATTTTAAAGAGATAATTGAGCCTCTCCGTAGCCTTTTCAAAGATGAGGTAAGAAAAGTGGGAATAGAGCTGGGAATACCCGAAGATATTGTCATGAGACAGCCGTTCCCGGGACCCGGACTTGCTATCAGGGTTATTGGCGAGGTTACAAAAGAGAAGTTGGATCTACTCAGGGATACCGATTATATTTTCAGAGAGGAAATAAAAAATGCCGGACTCGACAAGGAGATTAACCAGTACTTCACAGTGCTTACGGGAATGAGAAGTGTTGGGGTCATGGGTGACGAAAGGACTTATGATTATACCCTTGCGCTTAGGGCGGTTACCACTACAGACTTTATGACTGCCGATTGGGCAAGGATTCCTTATGACATTCTTGAGAAAATATCGAATAGGATTGTAAATGAAGTTAAGCATATTAACAGAATTGTGTATGATATAACAAGCAAGCCGCCGGCAACTATTGAGTGGGAGTAATAGATAGTATAAAATGATTTATATATTTCTAATCAAAAAGCAGTGGGCAAGGTATTTTAACCTGTCTGCTGCTTTTATTTTTATACCCGGGATATTTTATTGACTCCTATTGACAATATTAGACTACTATGATAGTCTAGACTATAGAGATAGTCTGATTGGGGTGTTAGTTGAAATGCAAAAGCTATTTGATAGCGAAATTAAAGTTATGGAGATTATGTGGGAAAATGAACCGATTAGTGCAAAGCAGATAAGTCTTATTGCTGCTGAGCAGATTGGTTGGAACAAAAATACCACCTATACTGTTATAAAAAAGCTTGAGAGCAAGGGATATATCAAAAGAGAAGAACCAGGCTTTATCTGTACTTCTCTGATTTCTCGTGAAGATGTGTGTAAGGCAGAGACAAAAAGCCTTATAGACAAGTTTTTCGGCGGTTCGAAAAAAGCTCTTTTTTCTGCTTTGCTTCAGGATGAAAAACTCTCTTCCGATGATTTGGATGAACTTAGAAAGATGATTGAAGAGAGGTGAAGGTGTTGCTTTCTGAAGTATTCTATTACCTTTTCAACATGAGTATATCGGCGTCTGTTGTGGGTGTTATTGTTTTACTCTTAGGAAAGATAAAAAAGTTACCGCGGCGTTTGGTACATATATTATGGGTGATTCCTTTTCTTAGAATGTGGATTCCGGTTGGAATTCCAAGCAAATATAGTTTGATGACGGTGATTTCAAAGTTTTTTACTACTAGGAGTGTGGTTTTATATGATGGAGCTTTGAATTTTACCTTTGCAAACTATATTATGGCTGCAGATAATTACTTTCCGATTACTTACAAGGTGAATATGATTGAAAGCTTAATCGGTATTGCAGCGATAGTTTGGATTATTGTCGCTATTGCTCTGGTTTTAGTTTTCTCAATACTTTACGTTGTTACAAAATCTGAATTAAAAGATGCCGGTCTTTTACGGGATAATATTTATGTTTCGGATAAAATAACCTCGCCTGCAATATACGGTGTTTTCCGTCCGAAGATTATTGTGCCGAAAAGTTATGAGTTACGGGATTTGCATTACGTTGTAGCCCATGAATCGGCTCATATTCGCCGTAAGGATAATTTGTGGCGTGTCATTGCCGTTATTTCCGCTTCTATTCATTGGTTTAATCCTTTCGTTTGGTTGTTCTTAAAAAAGTTTTTGGAAGATACGGAACTTGCCTGTGATGAGAAAGTGCTGGCAGACTGTGGAGAAGATGAGAAAAAGGCTTATGCACTGGCTCTTGTTGATTGTGCGGAAAGCACAAATGTTTTTGTCTCACCGTTTGGTGGGGCAAAGATACGGGTGCGCATCGACCGCATTCTGTCCTATAAAAAGCTGTCAATCATTTCGGTTGTAAGTTTTATAGTATTTGCTGCTGCAATCGGATATGTGCTTCTGACAAATGCTTCTTAAAAAGGGGGGAGGATATGAAAAGAATCCTTTATACTTGCTGCGCCGTAGTGTTTTTTATTCTTATGCTGTCCGGTTGCGACAAAGCGGAACTATTGCCCGATGAATGGAAGGAGCTGAAATATGTAGCCGACAGTTTTACATTGAAGGATGCAAAACGTGAGGGTTATGTCGTGATAGAGGACGGTGATGCAACTTGCGGACAAGAAGCGTGGCAGAATTTTGTTGATTTGTCCTCGAAGAAAATACCTTGCAAAATCCGGGTTGTTCACTATTACACAATCGGAGACCCGTCGGATTACGATCCGGAATATTATGAGAGCATAAAAGATGATTATCCGATGATGTTTATCTTAGAAGTTGATTATAACGGGGAAACATTTCGTGTGGTCCACTACGAAAAGGAAAAATTGCATGCGTCGGAATATAAATATCTTGTAAAGTACGAGGGAGAATCCGAAAATCCCTATTCTACTTTTACTTCGTTTGCAAGATATGTGCTGGTAAATGATGATAAAGTGACTTGGGACGATATTATGCATGGAGTTACCAGTTCCAGGCTGGAGGATTATATTCCGTTCAGAGAAATATATGCTGATTTGGTTTATAAGGAGGGGTATAAATGACTCAATTTAAAAAGTTTTATCTGTTTTCTGTGATTGGAGTGTTAATTGCATCGATTTATCCATTTTTATGGGGTTGAAAGTTATTGATGATATGGTACGGGACGGAACGGTTTTGGCAGAAAACTATCCTAAGTACATAATACCGTATACACCAATTAGTTTGGCAATTATAGTTGCTGTTTTATTATTACCGGTTATGATGAAGTATGCCAAAAAGTTTGCATTGGCAGTAGCTACAGCAATATCTCTTCTGGTCTTCTTTGTATCGGAACTTTTGCTCGAGAATATGGTCATTGTTACAGATACTATTAAGACAACTCTTGAAAGCTGGCAAATGTTTATGTGCTATGTACCGCCGGAAAACTTTAAGACAAGGACATGGAGGCCGGTTGATGTGCTCATTGGAGATTACAGTCCGGCATTTAAAATTCACTTTTATGCTATTTCAGTAGTTCTAATATTTGCTCTTGTAAACTGTTTTTATGGTTTTGCCCAAATGATTATTACAAAGAATAAAAGTAGGCTAAAGGCGTTGGTTATTCAGTCGGTATTGACTGCTTTATTTCTGGGACTATGCATTTTTGCATGTTTTACTGCATTTTTCAGGGATGGAGAAATTACGGTATCTGCAATTTCTGCGGTGCTTATGAGCTTGTTCTTTGTTGTGTTTGGCGTGACAGCAGGCGTATATGCCGGTTCGTTTCTGCTTGGGAAGAAGAAAACGCTTTCGGTATTGCTTCCATCGTTTGTAGCATCAGCTGTTACAATTGTTATGTATATCGGTGAGATGGTGCTTTTAAGTGGGCATTTGTACCGTTTTGGCTCCGGATTTTTATTTGATGGCTTGCCGGGTATTGTACTTGCGCCGGTAGATATTTTGGTTATTGCGGCATCGGGATGTATAAATGCTGCTATATGCAATGTTTTCAGTAAGCAAAATAAGAACTTTGAAGTTTGAGTACGAGTTGGTTAGATGGAAAAATATTTGATATCTAATCGATGAAAATAGCACATGTTGATAGCAAAAGAAGATATAAACATAATTGATTTTGGTTGATTTTTACTAAAAAAACTGTAAGCTTGTCGTAGGCAAAAGTATTGGGACAGGAGTGAAGTTAATAATTAAAAAAGTGCAGGAATTGCCTGTACTAAGAAAGGTTAAATGAAATATATGCAAAAAGGCAGGAAAGGCAGAGTGGTAGAAAATGATGAAATGAGCAAAGAGTTTAAAAATTTCACCTGAAACCGTTAATACTATTCTTAGGTTGTTGTATAATGGCGTTAAATATTAGTGTGGTGTTTTAAACTTTGTTAACTAAGTCTTTATTTTAAACAATGCTTTATCAAGAAAAATATGAATTTAAAATCCGCTTATGTTGTTTATAGGCATAGGTGGATTTTTATGTCAGCAAATAATACCAACAAAGTGCAAATAATAGAAAATCAAAGATATTGACAAGAGGGGGTAAAAAAGGTTATACTTAAGTTAGTTAAGTAAGTAAATTAAGTAAGTCAGGGGGCATGTTTATGTTGCAATCGGTAATGGTATCTCCCGGAAAGATTGAGTTCCGCGAAGTGGAAAAACCGGAATTAAAATCAGGTCAAGTACTTATAAAGGTTATGAGAATTGGCATCTGTGGTTCGGATATTCATGTAAATCATGGCAAACATCCTTTCACAAAGTATCCGGTAACTCAGGGTCATGAAGTAAGTGGAAAAATCGTTGAAGTTGCAAAAGGTGTGGAACATCTGAAAGTTGGCCAGAAAGTGACTATAGAGCCGCAGGTTGTATGCGGTAAATGCCATCCGTGCCGTACAGGGAAATATAACCTTTGTGAAGAACTAAAAGTTATGGGATTCCAGACCGTTGGAGCAGGCAGTGAATACTTTGCTATTGATGCTAAAAATGTAACACCTGTCCCTGACCATCTTTCCTATGACGAGGCAGCAATGATTGAACCTTTAGCTGTTACCGTTCATGCGGCGAACAGAGTTGGTGATGTTAAAGATAAGGACATTGTGGTGATTGGCGCAGGTCCAATAGGAATCTTGCTTGTACAGACCCTGAAAGCAAAGGGTGCAAGGAAGGTTATGGTGACAGATATAAGCTGTTACCGTTTGGAATTAGCGCTAAAATGCGGCGCTGATTTTGCAGTCAATACCAAAAATGAGGATTTCGCAGAAGCTGTGCTCCGTTGTTTTGGACCTGACAAAGCCGACATTATATATGACTGCGCTGGGAATAATATAACAATAGGCCAAGCCATACGCCATTCCCGTAAGGAAGCATAATTGTACTGGTTGCAGTATTTGAGAATATGGCAACGGTTGACCTTGCAACGCTTAATGACAAGGAGTTGGATTTGAATACAACAATGATGTATCGCCATGAGGACTATTTGGAAGCCATTGAGCTTGTTGAGGCGGGCAAAGTGAGCTTAACTCCATTGATGAGCCGGCATTTTGCTTCAAGGACTGGGAAAAGGCTTATGAGTACATTGACAATAATCGTGAAACTACTATGAAAGTTCTAGTTGATGTTAATAATGATGAGGATTAGAATTAATTTGAATAAAAAATTAATTAAATAATTGGGTGGGAATTTATGCTTGATGTGATTGCGGTTGGAGAATTGCTGATAGATTTCTTGCCCGCTGGTACGAATGAAAATGGATTGCCTCTTTTTTCATCAAATCCTGGCGGTGCTCCGGCGAATGTTCTTGCAATGCTTTCAAAACTGGGCGCAAAAACCGCCTTTATCGGAAAAGTAGGAAAAGACGGTTTTGGGCAGTTCTTAAAAGCAACTCTTGATAATGCCGGAATCGATACAACCAACCTCTTGATGAGTTCAAAGGAAATGACGACTTTGGCGTTTGTTCATCTGGATAAGAAGGGTGACAGATCCTTTAGTTTTTATCGAAAGCATTGTGCTGATGTCAGTTTGGATGTAGGTGAAATTAATAAAGATTTATTAAAAACATGTCGTTTTTTGCACTTTGGAGCTGTCTCTTTAACTGATGAGCCGAGCCGTACTGCGACTTTAGAGGCTGCAAGAATTGCAAAAGAAGCCGGGGCGATAATCTCATATGACCCGAATTACCGTCCGGCGTTGTGGAGTGATGAACAAGAAGCATGCAAATACATGTTAAAAGCAATGGAATATGCCGATTTGGTGAAAGTTAGTGAAGATGAACTTTTTCTTTTGACCCAAAGCAGGGATTTTTTCCAGGGGGCAGGCAAACTGCTTGGCCTCGGTCCGTCAGTCATCTTTGTTACTTGCGGCGAAAAAGGCTCTTACGTTTTTACTAAAGCTTGTCATGCCTGCCATGGCGGATACAATGTAAAAACAGTTGATACTACAGGAGCTGGAGATGCGTTTGTGGGAGCCATGCTATGGCAGCTAAAAGATATGTCGTTGGAAGAGATATCCAAGACATGCTCGCAGCAATGGGAAAACTTTCTGGCGTTTTCAAATGCTGCCGGTGCCATTGTAACTACTAAAAAAGGCGCAATTCCTGCAATGCCTGATTTAGGTACGATAGATACTTTTGTAAGAGAAGCGTCCAATGGGAAGTAAAAAAATGAAATATGTGCCTTGTTTGCTGGTGTAAATACAGGAAGGGAGGGGTAAAATGAGCAAGTTTACAAAGCTTGATTTAAACAGTGTAACTACCAACAATAGAATAAATGTCTTCAATTGCATTCTTGAAGGAAATAAAATAAACAGGGCTGTTATTGCAAAGAAGTAGGTCTGAGCATTCCGGCGGTCATGTCCATTACTGAGGATTTGATTGATAAAGGCATTATCTACGCTGTTGGAAAAGGTGAATCTAGCGGTGGGAAACGCCCTGAATTGCTTGCGGTAGTACCGGACAGGTTTTTCTTTATCGGAGTGGATATAGGAAGAACATCTGTCAGAGTAGTTGTGATGAACAACTGCAGGGATATTATTTACAAAGTAAGCAAGCCCACGGAATCGGTGGAACCTGAAGAATTAATAGGTCAGATAACCGAGATGACTATAAGCAGCATAAACGAATCCAAATTACCCCATGACAGAGTTGTTGGCATAGGTGTTGCAATGCCCGGTTTAATTGAGAGAGGTACCGGCAGGGTACTGTTTAGCCCGAACTTTGGATGGAATGATATTCCTTTGCAAGATGAGCTTAAAAAGAGACTTCCTTTCAATGTGTTGGTTGAAAATGCAAACCGTGCCCTGGTTATAGGGAGATAAAGAATATGCAGCCCAATTCTACATCTTGTATTATTGGGGTAAACCTTGCATACGGTATCGGATCGGCAATAGTTTTGCCAAACGGTTTATATTATGGAGTAAGTGGAACAAGTGGCGAAATTGGCCATATTATTGTTGAAAATCACGGTTCGTATTGCTCGTGCGGCAATTATGGATGTATTGAGTCCATTGCAAGCGGTGAAGCAATAGCACGCCAAGCTCGTATTGCAATTGCGAATAAAATACAAACCAGCATTGTGGAAAAATGCGATGGTGATTTGAAGAAGCTTGAAGCCAAAATGGTTTTTGATGCCGCAAAAGAAGGTGATAACTTGGCTGAATCCATAGTCAAAAAGGCGGCTGATTATATAGGCAAAGGCTTGGCAATTGCCATAAACATGCTTGACCCTGAGCAAATCATTTTGTGCGGCGGTTTAACGCTAAATGGAGACTTCTTTATAGACATGATTAAAAAAGCTGTATCCAAGTATCAGATGCGTTATGCCGGGGGAAATGTTAAAATTGTTGTTGGTAAGAGTGGACTTTTTGCTACTGCCATAGGCGGTGCATGGATTGTAGTAAATAATATTGACTTTTTGTCAAATAACTAAGTACTTACACAAATGAATTTTATTATAAATTTTATTATATATTTTTTTGCGTCCAATCTGTTTTGTGCCTAAATATCTAAATTCAAAATAGCCATTGACTTTATGTAAACAAAGGGGATATAATAAAGTTATAGTTAGTTAAGTTAACTAAGTAATTACCCTCTTAGCAAATACTCATAATCATTTTTATCCTTTGCATAAAAAAGTCAGATATCAATTCAAAAATTATACTCTAATTATATTCTTACAGGAAATACTTAATATAGACCGCTTATTGGCAGATGAAAACTATGGTGAAGTTGGTTAACCGAGGAGGAGCGTACATGAATAATGCTTTACTGTTGGAAGTTAAAAGTCTCTCGAAAGTATTTCCGGGGACACGGGCACTAAATAGTGTTAGCCTTGAAGTAAGAAAGGGTGAGGTACACGGTTTGTGCGGAGAAAATGGAGCCGGGAAAAGTACTTTAATGAATATTGTTGGTGGAGTTTTTCCTGCAACTGAAGGCATTATGAAATTTGACGGTAAAGTTTTCAATCCCAAAAATCCAAAGGACTCTCAAGATGCCGGAATAGGTTTTGTTCACCAGGAGCTTTGTTTGTGTCCGCATCTTTCCGCTGCTGAGAACATCTTTATTGGGAGACTGCCAAGCAAAGGCGGTAAAATCGATTTAAAAACTTTATGAAGACGCCGATGAGATACTCCGAACTTTGGATGCCAATTTCAGCAGCAAAACTCTTGTGAGTAATTTAACAGTCAGTGAACAGCAACTGGTTGAAATAGCAAAATCTATTTCCCTTAATTGTAAGCTCCTTATTTTGGATGAGCCTACCAGTTCCTTGACTGACAAGGAAACCGCAAAACTGTTTCAGGTGGTCAAAGACCTTAAGAAAAAAGGCATATCGACGCTGTTTATATCTCATCGCATGAAAGAAGTGTTTGAAATATGCGACCGGGTCACGGTTTTAAAGGATGGAGCGTATGTTGGCTGCATGAATGTTTCCGAAATTGCGCATGAAGATGTAATAAGAGCAATGGTAGGACGTGACCTTGGTGAGCTTTATCCGGATAAGGCTTCAAAAATTGAGGAAGATAGCTATATTATTAAGGTCGAAAATTTAAGCGGGAATGGATTTGATAACGTAAGCTTTACATTAAGAAAAGGAGAAATTCTAGGTTTTGCAGGCTTGGTAGGAGCAGGCCGCAGCGAGGTAATGAGAGGATTATGTGCAATAGACCTATACGGAACGGGGAGATTTATCTAAATGGTGAAAAACAAAAGTTCAAACGTTATAGGGATGCAGTAAAAAGGGGAATTTGCTATCTTACGGAGGACAGAAAAAATTCGGGTTTGTTTTTGCATATGAGCATAGCAAAAAATATCAGCAGTGCAAACCTTGAAGCTGTTTCAAAACGCGGATGGATCATAAAAAAACGTGAGTACAGTTTGTCAGACAAATATGTTAAGGCATTGTCAATAAAAATTCCGGGATTGTCATATCCTATCAGTAATTTGTCCGGCGGCAATCAACAAAAATGCCTGATTGGGAAATGGCTTTCAACAAATCCCAAAGTGATAATTATGGATGAGCCTACAAGGGGTATTGATGTGGGTGCCAAACGTGAAATTCATAATCTGTTGCGTTCATTAAGCGAACAAGGTGTTGGTGTAATAATTGTTTCCAGTGAATTGCCGGAAATCATCGGTGTGGCTGACAGAATTGCGGTGATGCATGAAGGAAGACTGGCAGGATTCCTACAGGGAGAACAGGTATCTGAAGAAAATATAATGAAATTGGCTTCCGGAGCAAATTTGTCATAGGAGGAAAGACAATGAAAAGCAAAATAACGGGAATAGTAAAAAAGCTATTTTTACAACGCGAAGTAACTGTATTTTTAATAATTGGTTTGGTTGTGGCAATTACTTCGATTATTCAACCTAAGTTCTTAAACTCGAACAACATGAGATCAATAGCATTAAGTGTTTCTGTTGACGGCTTGTTTGCAATTGGCTTGACTATGGCATTGATTTTAGGTGGAATAGAGCTGAGCGTAGGCAGTGTTGCTGCTATGACATGTGTCATAACGGGTTACCTGGCATTGCAGGGTGTTAACATTTGGGTTGCTTGTGTTGTTAGTATTGCAAGTGGTTTGGTTGTAGGTCTTTTCAATGGTTTTATGATTTCAAAAATAGCTTGCCGCCGTTTATTGTCACATTGGGTATGGAGAATCTTGCACGGGGTATGGCTTATATTATAACAACGGGCTCGCCGCTTTCTGTCTCAGGATATTTACCTCAGTCATTCCGCTATTTTGCGACAGGCTCGATTTTTGGAATACCTGTGCTCTTCATAATATTTATAATTATTTCAGCAATTGCATTTATCTTTTTGAAATATTCGAAAGCATGCAGAAATATATACTATGTCGGCAGCAATGAAAATGCCGCAAGACTTTCAGGTATAAATGTGGACAGAGTGAAAATCGGTGTATATGTAACAATTGCATTAATCTCCACATTGGCAGGCATATTGTCATTGGCACGTTTTAATGTTGCAACTCCTGAACTCAGCAA
The DNA here is from genome assembly GCF_000521465.1 of Acetivibrio straminisolvens JCM 21531. Classification (GTDB taxonomy): domain Bacteria; phylum Bacillota; class Clostridia; order Acetivibrionales; family Acetivibrionaceae; genus Hungateiclostridium; species Hungateiclostridium straminisolvens. The sequence continues at coordinate 28,582 of NZ_BAVR01000017.1, forward strand.
AGGCGCCGAAACCACGGCAATTTCTGCGGCTGTTATCGGAGGAACATCAATGACGGGCGGTTCTGGAGGTGTTTTGGGAACCGTTATGGGAATTTTCCTGTTAAAGATAGTTAATTCAGCACTTGTTATGATGAACATTTCAGTTTACTGGCAGGAGTTTGTGCAAGGCGCAATACTTGTACTGGCTGTTACAATTGACTATCTAAGTCACCGCAAGAGCGGAAAGGCAAGTTTTATAATGAAATTTTTCGGATTGGACAAATTAACTGCAAAATCACAAGCAAAATCTTCTAAGTGAATTTAATCTTAAGGATTTTAGTGCATCATGCACTGAAAGATAATAGCAAAAAATAAGGAGGAAGTCTTATGAAAAAGCTCTTTGCATTAATCCTTGCAGTAACACTGTTGTTTACATTTACAGCATGCAATTCAGGTACCGGTGCAGGTGACGGACAAGCAAACGGTTATGTAGGCAATCCTTCAGATGAGTACTACATGGTGACTTTCCTTTCCGGTATAGACTATTGGAAGTACTGCTTCGAAGGGTTTGAGGACGCAGCAAATGCAATTGGCGTAACCGCAAAATATACCGGGCAGACAGATACTGACGTTGCAGGTCAAGTTGCAGTACTTGAACAAGTTATTGCTCAAAAACCAAAAGGTATAGCAGTAACCGCAGTTAATTCCACTGCTTTGGCAGATACAATTAATTCAGCTATTAAACAAGGTATTTCAGTTGTATGCTTTGACTCTGACTCTCCTACTTCAAACCGTTCCGCATATCTTGGAACCGGTAACTATGCAGCAGGCCAAAAGGCAGCTGAGTTTTTGGTACCTTTGGTAAACAATAAAGGCAAAATTGCTGTGCTGTATACAGTCGGAGCAGAGAACAGTGAATCCCGTGTTCAGGGGTTTGAAGACTGGTGTAAGCAAAATGCTCCTGGAATCTCCCTGGTTAAAGTTAATGATGCGGGTGACACAACTGTTGCTACAGACAACCTCGCTGCTGCATTGCAGGCAAACGACGATATCGTTGGTGTATTCTGCGTAGACGGTGTTGCAGGTACTGCAGGACCGACAGCAGTTGCAGAATCAAAGAAAGATTTGAGAGTTCTTGCGTTTGACGTTGACGTAACGGTTCTTGATAAAGTTAAGAGCGGTGAAATTGACGGTACAGTTGCCCAGGGAATGTACAATATGGGTTACTGGAGCATGATGATGCTCTATACAGAAGCAAACGGTCTTTCGGACAAGGCTCTTCCGGGTAATCTTGACACAGGTGTTGTAATAGTAACTAAGGATAATGTTGATGAGTACTATCCAAAGAAGTAAAAGTAAAATTAAATCAACATGAAAGGAAAATAGATTATGAAAGCTTTTAACTATTATGCACCTACTGAGATTGTTTTCGGATGCGGCAGAGTTCTGGAAATTGGCCAAATAGCTGCTCGATACGGTAAAAAAGCTTTGCTGGTAACCGTACCGGAATTTCCGGAAGTAAAAGAGCTCTATGAAAAAGTAAAGGAATCCCTCCAAAAAAGCGGTTTGAAGGTAGTGCATTTTGACGGCGTTATCCCAAACCCCACTACTGATGTTGTAACGGAAGGAGCAAATATTGCAAAGGCATTCGGTGTTGATGTGGTTATCGGGTTGGGGGGAGGTTCCTCAATGGATACTGCAAAAGCCATTGCGGTTGAGGCAACTCACCCGGGGACTGCTTGGGATTATAATTGCCATACTCCAGGGCCTACATCTGCAACACTACCATTATTGCAATAGGGACAACAGCGGGAACCGGAAGCCAGTGTACCCAATGTGCTGTTATTACAAAAACAAGTGAACAGGATAAATCGGCAATCTGGCACAGAAACATCTTTCCCAAAGTTGCGATAGTTGACCCCGAGGTAACAGCTACGATGCCCAAAAGTGTAACTGCACAAACCGGTTTTGATGCGTTCTGCCATAATTTTGAGGCATATCTTTCGGTCAACACAAGTCCGCTGGTTGAGATGATGGCGATAGAAGCGATTAAAATAATTCGGGAATATTTGCCGAAGGCTTTGGAAAATCCGAAGGACATGGAAGCCCGTTCGAAGATGGCGTGGGCCGACACGTTGGGGGGACTTACCAACTCCAACGCAGGAGTAACATTACCCCATGGGCTGGGAATGCAAGTTGGGGGACATGCTCCCCATGTATCTCACGGTCAGGCTTTGGCAATAATATATCCCCAATTTACAAGGTACACATATGCATGGGCAGTTGAAAAGTTTGCAAAAGTTGGAAGAATACTTAATCCGGAATTGAATGAACTTTCTGATGAAGAGGCGGCAAAAGAAGCCTGTAGGGCAATTGATGATTTTCTTAAAAAAATAGGTTTGTGGATTGGATTTAAAGATATGAATGTAACTAAAGAGCAAATTCGTCAAATAGCAGACGATGGCCAGGTTTTAGGGGACTATCTCAACAATCCTCGTGTAGCAACAATTGATGAGATGTATGAAATTCTGATAAATTGCTATGAGCGCAAAGAATGAGGTGGACGAGAATTGATTGAAACAGGGATTTTAAATAGGGATATTGTTGCAGAACTTGCCAAAATGGGACATACGGACCGCATTCTTATTGCAGATGCAGGACTGGCTATACCCAACACTACAAAAGTTATCGACATTTCACTTGATATAAACGTTCCTACAACTATCGATGTATTAAAAGTACTACTGAAACATTTCAGTGTTGAAAAACTCATTCTAAGTCAGGCAACAATTGATGTAAGTCCATCAAGGTATAAAGAATATTTGAGTTTGTTTGACAAAAACATGCCTTGTGAAATTGTAGAACACTCTACTTTGCGCGATACTCTTACAAAGGAAGTTAAGTTTGCAATTCGAACCGGCGATTTTACTGCAAATTCAAATATAATTCTTGTAAGTGCCGGAGGCCCCCGCTGGTACTGTGAGAATTTGGAATGAGTTTGCTTTTCTCAAAAAGCACTTGGGAGAACCTTCACCCCAGTGCTTTTTTGATCTATAAGAATTAATCCCAACACATAAATTGGCAAGACGGTATTCTTGTTAATTATAGCCGCGTATGCCAAAATGATATTATAGTGAGGAAGAGAATTTTTTATTTATTTTGACAGGATAGGAGAGATTTTAATCTTTCGTAAGAATTCATAGAAAATATAATTAAAAACTGCCGGGAGAAATAGATAAGGTAAATCGTGTTATAAGTTTTGAATTTTTATAAAATTATATAGTTAGAATCAATTATACATAAACTCTTAAAATTAAGCTCCATAGTTGAATTATTTTTACACGTACAGTACACTATAAATCATGGTAATATATATGTGTAAAAAAAGCAGCTTGGAGGACGGTTGTGAAAAAGTTGTTGGTTTATTTAAAGGGGCATATAAAAGAAAGTATCCTTGGCCCTTTGCTCAAACTTTTGGAGGCATCGTTTGAATTGCTTGTGCCTATTGTTATCAAATCTATAGTTGACATTGGCATTGGGCGGGCTGACAAAGTATATATTATTAAAATGTGCTTGATTTTGATGCTTTTAGGTGTTGTAGGAATGGTGTGTTCGGTAACAGCCCAGTACTTTGCCGCCAAAGCATCAGTCGGCTTTGTGACAAAGCTTCGCCGTGCACTATTTAAACATATCAGTTATTTATCTTATACTGAGATTGATACCCTTGGGACATCCAGTATGATTACCCGTATGACGAGCGATATGAATCAGGTGCAGACCGGAATAAATCTGACACTGCGACTTTTGCTGCGTTCGCCTTTTATTGTGTTTGGTGCAATGATTATGGCGTTTACCGTAGATGCTAAGGCCGCTTTTACTTTTGTTGTAGCGATTCCGGCGCTTTTTATAGTTGTTTTTACCATTATGCTGCTGTCCATTCCCCTTTACAAGAAAGTACAGCATAGGCTTGACAGAGTGTTGAATTCAACAAGGGAAAACCTGATGGGCGTTCGAGTCATCAGGGCGTTTCGTCTTGAAGAAAAAGAAATTGAAGAATTTGACAAACGCAACGAAGAATTAACTGCAACACAGAAATTTGTAGGCAGGATTTCTGCACTAATGAATCCTTTGACTTATGTCATCATCAATATTGCCATTATCTGGCTTATCCATATTGGAGCAATTCGAGTATCAGCGGGAGTTCTTACGCAAGGTGCGGTTCTGGCACTATATAATTATATGTCCCAGATTCTTGTTGAACTTATAAAGTTTGCAAATTTGATCATTAGCATTACAAAGGCTGTTGCCAGTGCAAATCGTATCAGTGCAGTCCTTGATGTAAAATCCAGTTTAATTGAAAAAGAATCCATATCTCAAAACAGTGGGTCCGAATATGCTGTTGAATTTCGTCATGTGGGATTAAAGTACAAAAATGCCGGCGGTGAAGCTTTAACGGATATCAATTTTTCCGTTCGCCGGGGAGAGGTGGTTGGAATTATTGGAGGTACAGGTTCCGGTAAAACTTCACTGGTGAATTTGATTCCGAGATTTTATGATGCTACCTCGGGAGAGGTTATTGTGGACGGCACTAATGTTAAGGATTATCCGTTAAAAGAGCTTCGGGACAAAATCGGTATCGTACCCCAAAAGGCTGTGCTTTTTAAAGGCAGTATCCGGGAAAATATGCGCTGGGGAAATAATAATGCAACCGATGAAGAGATTATGGAAGCCATTAATATGGCTCAGGCTGGAGAAATTGTGGCTCAAAAGAAGGATGGTCTCGATTTTGCTATCGAACAGGGGGGAAAAAACCTTTCGGGAGGTCAGCGTCAACGTTTTACCATAGCTCGTGCTTTAGTCAAGAAACCTGAAATTTTAATCCTTGATGACAGTGCATCGGCCCTTGATTTTGCAACCGATGCAGCTCTTCGGAAGGCTCTTCGCGAGATGCCGGACAATCCGACCCTTTTCATTGTTTCACAGCGTACCTCATCCATTCAATTTGCGGATAAAATAGTTGTTCTCGACGACGGAGAAATTGCCGGCATAGGCAAGCATGACGAGTTGCTTGAAACTTGTGAGGTATATCGTGAAATTTATGACTCCCAATTCAAGAAGGAGGAAAAATAATATATGAAAAGTCAGAAGATTCAAATAGATACCATCCGAAAGGTTTTTCAATATATTAAAAACTATCGCATCCTACTATCGGTTTCCGTTGTCCTTGCTGCGTCTACAGTTGCTTTAACTCTCTATGTGCCTATTCTCATCGGTAATGCCATTGATTATATCATAGGACCGGACAATGTTAATTTTGAAGCGGTGGCTAAAATTCTTGTCAAAATAGCTTTTGCCGTTGGGATTACTTCAATACTCGAATGGCTTATGCACACAATAAACAACAATATTACTTACCAAGTTGTGCGGGATATTCGCAAAAAAGCTTTTCGAAAAATTGAGATTTTGCCCCTTTCATATATAGATTCTCATCCCCACGGTGAAATTGTAAGCCGTGTGATTGCTGATACGGATCAGTTTGCTGAAGGACTTTTGATGGGATTTACCCAGCTTTTCACAGGTGTTGTTACAATTATCGGTACATTGATTTTTATGCTGACCATAAATGTAAAAATTACTTTTATTGTAGTTGTTCTTACACCGCTTTCACTTTTTGTTGCAAATTTTATTGCAAAAAGTACCTATTCCATGTTTAAGCTGCAGTCCGAAACCCGCGGCGAACAAACCTCGCTTATAGAAGAGATGATTGACAATGTAAAAATAGTTCAGGCTTTTTCCTATCAGGAAGAAGTACTTAGAAAGTTTGATGAGATTAATAGAAGGCTTGAAAAATGCTCACTTCGAGCAGTTTTCTTTTCATCCCTGACCAATCCGTTGACCCGTTTTATCAACAGCCTTGTCTATGCAGCGGTTGCCCTTGCAGGAGCAATAGCGGTTATTGGCGGTGATGTGGGCAGTTCAATGACAGTTGGCGGTCTTTCCATATTCTTAAGTTATGCAAACCAATACACAAAACCTTTCAATGAAATTTCCGGTGTGATTACCGAGATGCAAAATGCTATTGCCTGTGCCGGACGTATTTTTGAGTTGATTGAAGAAAAACCTCAAATTCCGGATGCGGAAGATGCAATTATACTTGAGAAAGCGAGTGGCAATGTCCTTTTTGATAATGTGGCTTTTTCTTATGTTTCTGAACGTCCTTTGATTCGGAATTTAAACTTAAAAGTAGAACCCGGTCAGAGTGTGGCGATTGTAGGCCCCACCGGTTCCGGCAAAACTACAGTGATTAATCTTTTGATGCGTTTTTATGATGTTGATTCCGGAGGCATAAAAGTGGAGGGAATAGACATTCGGGACATTACCCGAAACAGCTTAAGAGAAAACTATGGCATGGTATTGCAGGATACATGGCTGAAATCCGGTACTATTCGTGAAAATATCACTATGGGCAAGCCCGAGGCAACGGAAGAAGAGATTATTGCTGCCGCAAAGGCTGCTCATGCTCACAGCTTTATCAAACGGCTGGAATACGGTTATGACACCGTAATCAGTGAAGAAGGAGGAAGCCTTTCGCAGGGACAAAAGCAATTGCTCAGTATTGCCCGCGTAATGCTTTGCTTGCCGCCGATGCTTATCCTGGATGAGGCGACGTCTTCCATTGATACCCGTACCGAAGTTAAAATCCAGGAGGCTTTTGCAAGACTTATGCAAGGCCGTACAAGTTTTATTGTTGCACACCGCTTGTCTACAATACGAGAAGCAGATATTATTCTCGTTATGAAAGACGGTGATATTATAGAGCAGGGTACTCATGATGAGTTGCTTTCGCAAAAAGGCTTTTATGCCAATTTATATAATAGTCAATTTGAACAATGAAATGAAATTTATGTTGCCTTGCTAATGATTATAAGAAAAAATAGAAGTAATATTGGTTTGATGATGGCAATATATAATATATCTATTATATAATGTAATTGTATTGCAGTTCAAAATTTTAAATTGGAGGGATTTTAGATGATTATAACCACAACGAATGGGATAGAAGGCAGAAGGGTTGTTGAGTATAAAGGAATAGTTTGTGGAGAAGTTATTTCCGGTGTGGATTTTATAAAAGATTTCGCCGCCGGTCTTACAAACTTTTTTGGTGGTCGTTCAAAGTCTTATGAAGGTGAATTGATTGATGCCAGAGAAGGAGCAATTCGGGAGATGAAAGAGAGAGCAGCCCAGATGGGTGCCAATGCGGTAATAGGAGTGGATATTGACTATGAGGTGCTCGGACAGGGAGGAAATATGCTTATGGTAACGGCTTCGGGTACTGCAGTGGTAATTGAGTAATCGTGATTTGAGTATAATTTAAAAGCCCTGTGAAACTACTTGATGTGAAATCCGGCAGTTTCACAGGCTTGGTAAATCTAACGTTAGAATTTTCTGCCGCTGCTGCTGCCGCCATGTGTTCTGCCGCTGCTTCCAATGTGGGTACTGCTTTTTCCGCTTCCCCCCGAACTTGAACTGTCATTGATTCTGGTTCGTGTTGTCGATTCTCTAATATAATCGTCTCTTGTTTCGGAAAGTACAAATGAACCGGTTTCTTCGTAAGTGCCGGAATTTATTGTAACCTTACCTTTACTGGACAAGGACAAAATCAATGTAGCCCCCAATGATATAACAAGGGCAGTTATATATATTGGTAAGGATTTCATCCTACGGGATACTTTGTTAGCATATGTTATTTCGGTCTCAACCCTGTATTGTCCCGATGGAACGCCGGCATTGGCATAGTTTTTGACATCCCTGATAAATGTTTTGCATGCATTATAGTAATCGGCGTTGGAAAGAGAACTGATTACATTGTCTTCCATTCTGGTAATTCTGCTGTCTGTAAAAATATCAATAGCTCTGCCGGATGTAGATATCAACATTTCTCTATCTTGCATGTTGACAAGCATCAGCAGACCGGAGTAGTCGCTGCCTATGCCATATCCGTTATAATCAAAGAAATCATCGGCAAAATCGCGGGAAGACTTGCTTGAGTGTCGTCGGTAATGACAATAACAACATCAAGCCGATAGTTTTTTTTAATGCTGTCAATCTCAGTCTGAAGAGTTAAAACTTCACTATCGGTAAGATAATTTAAATAGTCTATAACATTGTTGGAGCTTTCGGCAAAAGCTATGATTTGTGCAATATATGAAATAAAAGTAAGAAAGAACAGAGCCAATACTAAAATTCTTGTCTTTTTATGCAAATAAGGCACCTCCAAACACACCTATAATCCATACAATTAAGAAAACTGCAACAGCAAAGAGTATTTGCTTTGGAAGACAGAGGGGAGTGTCCCCAACTACCTTGCCGGTTTGTCCGTTTACCATGAATATATGGCTTTTGTCTTTGTATTTATTTACAAGAAGATAAACCGGCAACATTGAATAGTTCCCTTTTACTTCGGATATGTTTACATTCTTGCTTGTTATGCTGCAGGAAGAGTAACCATTAACAGTGCCTCTAAGCCTTTCCGATAGGTAATCTCTTACTCTGTCTTTGAGGATAGCCGCAGCATCATTTGCCTCAACATCATATTTTTCGGCCATAAAACCGGACATGTATTTCATGGAAAAGTTTTTTAAATCGTTGTAATCAAAGGGTTCTATCATATGCATGTATTTATCGTCCAGCTTTTTGGATGCATCCACAGGAATTCTTTTGTAACGGGCATGGCCTCTTCTTACGATACGGTAATATTTTGTTTGAGTGTATCTGTAATCACCCTGCTCCAAGAGTTGACCCTGGTGGCTTCTCCGCTGATGAATCCGTCCGCTTTGCAGTCAAACAACCAGAAAGGAGCATAAATTCCGGTTACTTTGTCAACTTCTTCTTTAAGTTTAAATTCTTTGGGAGCAAATATGCGTTTTTTTATCCACTTTTGATAGATTTCCTTTGCCTGCTCTTTTGTCAATCTAAAAGGAATTACACTTTTAGGTTTGAATCGACCGGAAAATCTTGATTTTATAACTGCAGGACTTTTGCAATAAATGCAGAAGGTGGCAGAAGTAGTATTATCGGCAATTAACTCAGCTCCGCAGCTGTTGCAAATATATGAGTCCAATTCGGGCATTTCCTCATTGAGGATTTCTTCGTTATCAGATATATCAAACTGATCTTTTTCGTACTCATTGAAACAATAATGACATTTCCATTTTTGAGAAGGGGGGTCAAAATCCAAACCTGCACCGCAACTGGGGCATTTGTATTCTTTTACTGAGGTCATACATATCCTCCTTTTTCAGTGTAGTGATTACTCGAACAGCATACTTAAAATTTGTTTTCTGTTTTTGCCAATAAGTCAATATAATGAAGCTAAATACAACAAGTTGCTATACTCAGTTAAATTATACAGTCAAAAAAAATAGGTGTCAAACAGTTGTGACAGCTGGAAGCAAGCATATACAAATATAATTGCTTCTTGATAAACGAGATGGAACAGATGCCTATATGTAATTTTTGTCAACCATAGCGATAAATATCTTAATAAATGCTATGCACTGTAATATATTGTTATTAACAAAAGAGAATATCTATGTTATAATTTAGATAGAAGGTAAATAGTTATAATATTGCATTTCCGCTTACAGTATAATTTTTCTACATTAATGTGTGCTTGAAAAATACGGCAATATTTCCGCATTGCGAATAATTAATTGTATTCTTTTATAATGTGTGCCTGCCTGCAGCTTTGTAAGCTGTCTTTAACTGATGTTTTTTGCATAATGGCAGACAAGAAGTCATTTGAATTTCTCAAAATTTAATTGTAATACGTACTGAATAATTAGACGATGATTTTGTTGAAGGGTATTTACTACACCAAAAGGGTAGATGCAAATTATGAAAATCAGGTTTGATGTAAAAGGTTTTTTTAACAGAATTAAAACCTTAAGTTTAAAAAAATTGAAGAAATTCAAAGAAATGGTGATATTAAAATCACATTTCATAAAGAATTCAGACGAGAAAGAGACCAATGAAAGAAAAGGCATTTTTATGCCCTTTTTCAGGTTGAAAGATGTAAGTATAGGAATTAAACTCAATGTAATTGTTACTTTAGTTCTTACAGTATCCTTATCGATAGTGATTTTTTATTCATTTGGAATTGTGAGAAATATCCTCATTGAGCAGGCAAAAGATGGGACATTGCAGGTTTCAAAGCAAACTAGTTCGAATATGCGGATGCTCCTTGAAACGGTAGAACAGGAGGCTATGGTTTTAAGCAGGGACGAGCAAATAGCGGATATTATTTCAAATTTGAACGAGGTAGAGGATGAGGTATTGCAAAGTAGATATTCCGGTCAGTTGAAAGCGTTATTGACAGATTATACGGAGCAAAAAAGCAATCATTTTTACAGTATTTTAGCGATTTCCAATAATTACATAACTTCCATTTCCGGACAACAGATATTGAGTCACAATACGAATATCCAAGAAATTGAAAGCGTTAAAACTTTTTTGGAAAGTGGAGAAAATTCAAAGTGGTATGATCCATATATACAGGATGTTGAAATTCATCAGGATACAACCGGTTTATCCGGTAAAGTAGTTACTTTGGCAAAGAGTATTTTTTCCAAGACAAAGCTTAAAAGTCAGGGGCAGTTATTCTTCTATATCAACTATGAAAATTTAGGAAGAGTATTTAGTGATGTAGATTTGTCATATGATGGGATTATGTATATTGTTGGAAACGACTACAATATTGTAATGAATCCATGAAAAGAGAACATATGGCTTTATCTATCGATGAAATGAGCAAGGAAGAAAAGGAACAGAGTTCTTATATTAACGAAGAGATATTAAAAAGGGTCAAATCTGAACCGAACGGGGCATTTACAACAAAGTTGCATGGGAAAGAAATGCTGGTAACTTTTCATCGATAGATGAAATTAACGGTACGAAGTTAGGATGGACTTTTGTAACTGTAACAGATATAAATAAGATTACGGCAAGAGTCAACAGAGTTTCGGCACAGGTAATAATTATCGGGTTGATTTGTTTGGCAGTGGGAATACTTTTATCTCAATATATTAATAAGGATATTACAAAGAATATAAAGAAATTGGTAAGAACGATGGAAAAAGTGGGCGACGGTAATTTATCGATAGAGTTTAAGGTAGAAGAGAGAAGAGATGAAATAGGTAAGCTCGGTAAAAGCTTTGCGAAGATGCTGAGTAATCTGAATGAATTGATTATGAGTGTTAAACATGCTTCGGATGTTACGGTTGATGCATCTTCAAATGTATCATCAAAGATTCAGGAGACATATGCTTCTATTGAGCAAACAAATGCTGTTTTGGAAGTTATAAAAGAAAAGAGTTTTCAACAGGGTGAGATTGTAAAAGAAGGTGAGAAGCAGATTGCTTTAACAAAAAATGAAGTAAATCAGGCAAAAGACACCATGAAAGATGTAGATCTTATAATCTCAAAATCTAAGGAAATCAGCGAAGATAATAGGATGTCGGTAAGTTTGCTGCATGAAATGTCTCAAAATATTAGAACTGCAATGAATGAAATAGGTGCAGAATCTAAAGAGCTTATTGAAACCTCGAGAGAAATAACAAAATTTACAAGGCAGATAAAGGAGATTTCGGAACAAACAAAGTTGATTGCATTAAATTCAGCTATTGAATCAGCCAGATTGGGAGCCCAGGGAAAGACATTCCATTTGTTGTCGGAAGAAACCAGAACCTTGGCTTCGAAGACAAAAGACCTGTCAGGCAACATAGACCAGATAATTCAAAATCTGATTGAAAAAATTAATAATACCAACAAGGTCGTACTAAAGTTGGATAAGGTTGCTGAGAATACCGAGAATTCCATAAAGGATGTAACGGAAAGCTTTGACAAGAATATTGAGTTTTTGAATGACATAACGTCAAATGTATCTCGTATAAAGCAGGTATTTACACATATAGACGACTTTGTCAGGGAAATAGTATCTACAATAGAATATATAAGTGCAAGTTCCGAGTCGAATATTCAAGATATATCTGATGTTAGTACAGCAATGAACGAGCAGATAAAATGCCAAGAGTCGTTGCTGGAACAAACTGCCAACTTGCTTAATTTGTCGCAGGAGCTTAAGAAAAAAGCAGAAGAAATATCATAATTTATGTTGCTGCAATTAAAAAAATTATATTACACGAAAAGGTTTAGAACAGGGTTAATTGCCTAAAAGGGGCAGTTAGCCCTGTTTGTGCTGTATTATCTATGTTGACTTGGTTATAATTGTATGCTAATATTTAACTTATGAGCTGATATATGTGTAATGATTTGCATAAAATTCATATTGGTCTGATACAGGTTTGCAATTCATTAATTTCTATGGATTTGGAGGGGGAAGCATGTTAAAAAATCGTTTGGCAAAAGTATTGGGCAGAGGGCTGATTTTTCTTGTTTTTCTGACGGTAATTTCAACGGGGGCTATCTGCGGATATGCGGCTGAAACTGAGCAAAACGATTCTAGAAAGGTTGTTACTTCTGACTTTATTGATTTGAAGTTTACTATTGACAAAAAGAATTATACTTCAAAAACAGTTTCAAAGAAACTTGAGGTTGCACCTTTCATATCTAACGGGAGAACTTTGGTTCCTTTCAGGGCAATTTTTGAGGAACTGGGTTATACCGTTGATTGGGATGGAGCAACTAAAACTGTTACTGCGACATACAGCGGAAATGTGATAAAACTTACAATAGGTTCTAACAAGGCTCTTGTTAACGGATATGAGATTCCTCTTGATGTTGCACCTACAATAGTGAATTCCAGTACTGTTGTTCCGCTTCGGTTTGTAGCTGAGAATTCCGGTTCTTTTGTAAACTGGAATCCCGAGGATAAATCCATTTCAATAAGCAGAGTGGGGAAATTTAATACCGGTACTATTCTCTTTTATGACCAAAAAGGAAAAGTACCAATGGTATATATTTATGACGGCCAGGCGATTAGTTCCATTTCTTTAAAAGGGAATGAAATCAAAAATGCCATTACCTATAATGGAGGGCTCCTTATAACTTTGTTCGATAAGGATAACGATACAAATAATCTTGTTACATACAGAAACGGCGATTTTGAAGTTCTTATAAACAACTTTGAGATAAAGGGACAGGTAGAGTTCAACGGAAACCTTCTTTTACACGGCTATGACAGAAGACAAAAGAGGGACAGTCTGTACAGATTTGACGGCAAGAATATTTATCTTATTGCAGATAATTTTGCAATGGGTCAGTATGTAATTTATAAAGATAAACTGATAATCAACAAATATGATGATTTGAGAAGATATTCTCTCTTGGTTTTTGACAAATCTTCATGGAATCCGAAGTTATTGCACGATAAGTTTATTATTAGGGAAACAATGATTGAGGACAATATTCTTTTTATTGGCGGAGACAGCTCAGAGGGAAATGCTAAACCATTTATATGTTATGATGGCAACAAGTGTGAAGAAATACATAAAGATCTTGATATTGACCTTAGCAGAACAGTACAGTTTAAAGATAAGGACGGTTCAAATAACATAGTTACGGTAGCTAAAAGAGATGGAAAAAATTATTTTTTGGTATTAAGAAACACATCAAAAAATACAGCAAAATATACTATTTATGACCTCTTTGTTCCCACTTCGATATACGAAGATGTAGGTATGAAGAAGGGTAATTCGGTAAAAGTAGATGGTATTGTAGACTACAATGGTAAGCTGTTTATAGCCTTAAATCAGACGAAAAGTATAATAACTGCAAAGTCGTTTAGGACTACTGGTATTCCTTCAGGTATAAAGCCGGAGACTCTGTTTACATATCCCAATACACGATGCTTGGAATTGTCAGATGTTAAAACGATATATGCTGGTGTAACATTAAAAAGCTTTTTGATTGAGGATGACAATTTATTGATGCATTTAGAAGACAAAGATAACAAGGACTACTTGCTTTATATATATGATAAAGACAAAATATCTTTGGCCCGTGATATAGTCAAAATAAACAACATTAAAACGCTTGGACAAAGGACATTTATAGCTGCTGAGGACATTGACAGAATAACCGGCAACAAAAGGCAGGCACTGTTGATATATGATCAAGATGTTTCCGCTCCTAATTTGAGAATTAGAAACTTGGTATTAGGAATGGAAACAAAGGTTTGGGATGAATTGGGAGGAAGTCTTGCTATAAATGGCTATGAGGCAGATATTAAGAGGAACAAGGTTTATCTTTATTCAAACGAATTTGAAGAACTGTTAGGAAACTTTCAGGTGAACTACTGGGAAAAAATTGGTGACTTTATATTTGCATCAGGTACCGATACCGACAGCAAAGTGGATTCATTCCATTACATAAATTCCAGAAACAGCGAGCAGTTGAGAGATTATTTTGATGCTGATAAGGTCATAAAAGCAAAAGGTGATTACTATATTGTGTATGGAGTAGAAAAGGAACCAAAGACACCGTTTACAAATAAAAAGATTTTGTATATTTATAATTTCAAAACTAAAGAATTCGTAGATTTGGTAGTGGACTTCCAGTTGACAGATATATTGTATATTAATTAATTTGAAATCCAATTTGACTTAATGAAATCAGCAAAAGGGAGTATCCTTCAAAAGGATATTCCCTTTTTGCGATAACAAATCAATTTAATTAGTTTTGCGATATTTTAAAGGGATTTTGAATAATTTTATCGAATTTAATATAAACGTCCAACTAAAAGTTTGTTGCCACATCGCATTAATCTATTTAGAGGTGGTTTATTTGTTTGAGCCCGACTTAATGTATGGAATAAAGAAAAGAGGAAGAAAGTCTCGCATTGATTCTATCAATCATATTGTCATACAGATTAAAAATGGAGACGTCGAATTAAAGGAAAAATTTATAAAGAAATATAAACCGTATTTATTAAAGATTATATCCAGTACTATCGGAAGATATGTTGATCCGGAGGTTAGCGAGGAATATAGTGTAGGGCTTATGGCTTTTAATGAAGCTATAGATGGATTTAATCCCGATATAAATGGGAATTTCACGAATTATTGCAATATGGTGGTTAACCATAGAATTATTGATTACATAAGAAAAAATAAGAAATACAGCAATGTCATACCTTTTTCGTACTTTGAAGAAAGAAACGATTTCGAAGAAAAATATCTAGTCTCCGATAGCCATTACCTTTATGAGAATATAGAAGTAAAAGAAGAGATACTGCAATTAGAACAGCAGTTAAAACAGTTTGGAATTACCCTTGAGGATCTGGTGGTGAATTCACCGAAACATAAGGACTCAAGGGAACTTTGTATCAATATAGCCAGGGTTTTGGCAGAAAATGATAAGTTATTTGAAAAAATGCTTCGTAAAAAATGCATCCCGTTATCTGAATTAATGGGCTTTGTTAGTGTTCACCGAAAAACTGTAGAAAGGAACAGAAAGTTCATTATAGCGGTGAGCCTAGTTTTAAGAAGCGGCCTTGATGAGATAAAGCAATTCTTCAAAGAACATGAAGAAAGGGGGGGACAATAATGAATCTTGGGGTGGTAATAAAAATAAAAAAGAAGAAGACTATAATTGTTACGGAAACTGGAGAGTTTAAAGCAATAAATACCAGGGATGGTATGTTTTTGGGACAGAAGATTATATTTAGTCAACAAGATGTAATTGAAGACAATAAAAAAAGTTCAGGTCTTATGTATTCTGCTGTTGTTGCAGGTGTAGTTGCTGTTTTTGTATTTATGTTTACATATTTTAGCTTGCTTAACTTTGAAGCTACTTTTGCTTATATTGATGTGGATGTAAATCCCAGTGTTGAATTTGCAGTAAACAGAGACGGCATTATTATAGGTGCTGAGCCCCTTAATGAGGACGGAAAAAAGATTTTGGAAGAGTTAACATATAAGGATACTTTGCTGGAGGATGCAATTTTAGACTTGATTGATAAGTCAAGAAAGTATGGCTTTATCACAGAGGATGATAAAAAGAATATAGTATTGATTTCGGCGGTGCTATACAGTGAAGAGCCAAAGGAGAAAAACGATTTCGAAGACAAGCTTGTTTATAATTTAATGTCAGATTTCAAGAGCTTGGATGTTAATATTGAAATGAGGTTTGTATTTGCATCAAAAGAGCAAAGGAAGAAAGCTCTTGAAAATAAAGTATCCGTGGGTAAGTACATGATTTATGAAAGGGCAAAACAGGAAGGAAAAGACGTGACCCTTGAGGCTATTGTGTCGGAACCGTTGGAAGATTTGCTTTTAGATCAAACTTTGGTTTGGTTATTGAGACGGATAAGTTGTTACCGGTTGAGACTGCAACAGCATCAATTGAGCCGGTGAGCACACCGAGTGTATCTGCGGTAGCTACGGCAACGAAGGCGGTTGCAGCTACAATGACTCCGACAGAGACATCGGCTAAACCTGCGGCAACTCCAACAAAAGCATCGGTTACAGTTGCACCGACAGATATGCCGGCGCAATCTACGGTAACACCGGAGAAGACACCGGTTAAGCCTACAGCTACTTCAACGAAGGCGCCAATAAAGTACACAGCTACACCAACCAAGGTGCCTGTTAAAGCTACGGCCACACCTACACCCACGAAGACACCCGTTAAAGCTACGGCCACACCTACACCCGCGAAGACACCTGTTAAAGTTACGGCTACGCCTACACCCGCGAAGACACCTGTTAAAGTTACGGCTACGCCTACACCCGCGAAGACACCTGTTAAAGCTACGGCTACACCTACACCTACGAAGATACCGGTTAAACCTATCGATACTCCAATGAATACACCGGGCCAAGAACAGAGTGTCAAGGTAAGGTTTTACAACAACAATACATTGTCCGAAACCGGTGTAATTTACGTTAGATTAAATATTATAAATACCGGGAATACGTCCCTTAACCTTTCAGACCTGAAATTAAGATATTACTATACTATTGACAGCGATAGTGAGCAGAGGTTTAACTGTGATTGGTCTTCTATAGGTGCTCATAATGTAACCGGAAGGTTTGTTAAAATGAATTCACCTCAAACCGGAGCAGATACCTATGTTGAAATAGGTTTTGTCAAAGGTGCGGGAGAGCTTCAGCCCGGCGAAAGCGTTGAACTTAATGCACGTTTTTCAAAAACCGACAATACACAGTATAATAAAGCGGATGATTATTCATTTAATTCCCATTATTATGAATATATGGACTGGGATAAGATTACAGCATATATTTCCGGAATTTTAAAATGGGGGAGAGAGCCATAATTAGCTCCCCTTAAACTTAATTTTGTTACGAATTTACTATAAAAATAATTATTAAAATTTTTTTAAGGGGGTAATAAAATTGAAAAAAACTAAAGCTTTGTTGCTGGCATTGGCAATCTTGATTGTAGCTTGTCACCAACGGCATCTTATAGGGCTCCAACCATTGCAGCCGACCCAAATAATGATGACTGGCTGCATGTTGAGGGCAATAAGATAGTAGACATGTACGGTAATCAGGTCTGGCTGACAGGCTGCAACTGGTTTGGGTTCAATACCGGTACAAATGTGTTTGATGGAGTATGGAGCTGTAATATGCGAGAGGCTATCAAAGGCATGGCAGATAGGGGAATAAACTTTTTGAGAGTCCCTATTTCAACCGAACTTTTATATCAGTGGTCTCAGGGAGTGTATCCTTCAGCAAATGTTAATGATTTTGTAAATCCGGAGTTGGAAGGTATGAACAGCCTTGAGCTTTTTGACTTTGCCGTTCAGTGTTGTAAGGAATTCGGAATAAAGATTATGGTGGACATACACAGTCCAGCAACGGATGCTATGGGACACATCTATCCTGTATGGTATGATGGTCAATTTACAACAGAGATATGGATTTCGACTCTAGAATGGTTAACGGAAAGATATAAAAATGATGATACAATCCTTGCGCTAGATCTTAAGAATGAGCCCACGGTACACCTGGTAGTGAACTAATGGCCAAGTGGGACGGTTCTACCGATCTGAACAACTGGAAACATGCTGCTGAGACATGTGCAAAGAGAATCCTTGCAATAAACCCAAATATCCTTATTGTGTAGAGGGAGTTGAGGTTTATCCAAAGCCTGGCTATGATTATACAGCAGTGGATGAATGGGGGAAAGAGAGTAAATATTTCTTCAACTGGTGGGGAGGAAATTTAAGAGGAGTTAGGGATTATCCCATTAATCTTGGCAAACATCAGAAACAGCTTGTGTATTCGCCTCATGATTATGGTCCCCTTGTACACAAACAATCTTGGTTTTACGAAGGCTTTAACAAAGACACCTTGTATAATGATTGCTGGAGAGATAACTGGGCGTACATACACGAAGAAAACATTGCTCCATTGCTGGTGGGTGAATGGGGAGGATTCATGGATGGCGGAGACAACGAGAAATGGATGACTGCGATAAGAGATTATATGATTGAAAATAAAATATCCCATACTTTTTGGTGCTATAATGCAAATTCCGGTGATACCGGCGGACTGGTATACTATGATTTCATCACTTGGGATGAAGAAAAGTATGCTCTGCTAAAACCTTCATTATGGCAGACATCCGATGGAAAGTTTATAGGTCTTGACCATCAGATACCTCTAGGTTCAAACGGAATTACCGTAACCGAATATTATGGCGGTGATTTTCCTGAGCCATCACCGACTGCTACTGTCACGCCTGTACCGACACCATCCCCTTCTCCCGAAATAGAAAAAGGAGATGTAAATGGTGACGGTAGTGTTAACTCAACTGATGCTATGTGGATGAAAAGGTTTTTGCTTAAATTGGTTGATGACTTTCCAACTCCTACTGGAAAACAGGCAGCAGATATGAATGATGATGGGAAGATTAATTCTTCAGATATGACAGCTATAAAGAGAAAAATTCTTAAAATGACAATGTAAAGCTTGTGTCTATTGTTTTTCGACCAGGTATTTCCAATACCTTGTGGGCATATTGCGCTTTTGTAGTTTGGGGTTGATCCTATTCTTTATGCATATGCTGTCAAAGTATTTCTTCCAAAGTTTTTCAAACTCGTCGTCGACAGCATTAGATTGGTGTTGAAGTTCTGAAGGGAGGTCTGTGAAAACACATTCTACCATATTGTATACAGCGGCAAGGTTTCTTTTGGTGTCGTGGATTACCCAGAATTGGTCGGACAGACGCCTGACAAAATGATCGAATATTAAGAAAGTAATATTGTAGACAGGGCTGTAGGGGCATAATAAATGCCCCCATTTAGCTTTTTAAACCTCAATAGACCCAGCATAAGATGAGTTTCAGTACGTACTTTTTTGGCAGCCGAATGAACCTTTAGCACTTCTTCGGAAGTGAGATAAAGGTCTACGGTTTTGCCTATTTTAAAGCCATGTCTTAAATATTCTAATATGTAAGTATCGATGTCATCAAGCTCGGACAAATATGCGTGGTACACATTTCTCAAGGCATCATATGAAATCTTTTTATGTATGGCTTGATAAACTTTTGAAGCTTTTTCACTATCGGTGACAATATCTATATTCTTATCCAAGATGCTTTGTTGTACATTTTTTGAGCGAAAAACCTTGTCAGGACGTTCAACACTGTAATATGACTCGTATACGCAAGTCAGAAGTCCGTCAAAGGTTCCGTCATAGAAATAGTTTACCATTGTATATCACCTGCATAATTATATTTCTCCGGTTATACTCATTATTTGGTCTTGAAGAGTGGGCTTTTCCGGTATTAGGGACAAAATAGAGATTTGCTCCCATTCTTGCTTTTTTTCGCTGCCTTCCCAGCCATTAATCAGGTTTTGCCTTATTAAAAGCCGATCCATGTCATAGTTATAAAAATACTTTCCGTTGCAGGTAATGAAAAATCTTGCGCGTTTTAAAACAACACCCAATTTTTTCAGGTCTTCAAAAGATAATGATTTTACTTTTCTTGCCATAATGATTTTTTTGGCAGAACGCACTCCAATGCCGGGAACTCTAAGCAGCATTTCGTAATCTGCACGGTTTACTTCAACAGGGAAGTGGGAAATATTATTAACTGCCCAGTTGGCTTTAGGGTCAAGTTTAGGGTCAAAATCGGGATTGTTCTCATCTAAGAGCTCGTCCGCTGAAAAACCGTAAAATCTTAAGAGCCAATCGGCCTGGTAAAGCCTGTGCTCTCTAAGGAGCGGAGGAGTCTTTAAATCAGGCAGAAGCGGATTTGTGGATATAGGTACATATGCCGAATAATAGACCCTTTTCAGATGGTATTTTTTGTATAGGTTTTCTGAAAGTTTTAGGATATTAATATCGTTGTCTTTGGTAGCTCCTACGATGAGCTGGGTACTTTGGCCTCCGGGAACAAACAAAGGTGCGTTTTTGAATACCTTTCTTTCGTCGTTTTTTTCGGCTATTTTGGAAGATATAAAATTCATTGGTTTTAGTATAGCATGTTTATCTTTTTGAGGAGCCAAAAGCTTAAGTCCTTTTTCGGAAGGGAGCTCAATGTTGACGCTCATTCTGTCAGCCAATTTCCCGACAGCTTCAATAAGGTCAAGGTCAGCTCCCGGAATGGCCTTAACATGTATATATCCATTGAATTTATAGTCTTTTCGCAAAATCCTTAGTGATTCATATAAGAGCTCCATCGTATGATTGGGATTTTTGTTACTGCAGAACTGAGAAACAAACCTTCAATATAATTTCGCCTATAAAAGTTTATGGTAAGACTGGCTACTTCTTGGGGTGTAAAAGCAGCTCTCGGGACATCGTTGCTGGCTCTGTTGACACAGTAGGCACAATCATATACGCAGTAATTGGAAAGAAGAATTTTTAGTAGGGAAATGCACCTTCCGTCATCCGCCCAACTGTGACATATACCGCAGGATGCTGCATTTCCAAGTCCGCCTTTTGTATTTTTTCTGTTACTGCCGCTGGAAGAACATGAAACATCGTACTTTGCGGCGGCAGATAATATTTCAAGCTTTTTTTGAAGCTCCATAAAATGTACCTCCCGAAAGTTGCTAAATAAATTTTACCACAAGGTAAAGGGAAAATCAAACGTTTGTTCGGAATATTATATGCAAATTAGGTCATATTTATTGAAAATAGGTTGAAAAAAGCATCAAAGATTATATATAATATAATTATATAGTCCTTTTTATGTATAGCTTTAAAAGCTGTATTTGTTGATTAATATTTATGTATCGTTTCTATATTCAAGCATTGCAGGTCCAACATTGTTTCGTATGAATTTTATGCTTTATAATCTTAATCCGGAGGAATAAGATGATAATCAAGTGTTTGAAAATAAATCTTTGCATTTTCTTGCTGTTACTGGTATTTTTTCAGCCAGTGTATGCTGGGGCAAATTCAATTATCTATGAAACAGAATTATACGGTCCTCCATTTAAGTTTTTAGAGGATGATGAAATCCATGGGTTTGAAATTGAGTTAAACCAACTCATATTCTCAGACAATTACTATAGATTTGAGTATAAATTTGACACATGGGAAAAAGTTTATGAAAAACTGAAAAATGGAGAAATAGATACTTGTGGACTGCTTGTGGTAAACGAAGAGAGGAAAAAAGATATTTTATTTTCCGATACGGTTTTGAGTATATATATATCTATTTATTCCAAAGAGAGAAAAGAGCGTATTGACATAAAAGACCTTGGAAAGTATCGTGTGGGTGTTGGAAAAGAACAGTACAGTGAACATATTTTAAAAAATACTGTAGGTATTAGCAATTACACGTGTTTTACAAATGTCGAAGAGGCGGTAGAGGCTTTAAATCATGGAGAAATAGATGTAATTTTTGAGAATCAGGATGCAGTGAATCACTTCCTGATTAAAAAAGGGTTAACGGGTAAAATAATTACCCACAAGACTGATCTTTTTCCTGTTAAAGTTGCTTATGGAGTGAGCAAAAAGAATCCCCAGCTTGTTCAATATATTAACGAACGTTTGGACAGAGTGAAAAAGAGCGGTACATATGAAGAATTGTTTAGGAAGCATTTTTTTCGACATTCGGACTATTACAAAACAAAGCAGAAAATTAAAAATTTTGCCGGAATGTTTGTAGTGTTTGTTCTTTTGGTCCTTTTACAAGTTTACATAAGGCACCTTAAGAAAAAAGTATCGAAAGCATACCGGGAACTTCGCAAGCAACATGAATGGCTCCGAATAACCTTATTAAGTATCGGAGAAGCAGTGATTACAACTGATGAAAACGCGATTGTAACCTTCAGCAATTATGAGACTCAAAAACTTTTGGGTTTGTCTGAAGATGAAATATCAGGAAGGAAGCTGGACAAGCTGCTTTCTGGTTTGGTAAATAAGAATGAAAATGTATACAAAATTCCAATTGAAAAAGTCATAAATCATGGAGAACTGATAAAACTTGAAACTGACTTGAGTCTGATGACCCCGCACGGAAAAAAGCTTGTGGAAGGTACCGCCGCACCAATCAGAAACGATTCGGGTGTGATTATCGGAGCGGTAATTGCTTTAAAAGATATTACGGAAATTAAAAAGAAGGAAGAAATTCTATATAATATGGAGTATTATGATCCGCTTACAGGACTTCCTAACAGGAGCTTGTTTACCGATAGGTTGAATATGGCTCTTGCTCAGTCAAAACGCAATAATGAGATGTGTGCGCTTATTATATTGGACCTTGATAATTTTAAGGCGATCAACGATACACTGGGACATTCGGTTGGAGATATGCTTTTAAAGCAGGTTGCGGAAAAAATCAAGGGCTATTTAAGGGAAGTCGATACGGTTGCGAGGATTGGTGGAGACGAGTTTATAATTATTCAGCCTCAAATAAAGGAAATAAGCGATGCCACCAGAGCTGCCGACAGAATTTTAAAGAAATTCCAGAAGCCGTGGATACTTGAAGGCAAGGAATATTATATAACTGCGAGCATGGGTATTGGTATTTATCCCAATGACGGAGAAGATCAGCAAACTATTTTCAAGAATGCGGATACGGCATTGTATAGAGCCAAAGAGTTGGGAAGGAATAACTACCAGTTATATACCGAGTCAATGAATCAAAAGGTGCTTCAGAGGTTGGATATTGAAAACAGCTTGAGACGGGCAATAGAGAGAGAAGAATTTGTACTCTTTTATCAACCTCAGATTGACATCAAAACCGGTAAAATTGTGGGGTTTGAAGCACTTTTAAGATGGTATCATCCGGGTTACGGACTTGTACCTCCGATGGAATTTATACCCATAGCAGAAGATTCCGGTCTTATAGTGGCTATCGGAGAGTGGGTTCTTAAAACTGCATGCAGGCAAAACAAAAAATGGATTGACTCGGGATTGGAGCCGCGTTTGATATCGGTAAATTTGTCTGCAAGGCAATTTCAACGGAATGACGTTGTTGAAGTGATTGATAAAATTCGAAGTGACTCAGGATTGGAACCGGAGCTTTTGGAGCTCGAGATAACAGAGAGTACTGCTATGCAAGACTTGAGTTTTACGATAGATGTTTTAAACCAGTTGAGAAAAAAAGGAATAAGGGTGTCTCTTGACGATTTTGGAACCGGTTATTCATCATTAAACTATTTAAGACAGCTTCCTATAGATACTCTCAAAATCGATAAGAGTTTTGTGCGCGACATAACGGCCAATTCTAAAGAAGAGGCTATTGCAAAAACAGTTATCAGCCTTGCCCACAAACTTGATCTTACTGTTGTTGCGGAAGGTGTTGAGACAAAAGAGCAGTTTTTATTCCTTAAAAAGGAGAGATGCGATAAGGTTCAAGGGTATCTCTTCAGTAAACCGTTGCCTGCAGAGGAAATTGAAAAAATGTTGAGAAATAAAGAATGTTTTATTATCGACGAGAATGCTGACAATTGATTTTACGGTATTGATATTACAGTCTCCCGATAGTATAATACTCTTTATAAGAGGGAGGTAATTGTGATGAGAGCTGTTATAACTGTTATCGGAAAGGACAAAATTGGCATTATTGCAGGTATCAGCAACATTCTTGCCAATTGCAATGTAAATATTTTGGACATTTCTCAGACCACCATGCAGGATGTTTTTACCATGGTGATGCTTGTAGATATATCCAAGCTTTCTATTCAATTTTCGGAGTTGTCCGACCAACTTGAGAGTAAAGGCGTTGAAATGGGGCTTTCAGTTAGGATTCAGCATGAAGATATCTTTAATTCCATGCATCGTATATAAGGGGGGAAATTCAGGTGTTAATGCCTTTTGAAATAATTGAAACAATAAAAATGATTCAGGAGGAAAATCTTGACATAAGGACAATTACAATGGGAATATCCCTGAGAGATTGTGCCAGTTCCAGTGCAAATGAATCAAGGGAGAAAATTTACAACAAGATTACCAGGCTTGCGGCAAATCTTGTAAAGGTTGGAGAGGATATTGAAAAGGAGTATGGTATTCCAATAGTAAACAAGAGAATTTCCGTCACCCCAATTTCGCTTGTAGCCGAAAGTAGTGATGAGGAGAATTATGTAAAGTTTGCCGAGACTTTGGACAAGGCGGCAGATGCGGTCGGAGTCAATTTTATTGGCGGCTTTTCAGCGTTGATTCAAAAAGGTTATACTGTTGGAGACAAAAAACTCATAGCTTCTATACCGGAAGCCTTGAGCAGTACAAAAAAGGTTTGTTCATCAGTTAATGTTGCAAGTACCAAAGCTGGCATAAATATGGATGCAGTCAGGGAGATGGGATATGTTATAAAAAAGGCTGCTCACCTTAGTGCCGATAGTGGAGGATTGGCGTGTGCCAAGCTGGTTGTTTTTGCAAATGTTCCGGAGGACAATCCGTTTATGGCGGGAGCTTTTCACGGAGTAGGAGAACCGGAATGTGTAATAAATGTGGGAGTTAGCGGTCCCGGAGTTGTTAAATCCGCCCTTGAGAAAGTAAAGGGAGCTGATTTTGAGACTGTTTCGGAGACTATTAAAAAAACCGCGTTCAAAATAACCAGGATGGGGCAGTTGGTTGCCAGAGAAGCCTCAAAACGGCTGGGAGTATCCTTCGGTATAGTCGATTTGTCCCTTGCACCTACACCAACCATAGGAGATAGTGTTGCTCATATTCTTGAGGAAATGGGCCTTGAAAAGTGCGGGACTCACGGAACTACTGCTGCTTTGGCACTACTTAATGATGCTGTCAAAAAAGGAGGTACGATGGCTTCTTCTTCAGTTGGCGGGCTGAGTGGCGCTTTTATTCCTGTAAGTGAAGATGCAGGTATGATTGATGCAGTTAAGCAAGGTGCACTTACTATTGAAAAGCTTGAAGCAATGACTTGTGTGTGTTCTGTAGGCTTGGACATGATAGTGGTTCCGGGAGACACAAGCGAGGAGACAATTTCAGCTATTATAGCGGATGAGGCTGCAATAGGAGTAATAAATAACAAGACGACTGCGGTAAGAATAATTCCTGCACCGGGTAAAAAGGTTGGAGATGTTGTTGAATTCGGAGGTCTGTTGGGTTCCGGTCCGGTAATGAAGGTTAGCAAGTTCAGCAGCAAGGATTTTATTAACAGAGGAGGAAGAATACCGGCACCTCTTAACAGCCTTAGAAATTAGCTTTCATAAAGCAGAAGAATGAGCCAATAATCAATTACACAAGCGACATAAGACGGATATATAAAGAGTTGCATAAAAAAAGTCTGATTTTTCTCCAATATCAGACTTTTTTATATTTTTGGATTATTGCTAAATTTTGCATCTCATAACACATACACTTTTTGAACCGATATTCTGCCAGTATTCAATATAGTCATTGTCCTGCCTGAAATTGCTGAAAGAATAACCGTTTTCTTTTACATATTCAAAAATGTCATTTGTAAACAGAACATCCCATGCTTCTTCATTGACATTCGGAAGCTCGGTCAGGGTAAATTCATTGGATACGTTTTTGAGCTCGTCAAACAAAAGGACTCTGTAGATACTGCTGTCTTCTTTATATAATGCATAATGGGATTGAACCCTTATTATATCATCAGTGTTAACTTTTCTTTCTTCCAAGAGTAATGTTTTTATTTTATTGTTCTGATAGAGAAATTTATGACATTCGATATAATTTAAAACAGCTTTTATATTGCTAGGTTGCTTCAAATTGCCGAGGCTGATTTTGAGAAAATTCGGACTGTCGTTGTGGAACGTTACGATTATTGCCTCAGAGTCAGCCATGTACCATATTTCATTCTTGCTCATGTGAATAATCTGCCCGGGCAAACTGCGCTCATCATATTTTGGGTAAAGAAATGGGTGCGCATTATGGAATTTGATAGTCTTAACGGAAATATTGTCTGCTTCTTTTATGGTAACAGTTTTCGCATGACCTTCACTGTCTTTGTCAATAATGACAACCTTTCCGAAATCCGTGCAATATACATAGTTAAATTTACTGGATACTACCAGGTCTTTTTTGTCAAGGTTTAATATATCTTCCAGATTTTTGAGTCTGGCTTTTTTGAGGGAGTAAAGTAAACCGGTAGGTTTCTCGGAATTTTGAGATGTATTTTCAGTGATATTATCTTTAAGTCCTTTTGACAAATTCAAGTTTGAGCCTTTAGCTTTTTCGTTCTGAAGAGATGACACTTTTGATGATATTATATCCATAAGCCCTTTAATGCTGTTCCCAACTTCTTTAATTCCCCCATCATCTTTTCGTTTGTCCGATGATGGCCTTGATGATGCGAAACGATATTCTTCCGGTAATAAGTTGATGTCTTTCTTATTACCCATACAAATCACTCCTTTAAAAAATCATTGGGTTTATAACACAGTGCCCGCAGATAAGATGATAACATGAAAAACAAATACAGTATAAAATATTAATTTATATCTCTGTATAATAAAATTGCATTTGCAAAGGTATTGCCTGAGGTATAATCAGTGCGGGGAAGAGTAGGTGTAATGAAAACATCGTCGGGTGCAGCGTTGAAATTCAATAACGTAATTTAGCTTATTGATAATTATACCATATATTTAACTTATAGTACATTATTTTTAGGTTAATTATTGTATTAAAATAATTCGATAAATGTAAAAACTAATAGCAAATTCAAAACTAGACATAACACGTCATGTTGTTATGATATAAGTACATATTATTATTAGAAAATTTAGAAAAAAATTGTTATGCTCCAGACAAGGCTATAATGCTGCAGATGCTTTGATTTTCAAATCAAAATTGCAAAAAACACTTGACATTTGCACCGTATACCAATATATTTAAAGTATACATACTAATTAATTTTTTATATTTTTTAATATAGAGTTTCTATAACTTGTTTTGTACGTACCAATACATCTATTTATCTTTAAAGTAGTTTTCCTATTTATCAATCCATCAAAAAATACTCTTTATTCAGCACTACTTATTCAGCGCACTTTTTTATAGCATTATAAATATTTATGTTGTTTAGAGTGAAGCTTAAAGCTTTTCAAACTAATAAATAAAAACACTATAAAGGAGGTGTACTCTTATTATAGGGCTATAAGACCCGGTATTTATTGGTTTGATGCTGGACTTAATAAGTTGTTGCATTTTTTATAATATTCAAGGTATTGGACAAAAAAGAATATTGTAAAGAATGCAGAGAAAAAGCTTCAATTTCTAATGCTTTATATTAATTAATGGGAGGTAGAATTATGAATTTTAGAAAAACAATATGTGCAGCCATTGTTTTTGCAATTGTGCTGTCCATGATGTTGCCGTCGGTCGTTTTTGCGGCAAAAGACAATTCTCCAAATTTGCCGGATTATGACCACGACCTTTTGTATGAAAGAACATTTGACAACGGTCTTTGCTATCCGTGGCATACTTGTGAAGACAGCGGTGGAAAGTGTCAATTCCAAGTTGTTGATGTTCCCGGACAGCCTGGAAACAGAGCTTTCCGTATAACAGTTCTCGAACCGGGACAAAACAAGTGGAGTGTCCAGATGAGACACAGAGGTATCACCCTCGAGCAGGGACATACATACACGATTAAGTTTACAGTTTGGGCAGATAAAGCTGCAGAGCGTATATTAAAGTAGGTCAAATGGGTTTACCTTATGAAGAATACTTCAACAACAATTGGACTCCATATTCCATTCCAGCAGGAGGACAGAAACTTACAGTTGAAGAGACTTTCGTAATGGATAAGCCTACTGATGATACATGTGAATTCACATTCCATGTAGGTGGCGAATTGGCTGCAGGTACACCTTTCAATATTTACCTTGATGATGTATCCCTTTACGATCCTGAGTTTACAAAACCTCCGGTATTTATACTTCCGGAACCTGATGTACGTGTTAACCAAGTAGGATATTTGCCACATGCGAAGAAATTTGCAACAGTTGTATCCGATTCAACTAGTCCTTTGAAATGGCAACTTCTTAACTCATCAGGTCAAGTTGTTATGGAAGGTAACACAATACCGAAGGGACTTGACCAAGACTCAAAGGATAATGTACACTGGATTGATTTCTCAGACTTTAAAACAGAAGGAACAGATTATCATTTTAAACTTCCTACTGTAAATACCGATACAAACTACAGTCATCCTTTTGATATCAGCACAAAAATTTATTCAAAGATGAAATTTGATGCTTTGACATTCTTCTATCACAAGAGAAGCGGTATTCCGATTGAAATGCCGTATGCAGGAGGAGAACAGTGGACCAGACCTGCAGGACACATTGGTATTGCTCCGAACACGGGAGATACAAGTGTTCCTACATGGCCTCAGACCGATGAATATGCAGGAATACCTCAGAAGAGCTATACAAAGAACGTAGTCGGCGGATGGTATGATGCCGGTGACCACGGTAAGTATGTTGTAAACGGCGGTATTGCTGTTTGGACATTGATGAACATGTATGAAAGAGCAAAAATTATGGGTCTTGCAAATCAAGGTGCTTATATAGACGGCGGAATGAACATACCTGAAAAAATAACGGTTATCCGGACATCCTTGATGAAGCAAGATGGGAAATCGAGTTCTTTATGAAGATGCAGGTTACTGATAAAGAAGATGCTTCCATAGCAGGAATGGTGCATCACAAGATTCACGACTACAGATGGACACCATTGGTCTATTGCCTCACGAAGATGAACAGCCACGTTACTTAAGACCTGTAAGTACAGCTGCAACTCTTAACTTTGCAGCAACTTTAGCACAGAGTGCTCGTCTCTGGAAAGATCTTGATCCAACTTTTGCTGCTCAATGCTTGGAAAAAGCTGAAATAGCATGGAAGGCAGCATTAAAGCACCCTGAGATTTATGCAGAATATACTCCTGGTAGCGGTGGCCCAGGTGGCGGACCATACAATGACAACTATACAGGAGATGAATTCTACTGGGCAGCTTGTGAGCTTTATGTAACAACAGGCAAGTCCGAGTATAAGGATTATTTGATGAATTCACCTCACTACCTTGAAATGCCTGCTAAGATGAGCGGTATCAACGAAGATGACGGATTGTGGGGATGCTTCACTTGGGGAACTACTCAAGGTTTAGGTACAATTACTCTTGCATTGGTTGAAAATGGTTTGCCGTCTACAGAAATTCAAAAGGCTAGAAGCAATATATCAAAAGCTGCTGATGCATGGCTTGCAAATATCGAAGATCAAGGTTACAGATTGCCAATCAAACAGGCTGAAACTGAGCAAGGCGGTTATCCATGGGGTTCAAACTCCTTCATTCTCAATCAGATGATTGTAATGGCATATGCCCATGATTTCACAGGCAATTCCAAATACGTTGACGGAATGCAGGATGGTATGAGCTATCTGTTGGGAAGAAATGCACTGGATCAGAGCTATGTAACAGGATACGGTGAGCGTGCGCTTCAGAATCCTCATGACAGGTTCTGGACTCCGCAAACAAGTAAGAAGTTCCCAGCTCCACCTCCGGGTATGATTGCTGGTGGACCGAACTCTCGTTTCGAAGACCCGACAATAATTGCTGCAGTTAACAAGACTATACCACCACAAAAGTGTTACTTTGACCATACTGACTCATGGTCAACCAATGAGATAACTGTTAACTGGAATGCTCCATTTGCATGGGTAACAGCTTATCTTGATGAGAACCAGTCAGTAAAACCACCAGTTACTTATGGTGACTGCAATGGCGATGGAAAAGTTAACTCAACAGACGTTACTGCATTGAGAAGATATGTTCTCAAGATGAATATGGACATCAAGGTTGAAAATGCTGATGTCAATGAAGATGGAAAAATTAACTCAACAGACTTTGCAATATTAAAGAGATATGTTCTTAAGGAAATTTCAACATTACCATATAAATAATTTCAAATGATTTTCAAAGGACCGGCTTTTGTCGGTCCTTTTTATATGTGTGCGGCCGGCGAAGCTGGGCTACACGAATAACATTCATATTAAGTTTTCTGTCATTATACTCTAGAATATTTCCGAAGTAATTTCCCTAAAAATACTTGACATTTCCATTTAATATTTATTATATTTAAAATATAAGGTATTAATTTCATAATACTTATTGACAATGCTTTAGATCCAGATGTTATATTTGTTGGGGCTTTGTGTTATTTTTGTATTATAATTAATGTAATCTATTAGTAATAGTCTGTACCATTATATTTATCAAGTCTTTAAAGCAAGTATCTTCTTAATTAAGCACTCATTTATAATATTTTTACCATATAAATTGGAGATTCATATAACATTTCAAACTAATAATA
>NZ_BAVR01000016.1 GCF_000521465.1 Acetivibrio straminisolvens JCM 21531
TTCCGGAAACATTCCTCTGATACTTAGGTATAATTTGGGGTTTAAACTCTCCTTTGCGATCCCTTGGTACTTGGATTTCAACTTCTCCAAATTCACTTTTTATGGTCTTTGGTGAATATCCGTTTCGGCTATTATCTGTATTTTTGTTTTCTACATCATCTTTTGCATATCCCAATTTAGCTTCAAGTTCTGCTTCAAGAAGTTCTTGAATAATGTCCTTAAAGATATCTCTTAGGTATGCACTTACATCGGCAACACTTTGGAAATTATTGGCCTTAATTATTTCTTTCACTTGCTCTTTTGATAATGTTGACATAAAAAATCTCCTCCTTGGATATTATTTTGTAATTCTTGCCAAGAAGGAGTCTTTTCATTCTCTTATACACAAAATTTTCAACATTCTCTTTTATACTTCGTTACTCATCGTATATGCCATATATAGACAGGTATTTTTCCTCTTCTTTTGACATTTTAAGCTCTTTCTTTGCTGCTTCTACTACTTCATCGGTAACAGTGTCTTCCGCCTCTCTTTGTATTACAACATTTTCATTAACACTCTTAACGTTTTCAAGCCAATAATATATGTTCTTGATTTTTTCCTTGTTTTTTAACTTTATCTCTACTGATCTACTGCCCTCGGTTACCCATTTTTTATCTTCCGGCTTTAAATATATTGAGGTTAAACGTTTATCTTCCTTCAATTTCTTACCATTTTCCAATTCCACCTCAATATAGTAATTCAATTCCTTATCGCTGTATATGAGTTTGTTCTTTATTCTTTTTATATAACCAAGCTCATATTTCGGAGTTGGCTTTATATCGAAAAAACCGGCCTTATATATATATTGGTTGTCTATATAGGTATATGTGGTAAAGGAAAAAAATAGTAGCGCTAAACATATAATTAATGTAGTTATTTCTCCCTTTATACCTTTATTTTTATATGAAGCAAGATGCTGAACAATCTTTGATATATTAAACATAAAAGTCGGTAATAGTTTGAATAATATCTTTTTTACAATAATTCCATATATACTTGCCGATATGAACACAATTAGGATTAATTCAAAAACCATATTAAGAATCGGGCTGCTAAACATTACATACTCTTTATTTTTCAACAGAACATCTTGCTTGAAAAATATATCTATAAGCCCCGGAGCACCCATTGATAATATAAAATATCCATATGCAAATATATACCAAACTATATTTTTATACTTAAAACTCCTTGCCAAGTTATCAATACGCTGTGGTGTATTATAATCCTCAAAGGTTTGCTTATAGGCATTTGCTTTGTCTTTTTCAACAAAACTGTTTATAATCATATATATATCTTCTTTTTCTTCCGGAAGCATATCTTCATCAAGCCATGTATGGAATATTATTAACTTTTCGTTTACTTCTATAAAATAAAATTCAATTGATGTTTTTCTACCTTCCACACTAGCTTTATCAGCACTATAAGCATTTATGCGCACTGATTCCCATTTAACGCATTCCGGAGGTAATTTTGCTTTTACTACTTCGTTGAAATACCAATCAATATGTCCCATTTTTAAATCTTCAACATTATTATCATTGATATTAATCAAATAAAGATCAACTACTTTGCCACCGTGTTTAAATCCGAAAATTTTTTTATGAGGGTTGGAAACTGAAAAATACCCTTTAAGCATTATTTGAAATTCTTCGACTTCTAGCATATATGCCAAGTTTTGCTTGACATAAATCTCTTCATCAGCATATCGGCTGTCTTCAATTATGTTCATAACTATAAATCACCTCACACAGTAAATTATATCAGAAAAAGTTTATTTGCAAAATTATATCTTAAAAAAAGTGGAGGTAAGCTGAACGGAATGACAGAATACGGCCTATGGGCGGGAAACTAAATAAGCTATATAGCTTCAGAAGATGTAAGCAGCAAAATGCTGTTACTCTTCTGAAGCTTTTTTTTGGCCTCTTGGAATGAAATGAAAGAGGCAAAAGAGAAGGGACTCCATGTCCCGAGCTTTTATTGTCTACATATTTTTCAAAAACAGCAATATTAAGAACCGTGTCAAAATAATCTTTAAGTCCGTCCCCATAAGTAAACTTGGCTATTTTATCATGCTATTCTAATACCAATTTCTTTTTATTTTCTATCATTTTATATTTTTCAGGAAAATCTTTAGCTGTATAGAACTTCATAGCTTCATCATAACATGCTGCTGCCAGTTTTTTATTTTCTTTTGAGTTTTCCACCTTTGACAGGGAAACATAGGCATCACCGAGTTTTATATGGATACCGGCATAGGATGAGGGATCATTATCAATGGTATAATACTTTAAAGAATCTTTATATGAGTTTATGCTTTTTAGTATATTTTCCTTTGCCTCACCCAGATTTGCTTTAACAAAGTAGGCCTCACCGAGGACTTCCTTCATATTTGCAAAATAATTCGGTGAAGCTTCAAGGGTAAATACAGTGAGGGCGGTCTCACATGCTTTGATAGCCTTGTCTATGTTTTCCGACGGCTCAATATCCAATCTGGCAAGTTTTATTCGTGCAGATGCAATGCATCCCTGAACATATGAAAAGTAAACGGGATCGACTTCCAGGTTATATATCATCAAAGCTTTTTCAAAACATGTTAATGCCTTATTTAAGTACTCTTCGGACTCACTGAAATTGCTCATGGCCATATATGTTTTTCCCAGCTCAATATTTATAATTACATAATCATCAGGGTATTTTTCCAGTGTAAAAATCTTGAAAGCATTTTCAAATGATTTTATTGCCTTGGCATAATATTCTTCCTGGCCATTTAAATTCGCTATAATGTTGTAGCAACCTCCCAGGTAATATTGAAGGTTTGCGTAAAACAGCGGATATTGTTCAATTGTATACACCTTTTGCGCCTCATTTAGAGCCTCAAGAGCCTTGTTTGCAAATTCCACCTCATTTGTGAGATGGGCCATCTGAATATGCAATATCGCAAACTGTACTTTTACATATGCATAATTCGACGGAGACGTATCAAGGTCGCAAAATTTCAAAGATTCCTCAAATGCGGCAACGCCTGCTTCAAAGGATTCTTTTGAAGGGTCAAAGTTCATAAAGCTTTGATAAACAATACCTATATAGCATTGAATCCTCACATATTTACTGGGGTCGACTTTTTCATCTATGCATTCTAAAGCGCCCTGAAACGCTTCAAAAGACATGTTAAGATATTGTATGTCATTGCTGCTGCTGAAAATGCGCAAATAAATAACACCTTGAATTTCCTTGGCATCTGCATATTCTTTGGGATTTGCTTCAGGCTTGAATATGCTTAGCGCTTCTTCGCAGGATTCTAAGGCCAGTATAAGATTCGCTCCCGGCTCTTTCACATGAGCCAACGTATAATGGGAAAATGCCTTGTGAATATGAGTATATGCATACTCGTAAGGCTCCTTCTCTTTGTCATATAATTTCAAGGCTTCATCCATTGCAGCCAGGGCCTTGGAGGTATTGATTTCCAAATCCCTAACATTTGCATAAATAGAATAGGCCTTCCAATGCCTTTATACGCACCGGCTATATACGAAGAATACTTTTCATCTTTTATATTTGCCAATACTTCTTCAAAAATAGATATTGCTTTTAAAGCATTTTCATCTTTATTGATAAGGCAAGATAAAGAGAGATAGGCATTTGCCATATTGTTCATTGTATGAGCATACTCTTCGGGATTTTTTTCGCTGGAAATATTTTTTAAAATCTGTTCATAGCTTTTTATGGAACCCCAATAATTGTAATTCTCTAAAAGGTTGTCTGCAGCTTCGATTTCATCTTTATAATTTCCCTTATTATATCTTCTGACTACACTTACAATTACGTTATTTCCGGCAACGAGAAAATTATTTTCACCGGACACGGAAACAGACGCTCCGTTTTCACTTGTAAAGTAAACGGTTTTTTCCTCTTCTTTAAGATTCACATTGACATTCAGACCCTGGCAGATTGCTTCGGATGCTACGTATATTCTTCCGCTAATAATTAATGAGGGGGCCGAAAGAGTCAATATTTCATCATTAATTTGTGCGGTTTTGCTGCCCACACTTATTAAAACCTTTTTGCCGGCTTTTATGCATGAAGCTCTTCTGTTGACAGCATCCCATTGCACGTCAAATCCGAAAATCTCATATATCTCTCTTAGAGGCAATAACAAGTTCCCATTGTCGATTAGAGGTGCCATGGTAAACTGCACAGGTTGTCCGTTTATTTTTACATTATATTCATTTGACGCTTCTGCTCCCTGTACGGAAATTATGAGAGTCAGGGATATGAAAAAAACATAAAGCAATAAAAATAATTTTTTTGTATTCATTTCTATTCATCAACTTCCTTACTTATATATTTTGATTATTTTAAGTCTTTCGATTCTTCAATTGCCAAGATGGTTTGAGTGTAGTACTTTGGATAATCCGGGGGATTAAAAACTTTAAGGCTGTTTTCATATGCCGATTTAGCTTCAGAAAGATACTTGTCAGTATTGTAAAGCTTTGCAAAAGTAGTTTCAAATTTCCAAGCTCATAGTTTGCCACAGCATAAGGGAATGGATGGCGTTCTGCCGAATAAAACTCAATAGCCTCTTCATATTCTTTTTCTGCCATGGTTAGATACTCAACATTTCCGAATCTTTCATAATAGCTAGTATAGATTTTTCCCAGACACTCATGAACCTTTGCGTAATTTAATGGGTAGCTTTCGGCAGTCCATACCTTTAATGCCTTATTAAAATTGTCTATTCCTTTTATGTCAGCTTCTTCAAAGTTATTTACATAATTATTGCATTCCTCTTCCAAAGGGCACAACTCTTCGAGAATGTTATTGATTATGCCTAGGTGAAACTGAATAGCTGCATAATATGAAGGATTTGTGTCCGAAGAATTCAAATCCGGCGGCTTTAAAAATACGTCTTTTGCATCAACGAAACACTCTTTTGCAAGATTGGGCATTCCCAAATCATAATAAGTTTTCCCCAGATTATATTGAATCAAAGCATAATCCGTATCGGAGCGGGAAAGGGGATAATACTGAAGTGCTTCTTGGTAATGAATTAAAGCTTTTGCAAGGAAGATGCTGTTGCCGGTGATATCCGATAAAATCCTGTAAGCACTTCCGAGATTATTGAGTATTATACTGTAATTTGCATCATCATTATCCCTGTAATAACCTATAGCTTCGTGATAGTAACCGATTGCACAAAGAATATTGCTTTTTGTGTCCTTGGACTCGGAAAGCTTGCTGTATGCATTTGCAAGATTGCTCATTACATGAGCATAAATTTCCGGCTCTTCTTCCTTCGAGATATTGTCTAAAATTTCCTTATACTTATGCAGAGCTTCTTCTTCATTATTTGAGGCAAGAAGCCTGTCCGAATAACTTATCATATCACTGATAGTATGAATATTATACGGCTCGAAGATGTTAACAATTAAGCTGTCTCCGACTATAACAATATTGCTGCTGCCGTTTACGGTAATGCTTGTTGTATCCTTATCCGAAGTGATAATTATGTTATCTTTTTTATTCCATCGGACTTTTAGACCAAACTCCTCTGTAATGAATCTTTGCGGCACATAGCTTTTGCTGTCCAAAATCGTTAAAGGTCCGCTCATAATATAATACCTGTCGTCAATATCAACTTTTTCACTGTCTGCTTTAAAACGAATAACCCGGGTTCCATTCGTACAGACAACGGTTTTTACTTTTCCATCCCAGCTGACTTCCCATCCTAGAGCTTCAAAAATATTTCTTAAAGGAATGTATATAATTCCGTTTATATTCTCGGGACGGGCATTTTCTATATTGAGACTTTCGGTAGAAAGTCGTATATCTTTGGCAATAACTTTCCGGTTGCTTTGCAGAAAACAAAAACACATTACCAAAAATGTAAATATAATTAAAACTGTAAACTTTCTTACTATATTTTTCATATGTACCACCGGTTTTAACTTCTTAGAAATTTACTCAGCTTCAATACTGACAGCGTTCTGCTCTCCTACTACCAAATTCAGGTTTTCTCCGCTGATTTGAATATTGAAGTTGTTCCAACTGTTGATTTGTGTATTGTTTGTTGTATTTTGCTCATAAGTTTCAGTTATGTTGTTTGTCGTATTGTGCTCATGACTTTCGTTTATATTGTTTGTTATCGTATTTTGTTCATAGCTTTTGACCATACTGTTTGCCTGATTGTCGGTTGTAAGAATTTCTTTCTCTTTGATTTCTTCCTCACTTGCAACATCCAAAGTATCAACTTCTTTTGACTCAGGAATAGGCGAAGATTCAGGAAGAGGAGAGGAAACATCAAAGTTTTCATCTTCAACCGGTGTATCATATTCGTTGCTTTCTTCCGTATCTGAGATATCCGAATTATACAAAGCATTATCTTTTGAGGCAGAAGTTGCCGAATTGTTTTTTTGCATGCTTCCGGAAAAAGCAATTATTATTGTACCTGAAATTATCCAAACCAATAGGATTCCTAAAGCAGTACTGCTTTTAAAAAAGTTTGCAACCTTTAATGTTTTCTTTTTAGGAGTGAGGTTTAATACTCCGTTAAACTTTATTCCAGGACTGTTTGCCAGTTTTTGAAGATTTATATCGCTTCCTTCCGGAAGAACAAAATCAAGCTTTACTGTACCGGAATAAGCTTCTTTTTTCTCTGACGGATTTTCTTTTTTTATAATCCTCTTGCTTTTTTCTTCACATTCCGGTTCATATTCCGGCATTGCAACACTTATGGCCTCTTTTAAGAACTCACTGAAATCTTTGGTGTCTAAAATAATTTCTTTAATCTTGTTTTTAATTGGTGCTTTTTTGAGTAATTCCTCAATGTTATCCCTTATTAATTCTTTTTGGGAAGATGTCGCTTCGTTTTCAACAAATTCAACAATTTTGATAATATCGTCATTTCTGGGATATATCACGTTGTTTCTCCATTTCGATATTATGGATACGTCTTTTAGCAAATATTGATCTGCAAGGATTCTGGCATTTTTCTTTGTATATTTGAAAATGATCTGCAGCAGTGTTTTCATATCATAAATGTCATACATTGCAATCTCCCCCTTTTTAATTAATTATTCGTTTGCTGAGAAAAAATATTGACGCTCAAGTTTCTATTTCTTATTCAGATTTTATTTACGGATATTATACACTATATAAAATATAAATTCATTAAAAACATAATGTTTTTTGCATGATTTTTTGGAAACCTGCTAAAAAAGTAAGGCTGGAGCACTTTACTCCAGCCTTAAGTCTGTATAATCTAGAACTATCAAGAAATAAAATAACTTTTATGTTACTCTTTCTGTGCAGGAAACTCAAGAGTACGTCCAAGCATGTAACTTCTGAGATATGCTAAATCAATAGAATTTACATCTCCGGATGCATCCACATCTCCGCTAATTGCCCAGTAATAGCCCGGAAGGTTTTTAATTTTTCCTGTAAGGTAGCTGTTTACAAGGGCAAAATCGATGGAATCGCATATACCGTCACCGTTTACATCTCCATATATAAAGATGTCAACAACTCCATTGACAAGGTCCAATCCTGTATATTCATGAGAACTTGTGCCATATATTTTGGTTTTGTCTTTTTTAAAGCTTAAAGCACTGCTTTTTACAGTGTCTACGCTGCTTAAGACATCAAATTCAATGTTTGCCAGTATTCCGTTACTGCTTATTGCCTGTTGTGTTCCGTTATAACAGATGTTTACCATACCGAGAGTATTATCAACATTGAAGGAGAAAGCATTGCTGTCGGCTGTGACATTTCCGAAAGTTACATTAGTCACCGAAAGGGTGGACGGATCATACTCAAGGGTTATTTCTGCTTTATATATTCCTGTTACAGGCACATTGGATATTGTCAGAGGAAGAGTCTTTGTTCCCGCTTTTGATTCCATTATGCCACTTCCCATGTTAAGAGCTATGATGTTTTCCTCTGAAGGTGAATAGGAATATACGGTATCGATTATATCAATGTAAAGGAGACGGTCCAGCATTCCTCCCATAGTATATATTTTGCTTCCGTCAAATACCGAGCAGTTCCTTGTCATGGCTGAAGGAAGTTCTTTCTTTTTTGTCCATGCATCGTCGTAAGGAGCATATTCATAAACGGTGCTTAAATCCTTTGAAGATGAATCGGACCCGCCAATTATGTATATTTTGTTGTTAACAACAGCGGTGGAAAATTGCATATTTCCTTCAGGTATTGGGCCTTTGGCAGTCCAGGTGTTTGTCAGCGGATTATACTCATAGACGGAATCCAGCACTCCCGTTTCGTTGTATCCGCCTATTGCGTATATCTTGCCGTTTACGGCATTAAGGCCGTGATAAGCCATTGGAACCGGCAGTGAAGCTACTGTAGACCAACTGTTGCTAGCCGAATCATACCTGTATACTTTTTCTGAGAATTCAAAACCGTATTCATTTTGCCGTTGTCGCTTGCCGCCGGCAACATACAGGTATCCGTTTAAGGAAACGGCTCTATGTCCGGCAAGACCTTGAGGCATATTTGCCTTTTTAGTCCATGTTTTATTTACAGGATCGTATACTTCAAGCATGTTGGAATAAGACTTACCTGTGAGGCTGAAAGGATCTCCGCCACATACATAAATTTTGCCGTCAATAACTGCAGATGCCAAATCCCTTTTTTCCTCAGCTATTTCCGGGCATGAAGACCATGTGCCTGTGGATATGTCATATTCTTCAACGGTTTTTAAAGTTTGATAGTAAATGTCCTGTCCTCCAATCACATATATTTTTCCATTCACAATTTCTGCAGCAAAGAAGGCATTTGCATTATTCATGGGAGACTCTCTTTTCCAGCCTTCGCTTTCAATCAGATAGAGAAGGTTACGGTTACTGCATGAAGAGTTTGCAAAACCGCCCAGGATATATATCTTTCCGTCTTGCACGGCAGAAGCGTGCCCGTAAATATTTGAAGGCAACTGGGCTGCTTTAGTTTCCGAACAGGTTAGAGGATCATATTTTATGATTTGATTTGAATTTAATCCGCCTATGATATAGAGTTTGCCGTTTGCTTCGCACATGCTAAAGTCGCTGATACAGCTGCTAAGTTCATTTTTTGCCGTCCATCTTCCGGTTGAAGGATCATATTCTTCCACTGATTTTAGATTGTCGGTACCACATATTCCACCCATAACAATTATTTTACCGTTTACAACTCCTGCGCTGAAGTTGCTTCTGGCTGTCGGCATATCATCTATATCAGTCCAAGTATCGGTATTGGGGTCATATACTTCAACGCCTCTTTCTGTAGTTCCGTTATATCCGCCCATTACGTAAATTTTGCCTCCGGTAAAGGCAATACCGAAATTGCTTCTCGGGGTTTTCATACTGGTCTTTGTAGTCCAACTGTCATTAACAGGATCATATTCCTCGACTGTTTTTAGATAGGAGTTGCCGTCAAATCCTCCAATCGCATAAATTTTTCCGTTATCGGCTTCAATGACTCCAACTCCGTTTCTTTTTACGGACATGGGAGCTTTCTGTGTCCAGGTGTTTGTGCCGGGGTCAAACTCTTCCACGGTGTTTAAGTAATGAGTTCCGTTTGTTCCACCTAGCACGTAGATTTTACCGTTTTTCGATGCTAACGCTCCAAAGTACATTCTTTCACTGTTCATGAATTTCTATAGGAAATTCCTATATCAGGTGTTACAAACTCCAAGATGTTGCTGGAATTGCTGGTGTTGAAATCTGTTTTTGCCCTGATGAAAAATTTGTACTTTGTATTCGGTACGAGGTTTGTAATTGTGTAGGTATTTGAATCTGTAGAGTCAAAATAAATATCATTCATATATATGTCGTAGTAAGTTGCATCAAAAACAGGGTCCCATGTCAATTTGACCCCATCATCGGCCCAGATAGTGGTAAGAAAAGGTGTATCCAGCATTGTCGAATATGTAAATGTAGAACTCCAAACGCTGTCCGTTGTAGCGCTCTTTACCCGGACTTTGTATTGGTGTTCTGAGTTGGGCGCAAGGCTGCTATGGGTGTAACTTGTTCCGGAAACGTTCACAATATTTGCACCGTCCACTTCAACATCATAACTTATTGCTCCGGGGACAGGATTCCAGCTGATAGTTATGGAGTCTGTTGTTGATGTAGCTTTTATGGTTTTCGGTGTGGTGAGAAAGCCGGATGAGGTGACTAGTGCAAAGGGCTGTGGACCATGCGATACCGAATGCCCCAGTACTTCTATTGTGTAATCGCCTATAGCAGGGTTGTTGATTATTACATTTTCTACATTGTTTGCTCTGTCGAAATCAGAGTCGTAAGGAACGGTAAAATCATTTCCGTAATATGTTACGCTGCCGTTTGGAGACGTAACTTTTAAGTCTAGATCGTTTACAAGTGTGGCAGCATTTTGTACGGCTGCAGGATAGTCCGACCAAACCAAGGTGATTTTTAATGGGGTATCGGTTCTTGTGCACGATATGGTGTAAGTAGATTTTTCATTTTGTGACAAGGAATCGGTGTCATTTATAATTTGAGTTCCAAACATCGAATTATACAGGCTTATTTTTCCCCAGCCCTTGTCTTGACTATAACCTTCATCGTCCAAAGCACCGTTAATGACTAAAGCCTTCAGGAGAGCAGCACTTGGCGTAATATTATAATTTTTCATGATGTATTCCCGGATTACCGCAACAGACCCGGAAGCAATGGGAGTTGCCATAGACGTACCGTTCATAAAATGATAATTTGAGTTGCCGGGATAGATTTGGCGGGTCTGCAGTAGTTCGGGGAATATTAAAGACGACATTGTTGAAGCAATATATGTACCCGGTGCCACAACATCAGGTTTGATTCTTCCGTCCTGGCATCCCCGGCTTGAGAAAAAAGCTGTTTCACCAGGGTCATCGGCGATGTTTTGACCGTAAAGCAAATTCGTATAGGGTCTGAAATTTTCCGTTGCACCGACAGTAAGACAGTTCTTTGCCGTAGCCGGTGATCCTACGGTACATTCATCCGGTCCGTTATTTCCGGCAGATACTACTACAAGCATATCTTTATGGGACCAGACAAAGCTGTCCAAATCGGCGCTGTCCGAGGCATAGGTGCCTTGGGAGTTTTTCCCCCAGGAGTTATTGTGAATTCTTACTCCATTATCATAAGCTTCTTGTAATAAGCTATAAAAAGAATTCATACGGATTGAGCCGTCATAAGCGCCTATTTTTTGAATAAAAAGGTTTGCTTTGGGAGCCATACCCTTTATCTTTCCATTGGACATTTCTCCGCTGCCGGCAATGGATCCTGCAACATGGGTGCCGTGTCCATTCTCGTCAAATCCGGTATTATTTACCCAGTCAATTATTTTGAGTACTCTTTCCTTGAAATCTTTATGAATTGTGCCGTATTTGATGCCTTGGATTCCGTTGTCAAGTCCGGTATCGGCAATTCCTACAATTTGCCCTTCTCCTTCATATCCGAAAGTAGAAGCTATTTCGGATTGTATAATGCCTGAAGCTTTATCGTTAAGGATCTTGTACTCAGGTACTTCCTCTATGAATTTGACGGATTTCAGTTGGGCTAGTTCTTCAATTTTATCTGCCGGTATTTTTGCATAAATGTTGTTCCCGTTGAAGTATACACCGGAAGAACCCAAGTTTTCAATTTCACCGGCCAGATTGTTGTCATCAAATCCAAAAGTGCTTATTCTGACCTCCAATTCCAAAGGGGCGGTATCAATTCCTGTTAGTGATTTTATGCCCTTTTTTCCTGAGATTTTTGACTTTAATGCGGGATCAATCTTGTATTCGTTTTCGTATACGAGAACATCTACAACGTGGGTAATGTCTCTTACCTTTTCTGCAGTATCGGATGTCATGTAGCAAAGATACGAATATTCAGGTGTGTAATCTATAAATTTTACACCAAGTTCCATTACGTCATTCTTCATTTCATCGGTTATAGGTCCGTTGAAAGATACAATATAGGGTTTTTCCTCATTTGAAGAATATCTTTTTGACATCAGCATGAGAGACCTTTTGCGCGGCTCCAATGTTGCGGCTTTCAGATGAATTTTTTGGCCTATGCCTGAGGTATTATCTGCCGCTGAGACATTTATGCCTGTAAAAACGGCTGATAAAACAATCAAGACCGAAAGCATATAAGCCAAAAGTTTTTTGAATTTCATAAATCAAAGCCTCCTTTGTATTTTTTAGCGATAGTTTCGGATATACATAATTTCTTGCGATTATCGATTATATACTAAAAGAGGCTTTGAGAGTATGAAAATTTGTGAAAAATTCGTGAAAAATAAGAGTGGAAGCTAAATTGCACACAATATTTAACATATATTTTACAAAGTGGCGGGTTAAAATATGATATAATTTTTTTGATTTTGATGAAAAGGGAATGGGTGAAATATGGATTTATTTAGTTTTTTAGAGCTAATAGGCGGGTTGTCGTTGTTCCTCTTTGGTATGAACATAATGGGAACAGGTCTTGAAAAAAGTGCAGGCAACAAGCTAAAGAGTTTGCTCGAGCGTTTGACATCAAACAAGCTAAACGGTTTTTTGATGGGTTTGGCTGTGACTGCATCATACAAAGCTCTTCGGCAACTACAGTTATGGTGGTGGGATTTGTAAACTCCGGCATAATGACTTTGAAGCAAGCGATACATGTTATCATGGGGGCAAATGTGGGTACAACAGTTACAGCATGGATTTTGAGCCTGACAGGGATTGAAGGCAGCAATTTTTTTGTAAAATTGCTAAAACCCTCTTCTTTTACGCCCGTGCTTGCCCTGATTGGAATTATCTATTACTTGTTTGTTAAAAATGAAAAGAAAAAAGATATTGGCTTGATATTGCTTGGATTCGCTACACTTATTTATGGTATGGAGGGCATGTCGGCAGCGGTTCGGCCGTTGGGAGAAATAGAAGAGTTTCGCAATATACTGTTGATTTTCTCGAACCCTGTACTGGGAGTGCTGCTTGGTGCTCTTGTGACAAGTATAATCCAAAGCTCATCTGCCTCAGTGGGTATTTTGCAGGCCTTGTCTGCTACGGGGCATGTTACAATGGGAACAGCGATACCTATAATAATGGGACAGAATATCGGTACCTGTGTTACGGCATTAATTTCATCAGTCGGTACGAATAAAAATGCCCGTCGTGCGGCGCTGGTGCACCTCTATTTCAATCTTATAGGTACAGTGGTTTTCCTTGTGCTATTGACTATATTAAAAGCAATATTCAATTTTGCATTTCTTGATTGGACTGCAAATCATATACTCATAGCAATTGCCCATTCGATATTCAATATTTTCTGTACAGCTATGCTGCTTCCTTTTAGCGGTCTGCTTGAAAAGCTGGCATACAAGACTATAAAAGAAGACAATAAAAAGGATAAGGTGTCGCTTCTCGATCCTCGTTTGATTTCAACTCCCGCAATAGCTATCAACCGCAGCAGGGAGATTGCGAAGGAAATGGCCTATGCTTCAATGAATGCTATAAAGCAGGCAGTTGCATTGGTTAACAATTATGACGAAAAAGAAGCACAAAATGTAAAGGATGCAGAACAGCAAACAGATAGATATGAAGATGCTTTGGGGACCTATCTTGTTAAATTGTCCAGTCAGAACTTGTCGGCCCAGGACAGTACGGAATCCGCCAAACTGCTTTTTTTGATTGGTGAGTTTGAGCGTATTGCGGATTATGCATTGGAGATTGTGGATTCCGCCCGGGAGATGTATGATAAAAAAATGCAGTTTTCCGAATCGGCAAAAAGGGAGCTTGGTGTTATGATGTCAGCGGTGGAAGAAGCGGTTGAGATTGCTGTCAAGGCATTTGACAGAAATGACATTCTACTTGCAGCAAAGGTGGATCCCCTTGAAGAAGTAATTGACGAGCTTAAGAATGCGATGAAAAAGAAACATATTAAAAGATTGCAGAGCAACAAGTGTACAATTGAGATGGGATTTGTGTATTCCGATTTGATAACTGTATTGGAGCGTATATCAGACCATTGCTCCAATATTGCGGAATGTGTGATAGAAATGTCTCATGATAGCATGAATATGCACAGTTATCTGTATAAAG
The DNA here is from genome assembly GCF_000521465.1 of Acetivibrio straminisolvens JCM 21531. Classification (GTDB taxonomy): domain Bacteria; phylum Bacillota; class Clostridia; order Acetivibrionales; family Acetivibrionaceae; genus Hungateiclostridium; species Hungateiclostridium straminisolvens. The sequence continues at coordinate 14,109 of NZ_BAVR01000016.1, forward strand.
TAAAGCATGAGCCAATAATGAATTTCTTAAACAGTTCAAAGAGTATTCTGCGAAATATGCTATAAGCATAGATTAGCAAAATATTTCTATTGTCAGTAATTTAATAAAGTAACAAAGATGAACAAAAAGCACTTTACCTGATACTTTAAAGGAAAGTGCTTTTTACTATTACATTGTCTTATAATATAGAATGACAACATTTAGTAAAATTAATTGTAATGTAAAGAAAAATATAGTAGAATAAATATAAAGGGAAAAACGTGTTATTCCATATCTATGCGGTTCTATACATCTACACAGTTCTATATGCCGAAATGTCTATATTTCTTATTGTAGTTCTATTTTATCACATTACAATAATGTTACAACTGAATTACAATTTACATTAATAATATAACATTTTTCAGAAAGGAGAATATTTATGAGAATGAAGACTTCTATGAAAGCTTTCTTGGCAATGATGCTTGCAGTTGTCATACCTATAACATCGTGCATCTTTATGACAAATGCAGTGTCTGCGGATGGGGACAAGTATGAGTTTGAAGACGGTATCCATAACGGAGCCCAGATTTATACCGACTATGTGGGTAAAAATGAGTATGGAGATGTCTTTGACCTTACCGGAAGCACTTGCAGTTTTATTGGACAAAAGGGTACAAGCACATCGGTCAACGTTGAGGTTGACAAGGAAGGTCTTTACGAAATATTTATCTCATATGTGCAGCCTTATGACAAAATCAAAAAAGTGCAGTACCTGAATGTAAACGGTTCCAATCAGGGTGAGGTAAGCTTTCCTTTTACTCTTAAATGGAAAGAACTTTCGGCAGGGATTGTTAAGCTCAATGCCGGTACCAATAATATTGAACTTGAAGCCTACTGGGGCTACACCTATTTTGATTATCTGGTTGTCAAACCTGCGGATGAAAGCATTGTAGGACTCAAGGTTCCAAAAACATTGGTAAATCCTAACGCTACCAAAGAAGCAAAGGCACTCATGAGCTACCTTGTTGATATTTATGGCAAACACATACTTTCAGGACAGCAAGAGCTTTGCGGGTCCCATAACTATCCGGGGTCAGAGGCTGAGTTTACATATATACAGGAAAAGACTGGAAAACTGCCTGCGGTAAGAGGCTTTGACTTTATGAACTACAGAGGAAACGGTCTGATGTGGGACGACCTGTGTGCCGAGCGTGTTATCGAGTGGTACAATGAAAAAGGAGGAATACCGACAGTTTGCTGGCACTGGTTTTCACCCGGGGATATCGGAAAGAAAGCGGACAACAGTTTTTATACCGAGAGCACAACTTTCAGCATATCAAAGGCTTTAACTCCGGGAACGGAAGAAAATATTGCACTGCTCAATGATATCGATACCATGGCCAAAAAGCTAAAGCAGGTTCAAGATGCCGGGGTTCCTATACTGTTCAGACCGCTCCACGAAGCGGAAGGCGGATGGTTCTGGTGGGGAGCTGAAGGTCCGGAACCTTGTGTGAAGCTTTATAGGCTTCTCTATGACAAGTTTACCAACGAATATGGTTTGAACAATCTTATCTGGATTTGGACTTCGTATACTTATGAGACTTCAGCGGCATGGTATCCGGGGGACGATGTGGTGGATATCGTCGGTTACGACAAATACAATGCCAAGGACGGAAAGCCTAATGGAAGTGCAATTTCATCCACATTCTACACCTGGTGAAGCTCACTGGCGGCAAAAAACTGGTTGCAATGAGCGAGAATGATACAATTCCGAGAGTTTCAAATCTCATAAATGAAAGAGCCGGATGGCTGTATTTCTGCCCATGGTACGGCTGGTGGCTTACAGGAGAACAGAACAATCCTGTTGACTGGTTGATAGAAATGTATCAGAGCGATTACTGCATAACTTTGGATGAGCTTCCGGATCTAAAAGCGTATCCTATATCAGATTATGATGATCCGACGCCAAATCCGTCTCCCACAACCACAATGTGGCCGGAATTCTTATATGGGGATTTGAACGGAGACAAGAAAGTTAATTCAACCGACCTGTCCTACATGAAAAGGTATATCCTTAAAATAACTCCTTCACTTGGTCTTCCGGAGAGAGTAGCAGACCTAAATCAAGATAGCAGGGTCAACTCAACCGACTATTCCATATTGCAAAGATACTTACTTCGTATAATACCGAATCTACCCGTTGAATATCAGTGATTAAAATGGAATAAAACTTGTGATTGTTGGCCGGTGTCTTAAGATACCGGCTTCTATTTGGCCTTTTGGAGTAAAACGAAAGAGGCAAAAGTAAAGTACCCAATGCAGTGAGCTATCATTTTGAATATTCAATTAGTGAACGAAATCAATTGTATTATGAAGAAAAATATAGTAAGATATTAGTGAAAGGATAAAGTAGTATATTAAATGATTAAAATACATGAATCGGTTGCAGTAATGCTATTCCTCTAAGAAAATGAAAAATTATTATTAATTCGCCATTAATTCATTGAAAAAAACGTCTTGCTATATTCTATATCCCACAAATTAAGTCTTTACTTTATCTGTGTTTTAATTATTAGCCCAACTTTATTATATTAGGTTTGAAATAAATATTAACATAAAAAATTAAATTTTATAAGAAAGGAAAGGGATATGATGAAAAAGAAGTTTTTTTCAAAGAAAACGGCGGCTTTTTTAATCAGTCTTGCGATTACCGCTGCGGGAATTATTCCTCTCAACATTGTGAATACCGATGCTGCCGGAGAGTACAATTATGCAAAGGCATTGCAGTATTCCATGTTCTTCTATGATGCGAACATGTGTGGTACCGGTGTTGATGAGAACGGGCTTTTAGACTGGAGAGGTAACTGTCACGTTTATGATGCCAAGCTTCCGCTGGATTCTCAAAACACCAATATGTCCGATGGCTTCATCAGCAGCAACAGAAGTGTGCTTGACCCCGATGGAGACGGCAAAGTTGATGTATCAGGCGGTTTTCATGATGCCGGTGACCATGTAAAGTTTGGTCTCCCTGAGGCTTATGCAGCTTCAACAGTGGGTTGGGGTTACTATGAATTTAGAGAACAGTTCCGTGCAACGGGCCAGCATGCTCATGCTGAAATAATTTTAAGATATTTTAATGACTATTTCATGAGATCTACTTTTAGAGATGCATCCGGAAATGTTGTAGCGTTCTGTCATCAGGTAGGTGACGGTGATATCGACCATGCATTTTGGGGAGCTCCGGAAAATGACACCATGTTCAGAAGAGGTTGGTTTATTACCAAGGAAAAGCCTGGAACCGATATTATTTCGGGAACAGCAGCTTCTTTGGCAATAAACTATATGAATTTTAAAGACACAGATCCTCAATATGCCGCAAAAAGTCTTGATTATGCCAAAGCTTTGTTTGATTTTGCCGAAAAAAATCCAAAGGGAGTAGTTTCAGGTGCGGATGGTCCGAAAGGCTATTATTCTTCAAGCAAATGGGAGGATGACTACTGCTGGGCTGCTGCATGGCTCTATTTGGCAACCCAAAATGAGCATTATTTAGATGAGGTGTTTAAATATTTTGATTATTATGCTCCGCCGGGATGGATACATTGCTGGAATGACATGTGGTCAGGTACAGCATGTATTTTGGCAGAAATAGACGATTTATATGACAAAAACAGTCAGAATTTCGAAGACAGATATAAGAGGGCTTCAAATAAAAACCCGGGTGAGCAGATTGATTTCTGGAGGCCTATACAGCAATTGCTTGACAAATGGCTTCCGGGAGGGGGCATTACAATTACACCGGGCGGATATACGTTCCTCAATCAATGGGGTTCCGCAAGATACAATACTGCAGCACAGCTGATAGCTCTTGTTTATGACAAACATCATGGGGATACACCATCAAAATATGGTAATTGGGCAAGGTCGCAAATGGATTACCTGTTGGGTAAAAACCCAATAAATCGTTGTTATGTTGTGGGCTATAGCAGTAATTCAGTCAAGTACCCTCACCATAGAGCTGCTTCCGGCTTAAGTGATGCCAATGATCCTTCTCCGCATAAACATGTATTGTACGGTGCACTTGTTGGCGGACCTGATTCGGGAGATCAGCATGTAGATGTTACAAGCGATTATATATACAATGAAGTTGCTATTGACTATAACGCTGCTTTTGTGGGAGCATGTGCAGGACTGTACAGATTCTTTGGTGACTCTTCAATGCAGATAGATCCTTCAATGCCTTCACCAAATGTACCTGTGCCGACACCATCACCTACACCTACTCCTGTTACGGAGTTTGTATATGGGGATTTGAATGGTGACGGGAAAGTAAATTCCACAGACTATACTATGATGAAGAGATATTTAACGAAAAGTATTTCAGAGTTTAATACTTCCCCGGAAGCTGCTGACCTGAATAGAGACGGTAAAATAAACTCAACAGACTTCTCTATATTAAAGAGATATTTGCTCCAGAGCATACCGTCACTACCTATATAAACCAAAATAATTAAAGGGATTGAAATTTGCACTAAAAATTTTGATATTTACAAAATAAAACGGGTGGCCGTGTAGCTGCCCGTTTTTATGTGTACTTATGGATTATACATTATAGTTTATGCTTGATGTTTTTTAAAAAATAGTTTAATCTTAAGAAAATTTTAATGAATTTATGAAAGATTTTGTAAGGTTTGCCTGCTATGCTATAAATAAAAAAGGCAGGTGATATAAGATGTATGAAAAAGTAATGGGGGCCGGTACATATGGAGAAATTCAGTATTCTGGTATGCGATGATGACAAGGTATAGTGGATGCGCTGGAAATTTACTTAAAACAGGAGGGCTACGATGTTGTTAAAGCATATACGGGAAAGCAGGCGTTGAAAACCTTGGAGGAAGAAAAAATTCATCTGGTTATAATGGATGTGATGATGCCGGAATTGGATGGCCTGTCTGCAACTATAAAAATCCGGGAAGAACTGAATATCCCAATAATAATTCTGTCTGCAAAATCTGAGGATACGGACAAGATCATAGGACTTAACTTCGGTGCGGACGATTATGTGACAAAGCCGTTCAATCCATTGGAGCTTATGGCAAGAGTAAAGTCTCAGCTTCGGAGATATACTCGGCTCGGAGGCGCGGAGCGAAAAAGCGGGGTGTTGAAAAACGGAGGATTGGAGCTTGATACTGAAACAAAAGAGTTGAGGGTTGACGGAGAATTGGTGAAGCTGACGGCGACGGAATACGGTATTGTGCTGTTTCTTATGAAAAATGCGGGCAAAGTGTTTTCGATAGATCAAATATATGAAAATGTATGGAATGAACCTGCCTATTCGTCGGAAAACACTGTTGCCGTTCATATTCGGCGCATAAGGGAAAAGATAGAAATAAATCCCAAAGAACCAAAATACTTAAAGGTGGTGTGGGGCATTGGATATAAAATGGAAAGGTATTAAACGTTCGAACATGGCAAAAAGGCTTGCTTTTTTTCTTGCATGGCTGAGTTTTCTAGTTGTCTGCGGAAGCTGGGGTTTTCTAATAAAAAATGAACAGATTGTTACATGCGATAACTATTACAGTTATCCCAAGTATATATCCAATTTTAGCAGCCATGTTGCAAGCGTTGTGGATTATTATATTTGGCTGAAAGATGTAAAAAGTGAAGAGAATATTATGGATAATGAAATCGATTGGTATATGATTACCGAAGAAGGCATTAAGCTCTATAATGCAACACAAACCATTTCCAACATATTAAACTTCGGCTATTATATTAAAGACACACAAACAGGCGAAGTCATCACAAATGTAATAGATGACGAACCAATTGAATTTTTAAAGAAACAGCGGACGTATGTATATATAAACAACAGAAACGTGTATAATCAGCATCTGTATAGGGCCGATCATATAATGGAAATAATGAGAGGAACGAACTATGAAGTTTATGCTGCGGTTATAGAGCCATTGAAATCCGGAGATGAATTTTACGATGATTATATTCGATATACCAGAGTTAAATCCTGGATGATATTTGTGATAATCTCATTGATAGCATGTTCTATATTGCTGATAGGGTGCTTGGCGTACATTTTCAGCGGTACTTGGAAAGGTATTTGGCAGGAGCAAAAAGAAGAAAAAAAACCTGTGCCAATTATTGATAAAGTGTATTTGGATATACACACATTGGGAGCGGCAATTTTGACTGGTGTATGCGCATTTGTTTTTGTGAAAACCTTGGATGACTACTATTATAATGAGCCGAAAAGTATATTGGTTTTCATAGTTGTATTGAGTCTGGCGTTTATAACCTGGTTGTCCTATTCATTATCTCTGACCCGGCGGACAAAGAGAGGTAAATTGTCAGACAACATTCTCTTTATAATTATTTTAAGAAAAATTAGAGCTTTTATTAAAGATTGCTTTAACGGCAGAATTTTTAGAGCTTGGATATTACTCTTGCTTCCTGTTTATGTGGCTGTAAACGGTGTTTTGTCTGCAATAATTGTTGGAGCAATTGTAAATAACTACTACCGTCATGTAATAATAATTATAGGCTTCTCGCTGGTACTTATAAACGTATTGGCCTTTGTTTCTACTTCGAGTGCGTTAAGATCCCTTTCAACAATTATGGAAGGGACCAAGCAGATATCCCAGGGCAACCTCGATTATGAAATGAACCCTGATAAAATGTCCCCTGTGTTTGCCGCTTTCGCCGAGAACATTTGCAACATCCGGGGGGGATTGAAAAATGCGGTTGAAGAAGCGATAAAGGGAGAACGCATGAAGACGGAGCTGATAACCAATGTATCCCATGATTTAAAGACGCCGCTTACTTCTATAATAAATTATGTGGACTTGCTGAAAAGAGAAGATGTGGAAAGCAAAAAAGCAAAGGAATACATCGGTATTCTTGAAGAGAAGTCCGCAAGGCTTAGGGTACTCATTGAAGATTTGGTGGAAGCAAGCAAGGCATCCAGCGGGAATCTGTCAGTCAATTTTGAAAAAGTGGATCTTCATGAGCTGGTGTTACAGGCACAGGGAGAATATCAAGAGAAAATGGAAAAAGCAGGGCTTGATATACGAATCAGCTCGGAAGATAATAATATTTTTGTGCGGGCAGACGGAAGGCATATGTGGAGAATAATAGAAAACCTTATGTCTAATGTTTTGAAATACTCGCTGCGAGGTTCGAGGGTTTATATCAATATAACGAAAAATCAAACTGACGGAGTTCTTATCATAAAAAACATATCTGCTGTTCCATTAAATATACCGGCAGAACGATTGACGGAAAGATTTGTAAGGGGCGACGAGGCAAGAACGACGGAAGGGTCGGGGCTTGGCCTGTCTATTGCCCAAAGCTTGACCGCCTTGCAGAGAGGGAAGTTTGATATACAGATAGATGGGGACTTGTTCAAAGTAACTGTAGAAATGCCGTTATGGAAAGATTCACAATAAAAAAGGGGCATAAAACCCCTTTTTCTTATGGCGATTTCGCGATAGCAGTCTTTTAAATTCATTACCTTTCCGTATCCGTCTAAATCACCAACTATTTGCAGTGAAGGGGGCGGAGTTGGAACAGGAGTTGGTGTAGGTGAAAGTTCCGGAAGATTGGTGCCGTTGGGTTTGAAATAAACGTAGAAGGAATCTATGGCTCCTTTGAAAACAGTAAAAAATCCTTGAAACACCGTATTATGAAGTGTTTCAAGGATTCTGCAATTCTTACAATCAATTATTTGTGCTGCCTGTCACCAAAGGCTCAACAATGGGCAGAATATTTTCGGCACCTACGGCCAGAATCAATGTTGAGAGCATTGGTCCTTTGTCTTCCCCAATTAATAGTCGATACATGGTTTTAAAGAACAATAACTGATTTTTCTTATTTTCCTTAACATCAGCGGTTTCCTTTTTGGGGATAGCATAGAGCCGAGTAGTCAATTCCTCGGAATCCATCTTTATTTTAATTACATCACAAAAAGCTTTAACCCAGCCTTTTACTTCATCATCCAGAGCTTCGAAATATTCAAAATCCGGTGATGTATTTAATTTCATCAGCATGTTCGGTGCATACTTTTGCAGCCAGTAGGATACTTTCTCGAGTCTTTCGGTTAGTTCTTCGGCTTTAAAGCTCATGCCGATCTTTGTAAACATTTCTTCTATCATCTCAATTTTCCCGTTGGAAATTGAGTATAGAGTTAAGAGTATACTAAAAGGAGGATTAACCTTTTTAGGAGTATCGTCCAATATAATATCCAGTGTACTCTTGGTGATTTCATCTAAATTTTCGGAATTATTGTAATAATTCTCATAAACTCTGTCAAATTCACCGTAAATCCTGGGTACATCATCGCCAAGGCTTATATCAAAAGCCTCGTTTGGAGTTTTCTTGGCATAAAGCCACCAGATGATTTCCGGCGGATATATTTTCAGCAGTTCTTCGAGATTTATATTTAGTCCTGAAGAACCGGACATTTTTCCTGTCAAACCTTTTATTCCAATGAACTCATAGCCTTGGAACAGCGGTTCGTCAATATTATAAATCTTTTTTGCAATTACCCTGGATACTTGATAGCTTCCCTGAGGCGATGCGTGATCTTTTCCGCCGGGCTCAAAGTCGACACCTTCATACATCCATCTCATGGGCCAGTCAACTTTCCACGGAAGCTTGCAATTGCCCTGCTCGGAAATATTTACTGTAGAAACATTTCCGCATTTGCAGCTATAGCCTACAACATTGCAATCTTCCGACAATTCGGTGATTTTCGTGGTGTCTTTTCCGCATTTGTCGCAGTAGATGGAAAGAGGATAGAAATTCTCCCTTTCCTCGGCGGAATATTCCTGGGTTTTGAATTCTTGCATTATATCATATATTTCTTTTCTTTTTTTAAGTGCTGTTATTATCCCGTCTTTATACCTTCCGCTCATATATTCCTTGGTCTGATACCTGATTATATCGAAATTAAGACCAATCTTTTTAAGGGATTCTTCATATTCTTTTTCATAGTGCTCTGCATAGGAAGCATGACAACCGAAAGGATCTGGCACTGCAGAATAGGGCATACCGATATAGTTTTCATATTCTTCGATTTTGTCTTGGGGAAGGTTCTTGGGTACTTTTCTGAAACGATCGTAATCATCCCAAGACAAAAGCAAAACTGCCTTCTTTCCCTGCTTTCTTAGAGCCTTTGCAACAAAATATACAGTAACAGCATCCCTGAAATTACCTATATGAACTGTACCTGAAGGGCTTGTCCCTGCAGCAAGTACAAACTCATCTTTATCAGGGTGTAAGCTTATCAGCTTGTTTGCAATTTCATCCGACCAATGCATTTATTACATTCCTCCTAGTGTAACAACACCATAAAATCCATTTTATTCTTAACATACTTGTTGTTTTTTATCCGTATATTAAAATTACAAAAAAATATAAAGTGCTCAGTAAACTGAGCCAATGATACCAAATGGTACCTTATTACCATACTTTAAAATATGATAATACAAAATAAAAATTAAGTCAATAAAAAGTTAGCGATAAGAGGCATGAAGCCTAAAAATATACGATGTTAGGAGATTTGGGTTGCGTTGACAACGTTGACAAATTTCATATACTTGTTTAAAATTCAATTAAAGTCATATTAAAGCCTTAAAATAGTGGTCAAATGCACTTTCAAAGCAAGATAAAAAGTGTTTTCAAAATAAATTGTTTCAATATAAAAACTGTTAGAAAAAGTATAAAAAATATAGAAAGCAGGAAGTAATTTATGGAAAAGAAAATAAGATGGGGAATATTAGGCTGTGGGAGAATTGCAAAAACTTTTGCAGAAAGTTTACAGCATGTGGCAGATGCGGAATTGGCAGCTGTTGCTTCAAGAACTCCGGGGAAAGCTAACGAATTTGCGAAAGCTTATAATGTACAATGTTATTATGAAAATTATCTCGATCTCGTAAAAGATGAATCTGTTGATGTCATATATGTAGCAACAACGCACAACTATCACCATGAACATGTCCTTCTTTGTCTGGAAAATAAAAAGCCTGTTTTGTGTGAAAAGCCTTTCACAGTTAATTCAAAACAGGCAGAAGATTTAATCAAAGCGGCAAGACAGAATAAAGTTTTTTTAATGGAGGCAATGTGGACAAGATTTTTGCCGTGCATAGTAGAACTAAACCGCTTGCTTTCGGAAAATATAGTAGGAGATATCGGATTGTTGAGAGCTGATTTCGGATTTAGAGCAAAGGGACGGAATGCACATAAGTACTACTTTGACCCCAACCTTGCAGGAGGTGCGTTGCTGGATTTAGGAGTGTATCCTGTTTCTTTTTCAAGAATGGTGTTTAAAAAGTCTCCTTTAAGTATAAAAACCTTTGGATATATAGACAGTTCAAAGGTTGATGAGCATGCAGCCTATATGTTTGAATACGGGTATGGGAAAGTGGCGATGATGTCCTCTTCATTTAGTATTGACATACCCCATGATGCTGTAATTTGCGGTACCGAAGGATATATAAAAATTCCCTATTTCTCACGTCCAACCCAGTTTTCTATTAAATTACACGGACAGGAAGAAAAAACGGTGAGGATTCCTTTTGCATCCAACGGATTGAACTATCAGGCCCAGGAAGTGAATAAATGCCTTAAGGAAGGAAAGTTGGAAAGTGACATTATGCCTTTGGACGAGAGTCTGGAAATAATGAAAATGCTGGATGCGCTTAGGAAAGAATGGGGACTAAAATACCCTATGGAATAGAGAGATATACTTATACTTGTTGTTAACGATTATTTGGAATGTGGAATTATTTGCATTCAGTCAGGTGAAAAATTTGTCCAAATTGAGACGAAATAAAGAGCTGTGTCAATTGGAACGGTTTTCCGCAGGTTCTGTCGGCTTGACATTTATCAAGGAAAATAGTAAATTTAATTTAATATCGAAACTTTATTTTGATGATTTTGATGAGGTGATAATATAATGGATGACTATCCGGCGGATTTACAAAGTAGCAAGGCACTATGGTTGTTATTAAAATCAGAGGGTAGTGTAAAAATGAATAATATAAGAATCGATAAATATAAGAGGGCTATAGTAAATCCGTAGAGGGGGTTATTATGCTCTTTTTTATCTTATTTTATTATAAATATTGTGGAGGATGATTTTGATTGTTTATTGAAATTCTGGTTTTAGTACTGCTTATAGTGCTGAATGGATTCTTTGCAGCTTCGGAGATTGCACTGATATCTTTAAATGACAACAAGCTCAGAATGATGGGCAATGAAAACAACAAGAAAAAGATTGCAATATTAAGAAAACTCTTATCAGAGCCGGGCAGGTTTTTGGCCACCATTCAAATCGGCATAACGCTTGGCGGTACACTGTCGAGTGCTTTTGCATCCGAGAGCTTTTCCGATAGATTGGCAGGTCTTGTAAAACAGATGGGTGTTCCTGTTCCGGATGCTATACTTAAGACTTTATCCATGATTTTCATATCTGTGATTTTGTCGTATTTTTCCCTTGTAATAGGTGAATTGGTTCCTAAAAGACTTGCGATGAAGGAAGAAGAAGCCATATCCATGTTTGCTGCTAAACCGCTCTATTACCTTTCGGTTATTACTTACCCTGTTGTAAGGCTTCTTAATGCTTCAACAAACCTGGTGGTAAGACTTTTTGGCATTGACCCTAATGCAGATGAGGAAGAGGTTACCGAAGAAGAGATTCGAATGATGGTGGATGTGGGAGAGGAAAAAGGTGCGATACAGGAAAATGAAAGGGAAATGATCAATAATATTTTCGATTTTGACAATAAGACGGTTATGGATATTATGACTCATAGGACTGATATTATAGCCCTTCCTGTCGATGCAAGCCTTGATGATGTTATGTCTTTGTTTATTGAAGAAAAATATACCAGGATACCGGTATATGATGAAAGCATAGATAATATTGTCGGAATCCTGCATGTTAAGGATTTGATAAAATATATAGGCAGTGAGAATAATACTAAAAACTTTGATTTGAGAGAAATTATCAGAAAGCCTTATAATGTTCCTTGGTCAAAGAAGGCAGACGAGCTTTTTAGCGAGTTGCAGAAAAACAAAGTCCATATGGCAGTTATTGTTGACGAATACGGCGGAACAGCGGGAATTGCCACTATAGAAGACCTGGTAGAGGAAATTGTGGGTAATATATTTGACGAATACGATGAAGAAGAAAAAGATTTTGAAAAATTGGATGAGAGTACTTATATATTTAACGGTTCTGCGGGTCTTGATGTCCTAAACGAATGGGTGGACGCAGAGCTGCCGGAAGATGAATATGACACATTGAGCGGTTTTGTTATAAGCCAGTTGGGTAGAATTCCGAATTGTGATGAAAAACCGCAAATTGAATTCAATGGACTTGTATTCAAAGTGGAAGAAGTAAGTGAAAAGAGGATTGAAAAAATCAAGGTGTGCAGGGCATAAAAAACTATTGACATTAACGTAGCGTAAAGGTGTAAAGTATTCTTGTGAGGAGGTGAAAGCATGGAGTACACAGTGCAAAAGCTTGCATCTCTGGCTGGGGTCAGTGCCCGTACCCTAAGGTATTATGATGAATTGGGTATTCTCAAGCCGGCAAGAATAAATTCATCGGGCTACAGGATATACGGTCAGAAAGAAGTCGACACTCTGCAGCAAATACTGTTTTACAGGGAATTGGGCGTGAGTCTTGACTGTATCAAGGATATTATTACATCACCTTCCTTTGACCCGCTTACTGCACTGAAAGAACATCGCGAAAGGCTCCTCCAAAAAAAGAGCAGTTGGATTTATTGATTGCAAATGTGAATAAAACTATTCTAGCTGCGGAAAGGAGAGCTGAAATGACTGATAAGGAAAAGTTTGAAGGTTTCAAGCAAAGGATGATTGACGAGAACGAGAAGAATTACGGTGAAGAAATCAGAGCTAAATACGGAGATGAACAGGTCAATGAATCCTATAAGAAGATTAAAGGCATGACGAAAGAGCAGTATGAAGAGTTGGAAAAACTTTCGCTTGAGCTCAATGAGACATTAAAGCAAGCCTTTGCAACGGGCAATCCCGCAGGGGAGCTTGCTCAAAAAGCTGCAGACCTGCATCGCCAATGGCTATGCTATTTTTGGGGAAGCTACAGCAAGGAAGCCCATGCCGGACTTGCCAAAATGTATGTTGAGGACGAGAGATTTACTGCGTATTATGACAAAGAGCAACCGGGAACTGCCAAGTTTTTAAGGGACGCCATCCTGATTTACACGGGAATGGAGGAAAACTAGAATAGTGTATGATATAAAAAAGGTTGACTGCCGTTTATTTGGCAGCCAACCTTTTGATTTTATTCGGCCTCTTGTAATGAAATGAAAGAGGCAAAAGCGAAGGGACTCGATGTCCCCAGCTTTTATTGTTTATGATATCGGACTATTAGTTATATGGAAGTTCAGTAATTGACCTAAGCAAATATCTTTTTAGGATAGAATAGTCTGTTGAATTTACTTTGCCGTCCGCATTTACATCTGCAGCGTCCATGTTTGCATTTTCAGGAGGCGATTTTACTATTATTCTCCTTAACGCAGTAAGGTCTGATGAATTTATCTTACCGTCGTCATTGATATCACCATAAATAAATGCAGGAGTAGGCGATACTTCAGGAGTTGGTGAGTTAATAGGCTTTGTTGGTGTCGGTGTTGCCGGTGGATCCGAAACCTGCGGTGTTCCGTAATACTCGCCCAATGAAATTCCGTTTGAACCGAGAGGAATTTTGTGGTCAAGACCGATAAACTTACCGTCCTTTGTCTGCCATAATGCAGGCTTTAACAAACCGTATTTTTCCTCGTCCCAAGTTGACCAGTCGTTTCCGACCAATCCGCCGGTATCACCGGAGTTTGGATTTATACACCAGAATGTATGGTGTATGCGGTTTTCAACCATGTAATCTCTCAACAATGTCATCCATTTTTGGTTTTTGCCGCCATCCATATGGCTCCCCACTCACCGATTAAAAGTGGAGCAATTCCCTGATCGTTGATATATGCCCAAGTGTCGTACCAATAGTCATCCAACAAGGTCTGAGTTGTGAAATCTTTATCAAACCATGTTTGAGCGTATACCGAAGGACCGTAGTCATGAGGAGAGTATACAATTTGGCTGTTTAAAGGACCTAAATCAATAGGATAGTCCTTAACGCCTCTTAAATTTCCGCCCCACCATGCACCGTACCATGGAGAAGCATCTCCCGTTGCTCCCCAGATATCCGGTGTGTCATAAGTATAGCCTTTTTCGGTTTTAGGATACTGTTCGACACCTTCAATTACTATCAGCACTTTAGGGTTTACTTCCAAAATAGCTTTTGCACAAGTTTCGGCAGCGTACTTCCAGTTGTTTTCGTCTGTAGAGTTATCCCATTTTGCAAGTAATTTAGGTACTTCAGCCATATATCCGCGTTTTCCGTGAGGCTCGTTTTTCAAGTCAAACGCCAATATAGTGTCATCGTTTTTGTACTTGTCGGCCAGCCAAACCAAAGTGTCTATCCACATCTTTGTAGTAACCACACCACAAGTGCTTGTTTCCTTTCCGTACCACAGTTCATAGTTGTGTCCGGAGTTGTTGGCATCAGGGCTATGTATATCGATCATTACTTTGATTCCAAGTTCTTTGCAGTATCCCATAATGATATCGAAGATTTCCATACTGTTTTTTACATCGTCAGTTTCAGGATCGTAAAAGTCAGGATTGACCACATGATATGGAGGATTGTTGCTGGCAGTTACGCTGGAAACCGGGTTCGGCTTCCCGATCATCCAGCTGTACAGAAGCTCTGTAGAAATCGGTATTCTTAAAAAGTTTATACCTCTGTCTGCAACGCTGGTCAGAATAGTCTTAACATCATACCAGGCACCGTGAAAGCAGTTTTCACTGCAGTTAAAACCAAACCAGTTGGCACCCGTCAACCAGACTTCGTTTCCATACATGTCGTAAATTTTGTTGCCCTTACAATGCAACCAGTCGTCGTTGTTGCTGTCGACAGCGGTTACTGTTGAAGCTGTATTCTGTGAAAAACAAAAAACAGCCAAAACCATCAAAGCAACAAACAGCGAGAAAATTCCTTTTGCTTTTTTCATAAAAATATCTTCCCCCCATAAAATAATTTATTCAATATATTATTGAAAATTGATGACCGGACTAAAGATGCAAAAATAAAAGATATAATTATAATGCCGTAATTATAATTAAGTAGAAACATGTTGCCGTATAAAGTTTATTTTTCGATAATAATCCCCCCTGGCGAAAATTTACAATCAATTAACACAGCAATACCAATCCTACTATAATTTTATAAAATATTCGAAGCTAAATCAACCTAAAATGTACATATATGCTGAAAAACTAAAGAATGTGTCGGATATCTTTACATTCTCATCGATGTCAAGAACTCTGTCAATATTTTTACAATGTTATTCTATCACAAAAACAGAGGTATAAAAATAATTATTGAATATAATACTTTCAATATATATGAATGTATGGCGAACTATACTTAAAAAGGTATCAAAAATAGAAAAATGTTATCTTTGCTAAGTTTGAAGCAGTAAAGACAATACTTGATTAAAACCTGCATAAAAAGCCAAAAGACTTGTTGATATTTTAATGGTTTTGTGTTAGTATGTTAGTGAAAAAATTAACTAATTCCATATAGCGTTTAAGTTGCCGAAATTCTATTTCGGTTCACATATGCTGCAAAAATGCAAAACATAAATAAAAATAATATTTTAGTTGGAAGGAGAATTTCTAATGACATCAAACAAGAAATTGCTGGATTGGGTAAAAGAAATGGCTGATATATGTCAGCCTGATGAAATTTATTGGTGCGATGGTTCGGAGGAAGAAAATGAACGCCTGTTAAAGCTATTGGTAGATTCGGGGTTGGCTACGCCATTAAATCCTGAAAAGCGTCCGGGATGTTATCTTTTCCGCAGCCATCCGTCCGATGTTGCTCGTGTTGAGGACAGGACTTTTATTGCATCTAAAACTAAGGAAGATGCAGGACCTACCAACAACTGGATAGATCCAAACGAGCTTAAATCAACTATGAAAGAGTTGTACAAGGGTTGCATGAAGGGAAGAACAATGTACGTTATTCCTTTCTCCATGGGACCTATCGGTTCACCTATTTCCAAAATAGGTGTTGAATTGAGCGACAGCCCTTATGTTGTTGTTAATATGCGTATCATGACACGCATAGGTAAAGCTGTATTAGACCAGCTTGGTGAAGACGGAGAATTTGTACCGTGCCTCCACTCAGTTGGTGCTCCGTTAAAAGAGGGCGAAAAGGATAACGGTTGGCCGTGCGCACCAATCGAAAAGAAATACATAAGCCATTTCCCGGAAGAAAGAACTATATGGTCTTACGGTTCCGGATATGGCGGAAATGCGCTTTTAGGAAAGAAATGCTTCGCACTTCGTATCGCATCTGTTTTGGCGCGTGATGAAGGCTGGCTCGCTGAGCACATGCTCATTCTCCGTATTACTGACCCTGAAGGAAATAAGACATATGTTACCGGTGCTTTCCCAAGCGCATGCGGAAAGACAAACCTGGCTATGCTTATTCCTACAATTCCGGGATGGAAAGTTGAGACAATCGGTGACGACATTGCATGGATGAAGTTTGGAGAAGATGGACGTTTATATGCTATCAACCCTGAAGCAGGATTCTTTGGTGTTGCTCCGGTACATCCATGGATTCAAATCCGAACGCAATGCATACAATCAAAAAGAATACAATCTTTACAAACGTTGCATTAACTGACGATGGCGATGTTTGGTGGGAAGGAATGGGAGTAGAACCGCCAGCCCATCTCATAGATTGGAAAGGCAATGACTGGGCTCCGGGTTCTGAGACTCGGCAGCACATCCAAACGGACGTTTTACAGCTCCTGCAAGCCAGTGCCCTGTAATTGCTCCTGAGTGGGAAGACCCGAAAGGCGTGCCGATTTCCGCTATTCTTATCGGTGGACGTCGTCCAAATACTATTCCGTTGGTTCATGAAAGCTTTGACTGGAACCATGGTGTATTTATGGGTTCAATCATGGGTTCTGAAATTACAGCTGCTGCAATTTCAAACAAAATCGGACAGGTACGTCGTGACCCATTTGCTATGTTGCCGTTCATAGGCTATAACGTAAATGATTATCTCCAACACTGGCTGAATATGGGTACTAAGACTGACGCAAGCAAGCTTCCGAAGATATTCTATGTAAACTGGTTCCGCAAGGACAGTGAAGGAAAATGGTTGTGGCCAGGATACGGTGAAAACAGCCGTGTTCTCAAGTGGATTGTTGAAAGAGTATCCGGTAAGGGTAAAGCAGTAGAGACACCTATAGGATATATGCCTACAGTTGATGCTATTGATACAAACGGACTTGACGTAAGCAAAGAGGATATGGAAGAACTCTTGAGAGTTGACAAAGAGCAGTGGCTTGAGGAAGTTAAGTCAATAAGAGAGCATTATGCTTCATATGGCGAAAAGCTTCCGAAAGAATTGCAGGCGCAATTGGATGCTCTTGAAAAACGTTTGAAAGAGGCTTAATTAATTAAAGTAGAAAAGGAGTCATGATTTTTATCACGACTCCTTTTTTCATAATAAAAAGAAAAAAATCGAAACTCGCGTTCCGATTTCTTAGTAAGCTTTATTGTATGTTTTTTGATATTTCTATTGTATATATTATAGAAAAGGGTGTAATGCTGGCTATGTTTTAGTGCCGTTTGACGGGTGTCAAATTGGAGCGTCGATTTGTGGGGGTTGGCAAAACGATTTAGCATATGGATTGGTGCGTTGATTTTAAATTGATTGCTCAATGGTAATTGCATTGGTTAAATATATATTATGTTGTAAATCTGATGATGTATACTTTTCAGTGTTATACATCACACCCTAGAATTTTCTCTCCTTTGCACAGTTTAATTATCACAAATTCTGCGAATATAAACAATATGCAATTTCAACAAAAAATCAAGAATCTTGAAACCGGATTTTGATGAATAAAGCAAAAAACGCTGGTTTACCGACGTTACATAATAATGGATTGCACTTCCAAATCTGGCGAAAGTTAAATTTCATATCCTTTGTTATTGGAAATATAATCCTCCAGAAGCAATATTTAAAGGTATTTCCCATCATAGGTTTTTTAATCTGATAAATATGATAATAGAAATCGCGTTAACATAAAACACAGGGATTTCTAAAAATAAGAACAGGTTTATCCACAGGTAAAATGAGCCTATATGAGTTATTCACAGAATTGTCCACATTATCCACAGGATTTATGTGCACAAAACACTTGTTTTGTGGGGGAAATGTGAGATAATTGTGGAAAATGATATGAATACAGCTTCCTTTATCGGTTCGAAGGTTCCGAAGAAGGAGGAATTTGTGTGGAAAAATCCAATCTTCACTATTAGATTGCAAAAAATCATTTTCCTTGGTTATAATTATATTGAAGGAATATTTTACTTAGCGTCGAATTAATATTAATATTAATATTTTTACCCGAAAGTGCCTGGAGGGTGTGGATAAACACGACTTATGGACTTCTTTGTATTTGTTAATTTCAATAAATGGGGGTGGATGTTTTTTCATTTTTCAGATAAGTCGTGTTTCGAAGAAAATTTTAAGGGTAAAATTATTAATAATAGGAAGACAGGTATTGTAGAAAATGAAATGTACAATACTTGTTATTGACGGAAAGGGGCTGTATGCATATATGAAATTCAAAGTTATCGGAAAAAACATTGTCGTAACTGAAGCTTTAAAGGAAACGGCTATTAAAAAAGTTGGAAAACTGGACAAGTACTTCCGTCGTGATGCTGAGGCACAAATTACCTTGAGCGTACAAAAGAACAGACATATAGTGGAAGTAACAATACCCTTCGAAGGAGGATTTTTGAGAGCTGAAGAAGATAGTCAAGATATGTATGCTTCTATCGACAAGGTTATAGACAGTCTCGAAAGACAGATAAGAAGAAACAAGACCAGACTTGAAAAGAAAGTCCACGATGGCAGCTTGAGATTTGAAAACATTAAACTTGACGACGATGTTGACGAAGAGCCGAAATATGAAATTGTTAGAACAAAGAAATTTGCTATAAAGCCTATGACGGTTGAAGAAGCTGTTTTACAAATGAATCTTTTGGGACATCAATTCTTTATGTTTTCCAATGCAGAAACCAATGAAGCAAACGTTGTATACAGGAGAAAAGATGGGAATTATGGCCTGATTGAACCGGAGTTCTAATTAAAAAACTCGAGGGATAAAATATATGTTTGATATATAATGGATTTTCTACTATAATTAAAAATGCCGAGTTATGTCTCGGCATTTAAATTGGTTTTTTATTGGAGAGGACGATATATGGATTTATTAAAGGATTTGAATAAAGAGCAAAAGGAAGCAGTACTTCACGTTGACGGGCCTTTGCTTGTTCTTGCGGGTGCAGGAAGCGGAAAAACAAAGGTGCTTACCCACAGGATTGCTTACCTGATTAGAGAAAAAAATGTACACCCTGCAAGCATCCTGGCAATAACTTTTACCAATAAGGCTGCAAAAGAAATGAGAGAAAGAATAGACCGGCTTGTTGAAGATGTTAGCGACAGCATATGGGTAAGTACTTTTCATTCCATGTGCGTCAGGATACTAAGAAGGGATATTGAGAAAATAGATTATGATAAAAATTTTGTAATATTTGACTATACGGATCAGCAAAACGTTGTAAAGGATTGCCTAAAGGAGCTCAATCTCAATGAGAAGAACTATCCTCCAAAATCAATATTAGAAATGATTGGGAGGGCCAAGGATGAGCTTATTACTCCGGACATTTATCTAAAAATGTATTCCGGAGATTTCAGGATGGAAAAAATCGCCCGGGTTTACGAGCTTTATCAAAAGAAGCTGAAGCAGAATAATGCACTGGACTTTGACGATATTATAATGCTGACAATAAGGCTTTTTTTGGATAATCCCGAGGTACTGAATTACTATCAGAGAAAATTCAGATATATTTTGGTGGACGAGTATCAGGATACCAACACCGCCCAATATTCCCTTGTCAGCCTTTTGGCACAAGGCTACAGAAATCTATGTGTTGTTGGAGATGATGACCAGTCTATCTACGGTTGGAGAGGTGCCAATATAAGAAATATTCTGGACTTCGAAAAGGAGTTTAAGGATGCAAAAGTTATAAAGCTTGAGCAAAACTACCGTTCAACCCAGACTATTCTTGACGCAGCCAATCATGTTATCAAGAACAACTTGGGAAGGAAAAGTAAAAGACTTTGGACTAATAATAAAGAGGGAGATGCCATTAAATATCTTGAGTGCTTGAATGAACATGAGGAGGCATATTTTGTTGCAAGCGAGATAAAGAGGCTTTGCAGGGAGCAAAATAGGTCGTATAAGGACTTTGCTATACTCTATCGTATAAATGCTATGTCCCGTGTTGTTGAGGATATGCTCATGAAGGAAGGTATAAGCTACAAGATATTTGGGGGACTTAAGTTTTATGACAGAAAAGAAATAAAGGATGTTATCGCTTATCTTCGTGTTATTCAGAACCCTGCGGACAATATAAGCTTGAAGCGAATAATAAACGAGCAAAAGGGGAATAGGAAATACAACGTTAGATACAGCCGAGAGACTGGCAAATGAAAGAGGAGTCAGCATTTTCTCAATAATTTCGTCGGCAGCGGAAATTCCCGAACTTGTCAGGGCATCGGCAAAGCTTGAGAAGTTTGTTTCTCTGATAAACAGTCTGAGGGCTCAGAGTATGGTAATGACCGCATCGGAAATGATTGAGGAAGTCCTTGAAAGGACAGGTATTTTAAAGGCATATGAGGAGGAGAATACTTTAGAGGCTCAAGGCAGAATAGAGAATATCAAAGAGTTGTTGTCCGTTGCAATGGAATTTGAAAGTGAAAGTGAAGAAAAGAGCCTAACGGAATTTCTTGCTCATGTATCCTTGGTGTCGGATGTTGATACGATGGATGAGAATAGTGAATATGTTGCTCTTATGACTCTTCACAGTGCGAAAGGATTGGAATTTCCTGTGGTTTTCTTGGTGGGTATGGAAGAGGGCATTTTCCCGGGCTACAGGTCCATGACCAACGAATCGGAGCTTGAGGAGGAAAGAAGATTGTGTTATGTGGGTATTACAAGAGCCAGAGAAAACCTATATATGACAAGCACTTTCAGCCGTACACTGTTTGGAAATACTACTTACAATAGAGTTTCACGATTTATCAAAGAAATTCCTGAGGAGCTGTTTGCGTTTGGTGCCGATAAAGAAAAGACTCACGAGAAGGCATCTGTTGAGACGATGGTTAAAAAGACCGACTCATTAAATGTGGGCTTCAACCCCTCTGTAAGCTTTAATGCAGCAAGTTTTAAAACACCACAGAAAGCGGAAGCTTCAAAGACGGAGCTGAAAGTTGGCGACCAGGTGCGGCATAAAGTTTTTGGAGAAGGAATTATCACGCGTAGGGAACAGGAAGGCGATGATTTTAAGCTGGAAATACATTTTAAAGGAAAAGGTATGAAAAGACTTATGGAAAGTTATGCGAATTTAACAAAAGTAAACTAGTAAAAAATATTTGATATTTTATCATAATGGGCGAACCAAAATAAACATGATTGCGTCTAACTATTCAAAACAGAAAAATGTGGATAAAGACAGTATTGATTATCCAAAAAACAAGAGGAGGTAATAAAGATGAAAAGAATACTGGCAATCATGTTGGTACTCGGCATTATGTTGACAAGTGTAACAGCGATGGCACGCGCAGAAGTTTTTTCCGACATTTCGGGGCACTGGGCAAAAAGCACAATTGAAAAAATGGCAGACCTGGGAATAGTTAAAGGTGTTGGCGACGGTATGTTTTTGCCGGATAGGGAGATAAAACGGTCGGAATTTGTTGTGGCTTTGCACAAGGTAGCGGAAATTGAAATTAATTATTTTAAAGCTCCGGACATCAATGAGTTTTACAGTGACGTAAAAAATGAAGACTGGTATGCTTCACCGCTTTATGACATGGCATCTTTAAACATTGTTGACGACAGAGGAAAGTTCAGACCCAACGACCTTATAACCCGTGAGGAAATGGTGCATTATCTTGTAAATACATATAAGTACAAGCTTAATGCTGTTTTGGGTGATTTTGATGGGGAGGTCGGCTATTTTGACGATGAGGAGAGTATCAAAGAGCAGTATAAAAACTCGGTAAAGTATGCTTATAAGCTGGGATTTGTGAAAGGAAGGGGTAACGGAAAATTTGTTCCCGAAGGACTCAGCACAAGAGCGGAAGCTATGATAGTACTGGAAAAGCTAATGCAGTCATTAAAAGAAGATGTGAAGGACGCAGTTGAGGTAACTCCTTCGTTCGTAAAAGACAAAGATGGATATAAAATGACGCTGACAATTAAAAACAGCGGAAAGAATGAAGTTGTGATTATCCATGGTTCCGGACAAAAGTATGACTTTGTGCTCCTGGACGATAAAAAAGAAGAGGTATACAGGTGGTCGGAAGGAAAAAGCTTTACCATGATCCTTACAGAGACCCATATTCCTTCTGGAAAAACGGTGGAGTTTTCTGAAGTGATAGATGCCAAGACCTACGAGGAAATCAGCGGCAAGGTATATTATTTTAAAGCATGATAGTAGGAAGCAGTGAGGACTTTGAAATAAATGAGGACGGATATTATTTAAATCTAAAAGAAGAAAAGGATAATAAGCTTGAGATAGTACCAAGTTATGAGAAAAACGAAAAGACTTTTACAATGAAGCTCAAGTTAAAAAATACATCCGATAAGGATATAATAATCAACCATACATCAAGCCAAAAGTTTGACTTTAAATTGCTGGATGAAAATAAAGAAATAATTTATACATGGTCCGCCGACAAACTGTTTATGATGATGGAGACCGAGACAGTGATAGGTGCAGGAAAGACAGTGGAATTTGAAGAAGAGCTTGATATGGAAAGCCATAAAGATGTTATTGGAAAGGCGAAGTATTTGAAGGCATACATTGTTGGTACAAGTGAGGATTGTGAGATAGAAAAAGACGGATACGAGGTAGAAATAACAGAGAGTAAAGAAAATAGCCTTTTAGTTGTGCCGGGATATGAAAAAGGCGAAAAGACTTTTACGATGAAGCTCAAGTTAAAAAATGCATCCGATAAGGATATAACAATCAACCACATGTCAGGGCAAAAGTTTGATTTCAAACTGTTGGATAAAAATAAAGAAATAATTTATACGTGGTCCGCCGACAAACTGTTTATGATGATGGAGACCGAGACAGTGATAGGTGCAGGAAAGACAGTGGAATTTGAAGAAGAGCTTGATATGGAAAGCCATAAAGATGTTATTGGAAAGGCGAAGTATTTGAAGGCATACATTGTTGTTACAAGTGAGGATTGTGAGATAGAAAAAGACGGATACGAGGTAGAGATAAAATAGAGGACATTTAGGTTTTTATAGGATTGTTTAATTTAGGCTGTGCTAGGGCTACTCCCGGTACAGCCTAAATTGATTTTGGGAATGAGGATTGTTTTTTTGATATTTTCCGGAGTCCAAAATTTGATATAATATATTGAAAAGCAATAAAAAGGGGTTTCAAAATGTATTTTAACCTTGCAATATTTCCGGCTGTAATAATCGGTATTATACTTTTTATTATAGGGCAAAGAGTTTCAAGGGTGGTGAATGGAAAACCCGTCAGGATTCTTTTGGGTTTGTTGTTCATCTTCTTTTGTATTCCGAACTTTCTGTTTACGGCATATTATATGCATTTTATAAATGAACCTATATGGTATATTAAATTTAGGGCAATTGACAATATTGAATTGTTATCATCCCTAATTGGCATTTTCTTTGGATTTGTAACTTTCAAAGATGGAAGCTTGGAAAGATTAAATTAAAAGCTTTAAATAAATACATTTTCGTTATCTGCATGCTTTTAATTATAGTACCTTTCATTAAACCGATTATAAGACCTGTAAGCCGGAATTCTCAGTTTCAAGACCGATGGAAAGATGGAGTGTGTTTGCAATCTACAGGTTCAACATGTGGTCCTTCTGCTTTAGCGACAATTTTTAATTATTATGGGATATCAAAAAGTGAAGAAGAGATTGCAAGGGCATCCTTTTCCAGTTCAAGCGGTACGGAGAATTGGTATTTAATCAGGTATGCCGAAAAGAACGGACTTAAAACTGAAGTGTCATACAAAAACAGTTTGGAAGATGTACCGGTACCGTCTATAATCGGAACTTTTATTAACGGCAGAATAGGCCATTTTATAACTATTTTAGGCAAGGAAGGAGACCGTTTTGTTGTCGGTGATCCGTTAAAAGGAAAATTGCTTTTAACAGAAAAGGAGTTTAATAAATACTATACTTTTTCAAATTTTGTTTTGTATATAAAAAAGCCGGGTGCCTAATCTGCCTTGTATGATGCTGATTTTATGCCAGAGCATGTTATTTTTAAACATGTTATTTAAGCAAAGAAAAATGTAAAAGAAACATTATGAAGTAAGTTAAGAGCCTGTTAATACGTCGCGGGAAAGGGGCGCAACCATTCTGACGAAGTGGTTTTTGCTTGGCTAGGCGGAGTATTTACAGGCTCTGTACTTATGCTTTAATATTTATCTTTACATTTACCCGGATTTCACGCAGTGAAATTGCTAAAAAGCGAATGGGATCGATGCCCTTAGGCTTTTGCTTATTTAATGCTCCTTTAGTTAACAGCCATTTCGAAAGATACACAGAAATTAGGCTGTGCCAAACCGGACCTTCCTTTAAAGGGATCTGAGTCGCGGAGCAAACCCCAGCGGTACGTTCCATTAGGTCTTGCTTTTCCGCCGGTAAAGGCATAGCCAACTTTTACACCCCAAGCGGGTAGTTCATTGGCACAGGTTATAATTACCGAATTTCCCGAGATTTCAACCGAACTTATTGTGACTCTTGAACCGCTGGCAGTGACCTCGAAGCCTTTACCGTTTCTCCATTCGGTCAAGGTGCTTTGGTTCGGTGCCGGGAGTGTATTATCCAAACAAGGGGTGGTACCGGTACATGGAAGTCTACAGTGATGGTTCTTCCGTTTTTTGTGGCTTTTATAGGTTGAAGAGGTTTCCAGTCTTTACCTAGAACAACCTTTTCATAATAGACCTGACCGTACTTTTCGCCCAAATGTTGATATCCGGCGGAAGTCAAATGGACGTTATCGCCTCCGAAATAACGCTGATAATTGGGACCTATGCAGATTATATCACCGGGGTAATCGACACCCGCTTTCCATTGAGCCAAGGTAGAAGCGGAAGTTCCCGTACTTGGGTAGGAGTGTTGCTGCACAACAAACATCGGGATATTTTGGGTTTGTCCGGTTATAGCCTTTATGTCCCGGTTATAATCCGACCACAATTGGCGTAGCTCATTTTCGTAGTTGGGATTACCGCAATCGGTTTCGCCGTGGGTTAGGATGATGCCTCCCACACCGTAGGTTTTTCCCGAGGCTTTTGCCAAGCGGTTGATTGCAGTAACTTCAAATATTGATGCCGCATAAGCACGGCCGGTATTTCCCGTATCAGTGGCACCTTTTTTGATTACAGACATGCCCTGACCGGATTCACCTACTACCGTATGTACTGAAATATAGTCGTTTCCGCCTGCAGCTTTTACCATTGCAGTTATTTGGTTCGCCATTGCAGTATGGGGGGTTTCACCATATAAATTCCCTGGGTAGGCAGACGGGAAGCCCATTGCAAGGTTGCGAATAGGTTCGGTAAGGGGAACCAGCTTCAGTTCACTGCTGTTGGCATCGTAGGGAGGAACCCTTAGGTTGCCCAAAGAGAGCTTAAGATTGTTGTAAGGCTGGGTCGAAGATAAAATTGGAGTAGTTCCTACGGAGAGACTTTGACCCGTGCCTATGATTCCGGCCCAATCCCAAGGTATGTTGAGATTATTTGACGGCGTTGGGGTTGGTGAAGGTGTCGGATTTGGGATTTCACCCGGGAAAGAAGATATAAGGCGCAATACATATCTTTTCAAATAGCTTAAGTCGATGGAGGTTACATTCCCGTCTCCGTCGGTATCAGCATTGGAGTATGCTGTCCCTGTAAGTATGTTTTGTCTTAGAATATGTCTTTTTAATATAGACACATCGGTAGAATTGATTGAACCGTCACTGTTTATGTCTCCCAATTTTCCGGCATTTGCAGCGGTTGTTGAAATTGCGATACATGAGACGATCAATGAAAAAATCACTAAGTAAAAAATACCCTTTTGTACAACTTTCGATGCCTTCATAATTTATCCCCCTTCTTTTAAAAATACTGTTTTAAATATGTTCTTAAAAGCAATCATAAGGATTAAACTTTATCACAATATAAGTTCGAAACCAAAAATTTTTTTTGACTGGGAAAATTACTTCCGGATATTTAATAAATACATTTTATTCATGCGAAAAAATATAGAAGATATATTTTTCTTTACTTCATTTTTCTGATTGACAAATTAATCCGTATGAATTATAATAACTTTAATTCATCAATTTATAACTTTAGCATGATAAAGTAATAAAGTGAGGTGTTTGAATTGGCAGAGTGGAAGATATATACTCCAGAAGGTGTTCAGGATATACTGCAAAATGAATGTTTCTTTAAGAAAACCTGGAGGATCGGATTAGAAAAGTATTTCGGGCCAGCGGTTACTATGAGGTAGAGACTCCGATTGTGGAGTTTTATGACGTCTTTTCTACCGAAGAGAATATAATTCCTCAGGAAACCATGTTTAAATTTTTTGACCAGCAAGGAAGAATTCTGGTTTTAAGACCGGATATAACAATACCTATTGCCAGAGTTGCGGCTACTAAGCTTAAAGATGCGGCTTATCCCTTGAGAATCTCCTATATAGGCAATGCTTTTAAATATAACGAACTTGGCGGAGGAAAGCAGAAGGAGTTTACCCAGGCCGGTGTTGAAATAATAGGAGTAAACACTCCGGAGCGGATGCCGGGGTTATAGCTACGGCAATTGATGCTTTAAAGGCTACAGGACTTGAAAATTTCCAGATTGATATCGGTCAGGTGGAGTTTTTTAAAGGGTTGATGGAGGAAACCGGCCTTTCGGAAGAAGAGACGGAGAAGATGAGGGTGCTTATAGACCGGAAGGACTTTTTGGGAATTGAGGAATTGGTTGAGGAGCACAATATCAGGGATGATCTTAAAGAGCTAATATTAGACCTTCCTAAATTATTCGGC
This sequence comes from Acetivibrio straminisolvens JCM 21531, assembly GCF_000521465.1. GTDB lineage: Bacteria > Bacillota > Clostridia > Acetivibrionales > Acetivibrionaceae > Hungateiclostridium > Hungateiclostridium straminisolvens. Next base: position 41,402 of record NZ_BAVR01000016.1, read on the forward strand.
TCAACAGATGTTATTGACAGGGTGGAAAAGTATCCTATAAATGAGCGCTCAATTAAAGCATTGAACAACTTAAGAAGCATTATCAATATATTGGATGATTATGGACTTTCCAAATATGTTTCGGTGGATTTGGGTATGGTGCAAAGTCTCAATTACTATTCCGGTACCATTTTCAGAGGTTTTACCTACGGAGTTGGATTTCCGATATTAAGCGGCGGAAGGTATGACAGACTGGTGGAGAAATTTGGAAAGAGCAGCCCCGCTACGGGCTTTTCCATGGGAATCAATATGGTGATGATGGCCCTTGACAGGCAGAAAATTGAATTTGAAAAACCCAGAATTGATACTCTTGTTTACTGCATGGAAGAGGGAAGAAAGACAGCGTTTCAAATATGTGAAACCTTGAGAAAACAAGGACTAGTCGTGGAAATGGATATAAACGGAGGAGATTTCGACACGGCCAGAAATTATGCGGCTTTAAAGGACATAGGAGGCATATTGAAGGTTCTTGATGATGAAAACATAGAGGTTCATAACCTTGAAAAGGGTGAGGTCTCAAAAGTGACCATAAGTGAGCTTTTAAAGGCATGAGCTAAGGAGGGTAGGAAATGAGATATTTGACGATAGCACTTTCAAAGGGAAGACTTACCGATATGTCGGTGGAGTTGTTTGAAGCCATAGGAATAGATTGTACGGAGCTTAAAAGTTCATCAAGAAAGCTGATTCTGACTGACGAAAAAAACAAAATCAAATTCTTTCTTGCAAAACCCAGTGATGTGCCTACATATGTGGAGTATGGAGCAGCAGACATAGGTATTGTGGGAAAAGATACGCTGCTGGAAGAGGGAAGACACCTTTATGAAGTATTAAACCTTGGATTTGCTGCTTGTAAAATGGTGGTGGCAGGCCCGGCGGAGCTAATGGGAAAGCTTGACCAGCTCACCAACAAAAGAGTGGCTACAAAGTACCCCAGGATAGCAAGGGAGTATTTTGAGCACAAAAGGAAAGAGTCCATTGAGGTTATAAAGTTAAACGGATCCATTGAGCTGGCACCTTTGGTGGGACTTTCCGAAGTAATAGTGGACCTTGTGGAGAGCGGCAGAACCTTAAAGGAAAACGGACTTGTGGTGCTAGACACAATTGCGGATATAAGTGCAAGACTTGTGGTAAACAGGGTAAGTATGAAGATGGAGAGCGAAAGAATCAATGCAATAATAGAGGGAATACGAAAGGAATTGGAAAAGAGGTGAGATAGATGATAAAGCTTATCGATTTAAGATGCGGCAAAGACAGCAGCATATTTGAAAGCCTTGCGTCAAGAAGCCAGTTGGAGCATAAAGATGTTTTGGACCGTGTGGAGGAGATAGTGGGAAATGTGCGGCGAAATGGCGACAAGGCCGTTCTGGAGTATACTGCTATGTTCGACAAGGCTCAGCTTACTTCCGATAAGTTAAGGGTTACAGAGGAAGAGATAAAAGAGGCGTATACCAAGGTTGACCCCAAGCTTATTGAAGTGATAAAAAAGTCGAGGGACAATATCAGGGATTTCATGAAAAGCAGAAGGAGAAATCCTGGTTTTCCACCGATACGGAAGGGGTAATTGTAGGACAGCTCTCAAGACCCCTAGAGATTGTGGGTGTGTATGTTCCCGGAGGGACAGCGGCCTACCCTTCATCGGTTCTTATGTGCACAATGCCTGCAAAGGTTGCCGGTGTAAGCAAAGTTGTAATTACTACGCCTCCGGGGAAGGATGAGAAGATAAATCCTGCCATATTGGTGGCTGCAAATGAGGCTGGAGTCGATGAAATATATAAAGTAGGAGGTGCCCAGGCCATAGCAGCCTTGGCGTTTGGCACGGAGACAATACCGAAGGCGGATAAGATTGTGGGACCGGGAAACATCTATGTGGCAATGGCAAAAAGAACGGTATACGGCTATTGCGATATCGATATGATAGCTGGGCCCAGCGAGATTATGGTGGTTGCCGACGAGACGGCAAATCCGGTGTTTGTGGCGGCAGACCTTTTATCCCAGGCAGAGCATGATGCGCTGGCTTCATCCATTTTGGTTACAACCTCAGAGAGCGTTGCAAAAGAGGTTCAGAGAGAGCTGGAGGTGCAGCTTGCGGCTTTGAAAAGAAGGGAGATAGCCAGAAAGTCGATAGATGACTATGGGGCGATAATTATTGTTGAGAGTCTGAAAGACGCTGTGGCGGTTGTGAACAGGATTGCACCGGAACATCTGGAGCTTTGCATAGAAGATCCTTTTTCGGCACTGGGTAATATAAAAAATGCCGGAGCGATATTCCTCGGAAATTATTCAACAGAGTCCTTGGGGGATTATTTTGCAGGACCTAACCATGTACTTCCCACAAGCGGTACGGCAAGATTCTTTTCACCCCTTAATCTGTCGGACTTCATGAAGAAGAGCAGCATTATTTCCTATTCAAAGGATGCTCTTTCTAAGGTTAAGGACGATGTCATACTTTTTGCCGAATCCGAAGGATTGGGAGCCCATGCAAATGCTATAAGGATAAGGTTTCAAGGCAATCAGGGTAAATAAAAAAGAGAGTCAGTGAAAATAGTAAGCAATAAATACAGTAAGTAAAAGTGTATAAAAAATATTTTGGATGCATATGAAAAAGGGGGTAATGTACAATGATTAGAGATTTGGTAAGACCTGAATTACAAAAATTAGTGCCGTATGTTTCCCATCAGATTCCTTACAGAATAAAGCTTGACGCAAACGAAAGCCCCTTTGAGCTTCCCGAAAGCATCAGAAAAAAACTGGCAGATTACTTTTTAAAGGGACCGGGTTTGAATATCTATCCTGATAATGAGTCCGTGGAGCTTAGAAAGACCATTGCAAAGCACTGGAATGTTGAACCGGATGAAGTTGTTGTAGGCACCGGATCCAATCAGCTTATTCAGATGATAATAACAGTGTTTGTGGGTACAGGCGAAAAGGTGGTATATCCTTGGCCACATTCTCAATGTATAAAATAAATACCCTGATAGCAGGCGGTGCGCCGGTGGCAGTTCCCCTAGACAAGGAAAGGGATTTTCTCTTTGATACTGATGAATTTATTGCCGCTGTAAAAAAAGAAAAGGCCAAGGTGGTTTTCCTTTGCAATCCCAACAACCCTACAGGATACCTCATTTCTCTAGAGGATATTGAAAGAATAGCAAAAGAGTGCAATAACTCAATTATTGTTGTTGATGAAGCATATGCCGAATTTTGTTCTCAGAGTGCAATACCTCTTGTAAAGAAGTATGAAAATCTTGTGGTGCTGCGTACTTTCTCCAAAGCATATCTTCTTGCAGGGGCAAGGTGCGGCTATTCGGTAAGCGGTCCCGAGATTGCAAATGAGATAAACAAAATACGGCCGACTTACAATATAAGCTCTTTGACCCAGCTTATAGCACAAATGGTGTTTGAGGAGCAGAATGAGATGCAGAAGATGATACAGTATTTGATTGACCGGAGGGGAGAGTTGGAGGCCGCTTTGAAAAAGGCAAAGGATGTATATATTTATCCCTCCTGTGCAAATTATATACTTATTAAGGTGCCTAGAGCAGAGGAAATAAGCAAGGAGCTTGAAAAGCGGGGGATATTAATTCGAAGTTTTCCCAATGATCCGATGCTTTGCGACTGCATCAGAATAACTGTGGGAACCAAAGAGCAAAATGATATTTTCTTGGAGGAATTTTTCGACATTATTAATAATTTTTAATTAACATTATAGTTGCGATTTTCTATAGAAATGGTAGAATTAAAATAGCTTATCTGTTTAATACCGATAGGAATTTAATATATACTTCGGAGGCAATTTGATGAGTAGAAAGTCTGAAATAAGCAGAAAAACCGGTGAGACCGATATATCTCTGAGCATAAACATTGACGGTTCCGGCAAAGGCAATATCACTACGGGAGTTGGGTTTTTGGATCATATGCTTAATTTGTTTGCAAGACACGGCCTTTTTGACTTGGATGTAAAGGCAAAGGGCGATTTGGAGGTTGATGCCCATCATACCGTTGAGGATGTGGGAATTGTACTTGGCCAGGCGATAAACCAGGCACTGGGAGAAAAGAAATCCATCAGAAGATACGGTTCTTCCTTTGTTCCCATGGATGAAACGCTGGTGCTGGTTGCCCTTGACCTGAGCGGCAGGCCATATCTGGTTTTTGATGCCGAGCTTAAATGTGAAAGATTAGGCAATATGGAAACGGAACTAGTTGAGGAGTTTTTCAGAGCGGTTGCTTTTAACGCCGGTATAACTCTGCACATTAAAGCGTTATACGGCAGCAATACTCACCATATAATTGAGGCTATGTTCAAAGCCTTCGGAAGAGCCCTTGACGATGCTACTAGGAAAGATGACAGAATTGAAGGGGTTATGTCGACTAAGGGGATATTGTGAATAAGTTCCATATAAAAATATACATATTTAGATAAGAGGGGTTTTTGGAAATGTTATTAGGAGACACAAATTTTATAGACCTTCCTTTATTTATTAAAGGTAAGGTAAGAAATGTTTATGATTTGGGAGATAAACTATTAATTGTAGTTACCGACAGGATATCTGCTTTTGATGTGGTATTTCCGAATCTTATACCCAACAAGGGAAAAGTTTTGAACGGCATCTCCAGTTTCTGGTTTGATTATACCAAGGATGTCGTGGACAACCATGTTATAACTACCGATGTCAGTGAATATCCTGAAGGGCTTTCGAAGTTCAAAAAAGAGCTTGAAGGCCGTTCCATGCTTGTAAAGAAGATGAAGATGATTCCGGCTGAATGCATAGTGAGAGGATACCTTGAAGGTTCTGGACTTAAAGATTACAAAGCTACCGGAAGCATATGCGGGATAAAGCTTCCGGAAGGTTTAAGACAGGCCGATAAGCTCCCTGAACCGATATTCACACCTTCCACAAAGGAATCTGAGGGCCACGACCAGAATGTGTCTTTTGAAGGACTTTGCAATGCAATAGGTACGGAGCTTGCCACAAAACTTAGGGACATAAGCTTGGCATTATACGATAAAGCAAGCAAGTATGCGGAGAGTAAAGGAATTATTCTCGCAGATACAAAATTTGAATTTGGTATTTTGGATGGAAAGATTGTAGTGGGTGACGAGTTGTTTACGCCCGACTCTTCTAGATTCTGGGATATGAAAGAGTATGAACCCGGCAGAGCTCAAAAAAGCTTTGACAAGCAGTTCTTAAGAGAATACCTTGAAACCATTGACTGGGATAAGAACCCGCCGGCTCCGGCTCTTCCCGATGACGTAGTGAAAAATACGGAACTTAAATACATTGAAGCCTACGAAAGGCTTACAGGCAAGAAGCTGGTATAGTAGCTTGAAACACTCCCCTTTTAGATTAAGGGGAGTGTTGGGTGTTTATACTGAATTTTTTATGTGGAGTGAACAAATTTGATAGCTGTAATAGATTATGGAGTAGGAAATTTAAAAAGTGTTGAGAAAGCATTTCAGTTTATTGGTTTTGATGCAAAGACGACTTCGGATAAAGAGATGATTTTGAATGCAGATTCCGTAGTTCTTCCGGGAGTGGGGGCTTTTGCGGATGCCATGGACAGCCTTTCTCAAAGCGGTATGATTGAAGTAATACAGAAGGTTATTGACAGCGGGAAACCGTTTTTGGGTATCTGCCTTGGCATGCAGCTTTTATTTGACTACAGCGAAGAAGGCGGACAGAACAACAAAGGCCTTGGAATACTAAAGGGAGCAATCAAGCTGATACCCTTTGGCATGAATCTTAAGGTGCCCCATATGGCTGGAATTGCCTGGAATTTAAAAACAAATCTCCGTTGTTTGAGGGGCTTCCCCCGAAACCATATGTTTACTTTGTTCATTCTTATTATCTCGATACCGATGATGAGGATATAGTTATTGCCAAAACCAATTATGGCATCAACTTCTCTGTTGCGGTACAAAAACAGAATGTTTTTGCTACCCAGTTCCATCCTGAGAAAAGCGGTGAAGTTGGACTTGAAATATTAAGAAATTTTGCGGGAATTATATCTAATAATAAATATTCATTAAAAGGTGCTTAGTTTAACTTAGGAGGTTGTTGAAAATTATGATTATTTATCCAGCCGTTGATATTAAGGATGGAAGGTGTGTAAGGCTTGTACAGGGAGAATTCGACAAGGTGACCGTCTATTCCGACGATCCCGTTGAGATGGGGCTAAAGTGGGAAAAAATGGGAGCGGAGTATTTGCATGTGGTTGACCTGGACGGAGCAAGAACCGGAAATGTTCACAATACTCCAATTATAAGCGAAATGGCAGTAAAGCTGGGTATACCTGTGCAACTGGGCGGAGGAATAAGAACTATCGAAACGATAGAAACTCTCCTTTGCAAAGGAATTCACCGCGTGATATTGGGAACTTCGGCAGTAAAAAATCCTGAACTGGTAAAACAAGCTTTAAAGACTTTTGAGAGCAGTATTGTCATTGGAATTGACGCAAAAGACGGTATGGTGGCAATAGAGGGCTGGGCAAAAACCAGCGAATTTACAGCGATTGGTTTTGCCAAAAAGATGGAGGAATTGGGCGCAAAGACTATAATATACACAGACATATCCAGAGATGGAATGTTGGCAGGACCGAATCTTAAAGCTATGGAAGAAATGGTGAAAGCCGTGAATATAGAGGTAATTGCTTCCGGTGGGGTAAGCAACCTGGAGGATATCAGAAATCTGAAGAACGTGGGTGTTTCCGGCGTTATTGTTGGAAAGGCATTGTACACAGGAAGCTTGGATTTGAAGGAAGCTATAGAAGTAGCGAAATAAGGAGTGAGGGAAATGGTAACAAAACGAATAATTCCCTGCTTGGATGTTCACAATGGCAGGGTAGTAAAGGGTGTCAATTTTGTAAATATAAGAGACGCCGGAGATCCGGTTGAAATTGCATCTATTTACGACAAAGCCGGTGCCGATGAGCTTACTTTTCTTGATATAACGGCTTCGGCAGAAGCCAGAAGCATTATGATTGATGTAGTCAAAAGGGTTGCAGAGCAGGTTTTTATTCCCTTTACTGTGGGGGGAGGAATAAGAACCGTTGAAGACTTTCGGGAAATTTTGAAAGCCGGAGCTGACAAAGTATCCGTTAATTCAGCCGCGATAAAAAGGCCGGAGCTGATATCGGAAGCTGCATCCCGATTCGGAAGTCAGTGTGTGGTAGTGGCAATTGATGCAAAGAGGCGCGATGACAACTCGGGATGGGATGTATACATTAATGGTGGAAGAATCAATACCGGAAAAGATGCTGTGGAATGGGCTCTGGAGGCTGAAAAACTTGGTGCCGGGGAAATTCTTCTTACGAGTATGGATTGTGACGGTACCAAAAAAGGATATGATATTGAGCTTACCAGGAAGGTATCGGAAAGCGTGAGGATTCCGGTTATTGCATCGGGCGGTGCAGGTACCATGGAGCATTTCCGTGAGGCACTGGTTGAGGGGAAGGCTGATGCTGTGCTGGCTGCGTCCCTGTTCCACTACAAAGAAATAGAAATAATGGATCTTAAAAAGTATTTAAAGGAGAACGGGATAGAAGTAAGAATGTAGATTGGATATGGAGGCAATAAAATGGGAAGTATTTTAGAAGAGTTGAAATTTGACGATAGGGGTTTGATTCCGGTAATTACGCAGGACTATAAGACAAATGAGGTCCTGATGATGGCATATATGAATGAGGAGGCTCTGAAAAAATCCTTGGAAACGGGCAAGGTTCATTATTTTAGCAGAAGCAGAAATAAATTGTGGCTAAAAGGTGAGACTTCGGGGCATTTTCAGCTTATTAAGTCAATAAATATAGATTGTGACGGTGATACACTTCTTATTAAAGTTGAGCAAGTCGAGGCTGCTTGCCATACAGGACATTACTCCTGCTTTTACAGAGAGGTGTCCGGGGATGAATTGAAGGAAACCTCCGACAAGGTTTTTGACGAACAAAAGGTATATTCAAAAGATGCTTCAAAGATACTTCAGGAAGTATATGATGTCATAGTAGACAGGACCATACATCCTAAGGAAGGTTCATATACAAATTACTTATTTGAAAAGGGCCTTGATAAAATATTGAAGAAGGTAGGAGAAGAGACGGCAGAGGTTATTATCGGAGCAAAGAACAAGGATAAAGGTGAAATTGTATACGAAATATCCGACTTGATTTATCATCTGCTTGTTTTGATGGTGGAAAGAGGAGTTAAGCTTGATGATATTTATGAGGAGCTGAAGAAAAGAAGGTAGAATAAGTATCGCGGAGGTATGGCGATGGATTGCTATAAGCTTAGGCGCCTGCTGAATAAAGAAGAAGGTCCCAAGCTTGACTTTAAGGAAGAACTTAATTTATCCACTGAAAGTGAAAAGAAGGAACTTACCAAGGATGTTATTGCCATGGCCAATTCCAGAGGCGGGCGAGGATATATTCTCTTGGGCATTGAGGACAAAACTAAGAAAATATTGGGGATTGACCCTAAAGGATATAAAGAGGAGCAAATTCAACAGATAATTTATAACCGCTGTGACCCGCCTGTGCCGATATCGGTGGACTTTGTTGAGATAGAAGGTAAAACAGTTGGGGTTATTACTGTATACAGAAGCAGTCATAAGCCCCATCAAATGATACAGAACGGAGCCTTTTACGTAAGAAGAGGTTCAACCACCGATATAGCCAGAAGAAGCGAGATTGCAAATCTGTTTCAGGAAAACGGCCTTATGACCTATGAGACGGTGATATTGAAAAATGTAGGCATGGAGGAACTGGACTTCGGGCTTATTAAAGACTACTTTACAACACTGAATGTCTTTAGCGACAATCCCAGCGACCTCATCCTTGAAGCATTGGGTATAATCGGGCAAAAGTCGGAGACAGAGGGGTACAGTCCAACCATAGGGGGATTGTTGCTGTTTGGAAAAAATCCTTCCTTATATCTTCCCCATGTTTATATAAAAGTCGTTTGCAATGGAGAGACCCGGATATTTTGCGGGAATATTTTAAAAATGCTGGACGATGCATCCGGTTATATGAGAAGTATAATAAAGGTAGAAGGTTATCCCTTTAATGCCTTAGAAGAGGTAATTGCCAACGCTCTTGTTCACAGGGATTATTTGGATGTAACAAGGGGAATTGTAATAACGGTTAAAGATAAGAATATTGAGGTCAGCAATCCCGGTGCTCTCATTGCCAACAACAGTGTTTACAGTTTTTCAAGAGAGAATAATCCCGACAGGCGAAATCCATGGCTGTATCAAAGGCTTCTGACTTTAGATTCCAAAAGGAGATTTATGAAGTCTGGATTAGGAATGAAAAGGGTTAAAAAAGCCTTTGCAGAGATTGGACCCGTTAAGTTTATAAATATCGGTTCCCAGAATTTGTTTAAGGTTCTTTTGCCCGTTGAACCAAAACAAGGGTCAAATACTTATGCAAACAGCTGACTTCCAGCGAAAAATTGAGGAAATTAATGAATTCGGAATTTATTTATCGACAATCGGTGCCTATCCCCGTAAAACGATAAAATTTAGGAAAAATGCATGTTTGATAACAAAATGGGTAATATAATAATATTATATTTGTGATTAGCACTCACCTTAGGTGAGTGCTAATAAATGAATACATAGACCAAGTTTAAATAAAAAAATCGAAAGAGGAGGTACTAATAATGAATATTAGACCATTAGCGGACAGAGTAGTTGTTAAAATGGTAGAAACTGAAGAAACAACAAAGAGCGGTATTGTTTTACCGGGTTCGGCAAAGGAAAAACCTCAAATAGCTGAAGTTGTAGCAGTAGGCCCCGGTACAGTGGTAGACGGAAAAGAAGTTAAGATGGAAGTAAAAGTAGGAGACAGGGTTATTATAAGCAAATACGCCGGTACCGAAGTAAAATTTGACGGACAAGAATATACAATCATCAAACAAAACGATATTTTAGCGGTAGTTGAATAATAACAGCTTATAATTACCGGTTAATTCAAATTACAAAAAGTATTCCTAAGGAGGTTAATCATATGGCAAAGCAAATAAAATTTGGCGAAGAAGCAAGAAGGGCGATGGAAAGAGGCGTCAATCAGTTGGCAGATACAGTAAAAGTTACCCTTGGCCCTAAGGGAAGAAACGTTGTACTTGACAAGAAATTCGGTTCACCGATTATTACAAACGACGGTGTAACCATTGCTAAAGAAATTGAGCTTGAAGATCCGTTTGAAAACATGGGAGCACAGCTTGTAAAAGAAGTTGCTACAAAGACCAACGACGTTGCCGGTGACGGTACAACTACAGCAACACTTCTTGCACAAGCTATAATCAGAGAAGGACTCAAAAACGTTGCTGCCGGTGCAAACCCAATGCTCCTTAAAAGAGGTATAGCAAAGGCAGTTGACGCAGCAGTTGAAGGCATTAAGGAAATTAGCCAGAAGGTTAAAGGAAAAGGTGACATAGCAAGAGTTGCTTCAATTTCCGCTAATGACGAAGTTATCGGTGAATTGATAGCCGATGCTATGGAAAAGGTTACAAACGACGGTGTTATCACTGTTGAAGAATCAAAGACAATGGGTACAAACCTCGAAATAGTAGAAGGTATGCAGTTTGACAGAGGTTATGTGTCACCATACATGGTTACTGATACTGAAAAGATGGAAGCTGTTCTCGACGAACCTTACATCCTCATCACTGACAAGAAGATAAGCAACATACAGGACATTCTCCCATTGCTTGAGCAGATAGTTCAGCAGGGCAAGAAACTGGTTGTTATAGCTGAGGATGTTGAAGGCGAAGCTCTTGCAACACTTCTTGTAAATAAATTAAGAGGAACATTCACATGCGTTGCTGTTAAGGCACCTGGCTTCGGTGACAGAAGAAAGGCTATGCTTGAGGATATAGCAATCCTTACCGGCGGTCAGGTTATCACATCAGACCTCGGTCTTGAACTCAAAGATACTACTGTTGAACAGCTCGGTAGAGCAAGACAGGTTAAAGTTCAAAAAGAAAACACAATTATCGTTGACGGAGCAGGTAGCCAAAGCGAAATTCAAAAGAGAATTGCATCAATCAAGTCTCAAATCGAAGAGACTACATCCGACTTTGACAGAGAAAAACTGCAAGAAAGACTTGCAAAGCTTTCCGGCGGTGTGGCTGTAATCCAGGTTGGTGCTGCAACTGAAACAGAAATGAAAGAAAAGAAATTAAGAATCGAAGATGCTCTCGCTGCTACAAAAGCTGCTGTTGAAGAGGGAATAGTAGCAGGTGGAGGAACAGCTTTGATAAATGTTATTCCGAAAGTTGCAAAGGTTCTCGAGACTGTATCCGGAGACGAAAAGACAGGTGTACAGATAATTCTGAGAGCTTTGGAAGAGCCGGTTAGACAAATTGCTGAAAATGCAGGTCTTGAAGGTTCTGTAATTGTTGAAAAAGTTAAGACTAGCGAACTGGGCGTTGGATTTGACGCATTTAATGAAAAATATGTTAACATGATTGATTCAGGAATAGTTGACCCTGCAAAAGTGACAAGATCAGCTCTTCAAAACGCTGCATCCGTTGCTTCAATGGTACTCACTACAGAAAGTGTTGTTACCGATATTCCTGAAAAAGAACCGGCTGGTGCAGCTCCGGGAATGGGCGGCGGCATGGGCGGAATGTACTAATTTAATCCATGTCATAAATTTCTGTAATAAAGAGAGGTCCTTAGCAAAATTAAGGGTCTCTCTTATTTTATATTTGGCCTCTTGGAATGAAATGAAAGAGGCAAAAGCGAAGGGACTCGATTTTATTCCTTATAAAACTCAAAAAATACCGGCTAATATTGGCAAGGTATTGAACTTATTTTACAAAAGTTATAAAATATATAATATAGGCAATTCAGTTCATATCATGTTTAGTATCCTACACTCAAATCATTTTTCTATTAAAAGGAGATTTATTATGAGTGTTATTTCCGTAAGCAAAGAAGAATTGTTTAGTATCATGCAATATACCAATCTTGTACGTGTGCGATTTGAAACCGATGATGTATGGACGGTGCTTCCGATACTGTATGCCAGTGAAGACCAGGTGGATGTTTTGGTTGATGCTTCAAAGACCGCTTTGATAGACGACGCCGGCAGTAAAGCTGTTATAAAATTTCAACGCAAAGGTTACGAATACATTATAAACGGGCATATTGACAATAAAAGCACAGATGCTCCGGTTACAGTAACGATAAAATATGCCGATGCTAAAAAGTACTATAACTTAAGAAAACATATAAGATTTGATGTGGATATGAAATCCGGAATAAAAGAAAGAAAAAACGGAATAAACATGAATTTGAATATAAGTGAAGAATGCAAGAGCCCGTGGAAGGATGCTGTTGTTAAAAATATCAGTAAAGGCGGAGCAATGTTTATTTCCAATGCAAAATTGGATTATAACGCTACAGTTGATATCAAGTTGAATTTTGATTCGTCAAAAGAAGTTATTACACCTGCAAAAATATTAAGGGTATCGGACTTTGAAAACGGTCAATTTGGCTATGGAGCACAGTTTATAGATATGAATAAAGAAAACAGGGATATTTTAAATGCCGAAATATCAAAGTATGAAGAAAAATATTTCAAGTCTTTATCTACCTTTAGAGAGTACAAAAGAACTTCCGATATGAGATTTGATACGAAAATTGCTATTTTCAGCTCTGATATCGATGAAAGCTATGATATCAGGGAATCACTTATAAAACTTGGGGCAGAAAATTTCGATGTGATAAATAACTTTAAATTCTATTTTGACTATTTGACAGAAGAGAAACCAAAGTTGGTGATAATTGATACCGGCGTATTGGATGATGAAGTTGTGGATACCGTTAAAAACATAAAAGCGGATTTCCCGGATATGAAAGTTCAGCTTATTCTTCCCATAGAACTTATGGAGGAAGATATTCTTGCTGCCCTTGTAAACGAAGATGAAATTTTGTTCAAGCCATTGATTTATAATGAATTTGAAGATAGAATTATAAAGTACCTTTAAATTTAGTTATTTCATATTTGCTTGGGAGGATAAAGGTGGATATATTTATTGAAAAAATTGTAAAGAAAAAGATGGATGTTAATGATGCTCTAATTATCGGAGGAACAATAAGTTTGGGAATTATTCTCAGTGTGGCAATAATATTTTTTTTAGGACCTTACGGTACCTCCTTCCTGTTGTGTGCGGCAATCGGATATTTGGCTTATATCATAATTTCATCAAGAAAAGTAGAGTTTGAATATGCGCTTACCAACGGGGAACTTGATATTGACAAAATAGTCAATAAGAAGAAGAGAAAGAACATCATAAATGTAAATTGCAGAGAATTTGAGATATTTGCCAGAGCAGATTCCGATAAGATAAGCAAATACGTTGAAGAAATAGAAGATAAGATAATTGCGGTAAGTTCTTTGGATTCTGAGGACGTCTATGCTTTTGTCGCTAAAAAAAAGAGTGATGAAGATGGCGGGACACAAACCAAAAAAGTTGTAGTTTTTTTTGAGCCGAATGAAAAAATGTTGAAATCCATTAAGATGATGATACCAGGTAAGGTGTTTGAATAACCCGCAGGCGAATAAGTATTGAAGAAAAAGGAACGCCGAATCAGGCTTCCTTTTTTATTTAGTGTGTAATTAAAAATTTTGTTGTATAATGTTAGATAAATGAATATTTTGTGATTATGGGGGAACAAAATGAAAAAGAAAGTTATAGGCTGTTTTGTGATTGTTCTTATAATGGCGGTTTTGGCCGCGATTCCATTGGGATATTACTTTTATTATCTTAAGCCGAATGACAATGTAGTTCCCGCTTTTGCTGAAGGAGAATTGATTCTGGTGGTGGAGGGGAGCAAATAGTTTCAAAGAACGGTCCGAAGCTCTTGGAAGGCGAAATACTTCTACCCTTTGATATTGTTAAAGAGTATTTTGATCCTTATATTTTCTGGGACGAAGCTTTGGGTAAGGTTACCATAACGACAAAGGACAGAGTAATAAGAATGAAAACGGACAAGCTTGATGCAATTGTCAATAACGAACCGATAACTCTTAATATCCCTGTGACAGTGGAAAATGACGTAGTGTATATTCCCATTGAGTTTTTGGCGGAATTTTATGGCATTGAGGTGTCATACATCGAAAAAAGCAATGTCGTTATTATTGACTATAAAAAGAGTATAAAACAGATAGCTGAGCCGATTGAGTCCCAAGCGGTTGTGAGAAAAGGGCGTTCCGTACGGGAGCCTATTATAAGGAAGTTTGATCTAACTTCCGGTGAGACTTCGGAAAATACTCTTCGAATATTTGAAGAGTATGACAAATGGTATAAGGTCAGAACTTGGATGGTGCGATCGGATATATTGAAAAACGCTTTGTGGTTGTTAAAAGAATGATTGTGGAGGAAGTTTTTGATGAAAAGACAGCAAAGCCTGCTTGGGCGCCTCCAAAAGGCAAAATAAATCTTGCGTGGGATATGATATATTCAAGAAGAGAAGACCATTCGTCTTTGGGGGAAATGAAAGGGCTTGATGTCATTTCCCTACATGGTTTCAGGTGAAAAATGAAAAAGGAGAGTTAATCAACAGGGCGTATTCAAAGTATGTCGATTGGGCCCATAGCAAAGGATATCAGGTATGGGCCCTTTTAAGTAATGATTTTACCGACAGCGAAATGACCAGCAAATTTTTAAACAATACCGATGCAAGGGACAACCTAATAAAGGAAATACTGGCTTATGCGGCATTGTACAAGCTTGACGGTATTAATATTGATTTCGAGAATATGTATAATTCGGATAGGGACGTTTTTACACAGTTTGTCAGAGAAATTTCTCCTCTGTTGAGAGAACAGGGACTTGTGGTATCTGTAGATGTTAACGATATAAAATGCTACGACAAAAAGGCGTTAAGTGAGCCTGTGGACTATATAATGTATATGTCCTACGACCAGCACTGGAGTACAAGCCTGTGGCAGGATCGGTAGCGCAGGTGAGCTGGCAGGAGAAGATATTAAAAAGAGTTCTTGAACAAGAAGGGGTACCCAGGGAAAAGCTGCTTTTGGGCATACCTTTTTATACCCGATTGTGGAAAGAAGCGACCGATGAGTCCGGCAAAAAGAAGCTGACGAGCAGTGCCCTTACAATGAAGCAGGCAAAAAACGTCATTATTGAGAACAAAGCAAAGGTAGAATGGGATGAGGAAAGCGGACAGTTCTACGCCGAATATACCAAGGACAACGCAATTTATAAACTCTGGCTTGAGGATGCCAATTCAATTAACTTAAAATCATCCTTGGCACAAAAATACAGGCTTGCAGGTACATGTGCATGGAGCATCTATTTTGTGTCCGAGGATATTTGGGATGTGTTGAACAAAAATCTAAAGGAAATTGAAAGCTATCAGGAATGGCTTGAGCAGAACCGGAGCAATCAATATAAATTTCCTTAATTTATACGAATATTTGTCTTTCGTCACAAATAGGATGGTATTAAAATTTGAATATAAAGAAGGCATGGGATATTTAATGAGCAATATAGGCTTGATACTGTTTTGTGACGAGAAGGAAGGCAAGAGAAACGGTATAATTAAAAATATATTTATTATATTAAAAAGGCTTGTAAGTTCAAAGCTTCCCGATGATGCAGTAAAGAAAGCAGAGCTTTATGACGGACTGAATATTTTTACGGTGAGACTTCCTTATAGATTGAGCGAACTTAAAAAACCGAGCCGTTTTAAGATGAGGAGACTTAAAAAAATTATAAAAAAGCTGTGTCTTGACTATTCCATAGAAAAGTGCTTTTTTCCCGATAGTGTCCCGGATGAATTAAATATTGACTTATGCATTAAAAATCCTTTCTTAGGACATTTTCTTTATAAAGCTCTTCTGGTAAATATTTTAAAGAAGATTTCCGACAAAAAGGGTAAAGATATAAGGGAGCTTAGTGTGGCAATCATCCATGGAAAGGATAATAATCTTTTGTATTCATATATCAACATGTTATCAAGTATTTCAAAATTTTTGACGATAATAACTAAAAAGAAAGAGTCGATAGATAACATGGCTGACGATATTTTTGAGGAGACAGGGCTGTCAGTGCGGGTAACGGACAATATGATAAGCGGCATGGAAGACGCTGAAGTGGTTGTGAATCTGGCCGATTTGTGGGATTTTAATATTTCGAAGATATAAAATCCAATGCGTCAGTTATAAATTATGGAAGTGTCAAGACAGACAAGATAAGGTTTTCCGATATTGTAATTAATGCTGTTGACATCGTTTTGCCGAAAAAAATTGAGAGAATGATGGAAAAGGATGTTTTTAAATTTTATAAAAGGATTGAGCTATCGGAGATTATTTTATTAAACAAGGTTAAAATTGGAACATGCACAACAGGCGATGATGTTGATTATTCTGTAATAGATGAGGTTGCAAGGCAGTTTGAAAACGAAGGGTTTGGCTTGATTCCAATTATTTCATGATTTGTATTATAAAAAACTTTTTTTGATGACAGGTTATTGACAATATTAGATTAGTAGTCTATAATGAATAAAAAATTGATATAAATAAATCGTATTATTGAATTTATTGCTAGTGTGGCGATTTTTAATGTCAAACGGTTCTAATGATATTGGTTCCATTTCATTCGTACTATTGATAGAAGTGATTTTTATATTGCTTTTATATTCGTGGTTCCATGGCATAGCTTAAAGCGCTGTTATACCATTTCGGTGCTGATTATATTTCAGGAATATCAATTTTAGAATAAATAAGTAGGAAATGCATATATTATCAACACGAAATTCAAAGTAAAGAAGAGGCTTCAAATGGTAAATAAAGAAGTTGTTCTAACGTATGAAGGATTGCAAAAGTTGGAACAGGAGCTGGAGAATTTAAAGACTGTGAAAAGAAGAGAGGTAGCAGAGAGAATTAAGCAAGCTCTTTCATTTGGTGATATATCTGAAAATTCCGAGTATGACGAAGCTAAGAATGAACAGGCTTATGTTGAAGGAAGAATATTTCAGCTTGAGAATATGTTAAAAAATGCTAAAGTTATAGATGAAGACGATATAAAAACAGATATGGTGGGTATTGGTTCTAAGGTTAAGGTTTTAGATATGGAATTTGACGAAGAGGTCGAATATTATATTGTTGGTTCTACGGAAGCAGACCCTTCTCAATATAAAATTTCCAATGAGTCTCCCGTGGGAAAGGCACTTCTCGGACAAAAGAAGGGAAGTGTTGTTGAGGTTTCAGTTCCTGACGGCGTTATTAAGTTTAAGATTTTAGAAATCAATAAGTAATTTAATATGTCTTTAATATTAATTTGAATTAATATATAATATATATAATTTAAATTAGTATATAAATAACAGTTTACATTAAATGTAAGCTGTTATTTTATTTGGTCATTTGAAATAAAATGAAAGAGGCAAAAGCGAAGGGACCGATGTTCCGGGCTTTTATTATTTGGCGCTGCTTTTAGCTTGAGACAGTTTGCCGGGTATCTATAAAGTTGCTATATATATGATATAAAGTGTATAATATTATAGAATATTTCTAAATAAAGGCACGAGATTGTCTGACGTTATAGATGTCAAAGAAGGAGGATTTTTTATGTCAGAGGGTTTAAAGTTTGTACAGGAAGAACTTAATGATTCTGTTAAATTAAGCTTATTTGGAGAGGTGGATATTTATACGTCCCAAGAGCTTAAAGAAAAGCTTTACAGCATAGTTGACAACAATCAGACCGATTTGATAATAGATTGCAAGGAGTTAAACTATATTGACAGCACAGGTCTAGGTATTTTTGTCGGTGCTCTTAAGAAAACCAAACAGTACGGAAAAAAGATTGTTATAACCAGCCTGAAGGATAATATTAAAAAGCTTTTTATTATAACCGGCTTAGATAAAGTTTTTGTTATTGAATAGTGAGGTGAAAAAATGAATTCTGTAAATGACAAGATTGAGCTCACCCTACCGTTTAAAGCTGAATATGTCAGTGTTGCAAGACTGGTTGCTTCGGGCGTGTGCAGCAGAATAGGTTTTGACATTGAAGCCATTGAAGACATAAAGGTCGCTATATCTGAGGTTTGCAGCAAAATAGTCAGTATAGGCAGTGAGATTGCGAACAGTTATACTATTGTATATGATGTTTCGGAGAATGCCTTGGATGTTTCTTATGTTTGTGACGATCCGTCATTAAAGTGTATATTTGACGAGGAAAAAGACGGACTTGCAATAAACATAATAACTGCATTGATGGACAGTGTGGTTCTGTGTGATAAATCAAACAGGATAATATCCATGTCAAAAGTGCTTGAGGGGAATAGATAGCCATGATGGACGATACAGTAAACAATAACAATGTAGTCAATGATGACGAAGAGTTGTTTAAAAAATATAAAGAGACAAAAAGTGTAAAAATAAGAAATGAGATAGTCAACAAATATCTTTATCTTTCGGACATACTTGCAAAAAAGTTTTTAAATAGAGGCATTGATTATGAAGACATTTATCAGGTGGCTTCTATTGCTTTGATAAAAGCTGTAGAGAGATTTGATCCTGATAAGGGCGTTAAGTTTATAAGCTTTGCAACACCCACTATTATTGGCGAAATAAAAAGGTATTTTCGGGACAAAGGTTCCGTCATCAGGATCCCCAGAAGGATATATGAGGTTTATCAGAAGATTAACCAAGCGAGAGAGTTTTTGACTCAGGAATTAAAGAGGCCACCTAAAATAGATGAACTTGCCAAATACTTAAATATCAGTGAAGAAATGGTTGTTGAAATTATTGAATCCTACAACGCTTATAATGTCCAGTCTTTTAGTCAGAGCGTATATGCGAATGATGAATTGGAGCTTCATGAAGTTATCGGCGACCAAGATTCAACCTTCGAAAGAATTGAAAATAGGGATTTCCTTGAAAAGAGCCTTGACAAATTCAACGAAGTTGAAAAAGAATTTATTAACATGAGGTATTTTAACAACGAGACTCAAAAAGACATTGCTCAGAAAATGGGTGTATCGCAAATGTATATTTCAAGGCTTGAAAGGAAGGTTCTGGACAAATTTAGAAGAATGCTGGCGAAATGATTTTATTGAGGATGCCGGCCGTATTTAAGGATGCCTGTGGGATGATTAAAAAAATTCGGCATTATGGGGAGTTTAAGGTAATGTTTACGACAATAGTATGGTGGGTATTATTATAATTGGAGTAGATATTATTTTAAGGGAGATAAGTTAAG
Organism: Acetivibrio straminisolvens JCM 21531; assembly: GCF_000521465.1. GTDB lineage: Bacteria > Bacillota > Clostridia > Acetivibrionales > Acetivibrionaceae > Hungateiclostridium > Hungateiclostridium straminisolvens. Next base: position 60,663 of record NZ_BAVR01000016.1, read on the forward strand.
TTGAAAGCATTAAAAACTTATAACTCGAAAGTATCAAGCGAAAAGGAGAATATTTGTTTTCTGGTCAAAGATATATTAAAATTCCTATGCGACTCGAGTGATGCTATAAATGAAGAAATTCTATTTGAAATCAAGGTTATATTAAACGAGCTTTTGCAGAATGCAGTAAAACACGGTAATAAAGACGACTCGTCAAAGTCGGTTAAAGTTTGTGCCGGCATAACAGCAAGCAATTCTGTCTATTTTATTATAGAAGATGAAGGTGAGGGCTACGACTGCGGATGTATATGCGATGAGGAAGGCGGTCCCGATGAGATGGCGGATATATGCGATCTTAAAGAAAGCGGACGGGGGATGTTGATTGTAAGCAGCTTGTGCGATAAGATAAGGTTCAATAAAAAGGGAAACAAAGTAATAGTATTGAAAAAGCTTAAATAATATCTGAATAGTATAAGATAGCCGATTCGGGAAATAATAATACTATATTTATTAAATATATTAATGCTTTATATTATTGGCCAACAGTACTTTTGGCCAATAATAATATAGAATCGGTAGGACACATCGAGAAAACAGAGGATATTATTAAATATTTCATAGAATAATCAAGAATTTAATTAATAAATTAATATAATTATGTTTAATGAGAGATTTAAGGGTTGAAACAATTTAGCGCAGGTGGTATATTAGTAAAGCCGTCGCTGATGAACGGCACTGAATAAAAAGGATTTTAAAAACAGATAAAAAAATTCAAAAAAAGTGTTGACAAATTAAAAATAACATGCTAATATGTAAAAGTCGCGCTGAGGTAACAAGGCGCGAGA
>NZ_BAVR01000015.1 GCF_000521465.1 Acetivibrio straminisolvens JCM 21531
AAAAAATAGCGGGATTGATAATTACAAATAATAAAATTAATTTTGAAGGTTATGTTAAAGATGAAAACGTAGGTGATACACTGGGGCTGTTCTTTAGCTTTGACAGCTATGATGAAAGCATGGCGGGAAATTCTTTTAAGGATTCCGTTATATCCGACGGAACGAAGCAGAGCATAAGCGGAGCCATAGATTTATCATCGTTTGATCTTAAAGACGGAGTTCACGACTTTTATTTTTGGGCAGTGGATAAAAGAGGAGTAAGGTCACTTCCGGAAAGAATAGAGTTTACAGTTGATACTGTACCGCCCGAAAAACCGGTGCTTACTCCAGACAAGACAGAAATCACAAATCAGAGCGTTGTAGTGTCGGTATATTATCCAACAGATGCAGCGGTCAAAGAGATAAAGATAAATGACGGACCTTGGATGCCAATAACCGATGTAACTAAAGATGACCGGATTGTAATGGATGAAAACGGTACAATAAAAGCAAGGGCAACTGATGAAGCCGGAAATGTTTCGGAGATAGCTGAACTTGTAATAAATAATATTGACAAGACTCCACCGGAGGCACCGGTTATTACCCAGAAACCTGAGAACGATACACCGACAAACGGTAGTGTATTTGTCACGATAAGCTATCCCGATGATGCTATTGTGAAGTTGTTTAAAATTGGCAAGGATGCGAAATGGTCGGATTATAAAGACAGTTTAACTTTAACGGTTAATGAGGCAGTTTATGCTGTATGTATGGACGAAGCGGGAAATTTAAGCGAAGAAGCTGTAAAAGTTGTGACTAATATTGATACATACCCTCCAACAGCACCGGTGATTAATACAAGTGCTCAGGAGACTGCAGAACAACCGATTACGGCTGCAATTGTGCCTGGAATTGACAAGGAGTCCGGAGTTAACAGAACTGAATACTGCTTAAAGGGTGCGACTACGAAAGATTGGGAAAAATACGAGGAAGGAACTGTAATAACCATATCTGCATTGGGAGAAACAGAGATTTGTGCAAGAACAATTGATAATGCCGGAAATATTTCTCCTGAGACAAGTAAAAAGGTTGTAATAAAAGAAAAGAAAGATGACGGCGGTAATGACGGTGGCAATAATGATGGCAACAACGGCGGTAATAACGGAGGTAATAACGGCGGTAATAACGGCGGCAACAATAATGGCGGTAATAATGGAGATAACAATAATGGAGGCAATAATAGTGGCGGCAATAACGGAGGTAATAACAATGGCGGCAGTAAAGACAATGAAATCCTGGAGCCCAACCCAGGTATTCCAGGAGCCAATCCGGTAGATTTGTCCATATTCATAAGTGCCGACAAATCGCAATATGAAGAAGGTGAAGTAATTACTTTTACTGTCATCTACAAGATCAAAACCAATGCTCAGGCAAATAATGTTATTGTAAAATCGGAAATACCAGCAAACACAACTGTTGTGGATATAGCTGGCGGCACTCGAAATGACGATAACATTGAATGGAAAATCGAAGCTCTTAAGGCGAATTCTTCGGGCAAAATTCAATATAAAGTCAAGGTAAATCAACTTGATGTTCCGGAGATAAGTTCATCTGCCACTACTTTCATTACAGCTGACGGAACATTGCTTAACAAGGATGACGATGAATCAAAGACTATTTTCCTTCTTTTCTCGAACCGATACGGTGAAAACTATCACGGCAAATATATTGCAGGTTATGAAGACAATACGTTCAGGCCTTTAAACAATATAACAAGAGCTGAAGTGGCAACAATTATGGCTAGGATATTAGGATTGAAACAAGAGGTTGCCGGAACCAAAACATACCCGGATGTGTCAAAGAACCATTGGCATATAACAATATAATTGCCGTGACAGAAAAAGGCTTGTTTACAGGATATGAAGATGGCTCATTCCGTCCCGACAACTTTATTACAAGGGCAGAATTTGCTACGGTTTTGGCTAAATATTTGCAGCTTAAAAATGTTGAGCATGATGAGGTGAATTTTTCAGATATCGCAAATCATTGGGCGAAGAACTACATAGATGAAATATTCAGGGTAAGACTGATAGAAGGTTACCTTGAAAATGGTGTGAGACTGTTTAAGCCTGATAACTACATAACGCGAAGCGAAGCGGTGACAATAATAAACAAAATGTTGTTCAGAGGTCCGCTTGAAGGGGCAAAGGTACCTTTCGCCGATGTTGAAGAAGGTTATTGGGCATACGGACATATATTGGAAAGCTCTATAGACCATTATTATGTACGAAACAAGGAGCAAAGTGAAACGATAGTAAGTAAGAAAACAGTGGAATAAGAGTTTTGGAATTATAGGCTTTATAAAGTAAAATTCAATATGACTCATGAATTAAATAAGGGTTGGCAATATACCAACCCTTATTTTAATCCTAAAAACTTTCTATAAAGCTTTTAAAGACAAATAAATGAGACATATAAATAAACATTAAAAATCTCTTTTTGCAATGTCATGCAGCTTTAACGAAGGATTTTTTTCCTCAGCCCACCGTATAGACCACTCATTTTCAAACAAAAGAACATATCTTTCATCTTCATCATGGACAACCATTGTCGTGCTTGTCAAAGTGAGATTTCGAGGTTCTATGTCATTGGACACAATCCAGCGGGCATGCTTATGGGGAAGCCGCTGAATTCTTAAATCGACACCGTACTCCTGCTTAAGTCTGTACTCTAAAACCTCAAACTGCAAAACTCCGACTACTCCGACAATAAGGGACTCAAATCCTATATCTATTTGTTTGAATACCTGTATTGTACCTTCCTCAGAGAGTTGATTGATACCTTTTATAAACTGCTTTCGTTTCATAGTGTCTACCGGGGTAACTTTGGCAAAATGTTCGGCCGGGAATATTGGAATTCCTTCAAACTTCAGATTGCTGTTGCCTTCGCTCAAAGTGTCTCCGATGTGGAATATTCCGGGGTCGAAGACGCCGATTATGTCTCCTGCATAAGCTTCTTCAACTATGGTGCGTTCCTGTGCCATAAACTGCTGAGGCTGGGAAAGACGCACTTCTTTTCCTTGCTGAACGTGGTAGACCGACATACCGCGGCTAAAGCGCCCTGAACAGATTCTAATAAAGGCTATTCTGTCCCTGTGAGCGGGATTCATATTTGCCTGAATTTTAAACACAAATCCGGTAAACTTGTCCGATTCCGGGTCTACTTCTCCTTCGGTGGAATTCTTGATGCCCGGTTTTGGAGACAGTTCCAAAAACTCTTCAAGAAAGGGCTGAACTCCGAAATTGGTCATGGCACTCCCAAAGAACATGGGAGTAAGTTCACCCTGCTGTATTTTTTTCCTGTCGAAAGCGTCTCCTGCCATATCAAGAAGCTCTATATCTTCACAGAGTTTTTTGTGATAATGTTCTCCTAGAAGCTCGGCGAATATCTTGTCATCAACGCTGCCTTTAGTTGAAGAAACGATAGTTTGACCGTGATTGCCTCCTTCGAACAATTCTATCTGGGAAAGTTTTCTGTTATATACCCTTTGAAGTCCCCGTCGGTTCCTATTGGCCAGTTCATGGGATAGGAACGGATTCCAAGGACATTTTCCAGTTCTTCCATAAGTTCGAAGGGGTCCTTGCTTGCTCTGTCCATCTTGTTTACAAAAGTAAATATAGGAATACCTCTCATTTTACAGACATGAAAGAGCTTTATAGTCTGTTCCTCCACACCTTTGGCTCCATCGATTAGCATGACTGCACTGTCGGCAGCCATAAGAGTACGGTAGGTGTCTTCACTAAAGTCCTGGTGACCCGGAGTATCCAATATATTAATGCAAAAGTTGTTGTATTCAAATTGCATAACGCTTGAGGTAACCGAGATACCTCTTTGTTTTTCAATTTCCATCCAGTCGGACGTTGCATATTTGCTTGCTTTTCTTGCCTTTACAGAACCGGCCAGCCTTATAGCGCTCCATACAGAAGGAGCTTTTCCGTCAAGGTTGTCTTACCGGCGTCAGGGTGGGATATAATTGCAAACGTCCTTCTTCTTTCAACTTCGTAACTAATTTTATTTTGCATAACAGCATAACCTCTTACCGTTAATTATTAATTTATTATGTATTATAAGGCAACAATTTATTTTATATTATTGCCTTGCGGCATGTCAATAATAAAGATTTGAGGAATTGTACGGCATATTTCTTACCTGTTGGAAATTCTATATATTGCATTTTTATGTTAAAGTCTGTACAGTGTTTTGCTTAGTGATATAATTATAGTATCAATATGGCGAAATTTTGATTTGCTGATAGTCTAGTATAATCATAAATGAAATAAAAACAATAATCCAAAACGGAGAAAAACTTCTGTATTGAGTTAAAACAAAGACACAGAGATTTTATTATTTGGAGGAATTTTTGATATGGCCAACAGATCAATGTTGTTAATTGGTAATTCTAAGCAATTTGACTATAATAAAATTATAATGAAAGTCAAAATATTATTGCTGTTGCCAATTACTCTATTCCTATGTTTTGGTTTGGTTTATTTTCTTATGAAGATCTTATCTATAGAAAACTCGAAATGTCAGACGGGACATTTGAAGATTGGCCTATATTAGTAGTAGAAAAGGATAAAGCTATTGAAAGAGCAACTAAACGAAAAGAAAGATTCTTAAGTGTACTTCCTAAAACATATGATTCTTTATACCAAAAGTGGATTTTTCTATTGCAAGATATTAATCTAAACTACATATTTCTTGATATGGACGAGATAAGGATGATGGAAAATGATACTGAGAATTTTGACAGGAAACTAAAAGAGATTTTGAATTCTTTAGATGATTTTAATTCGAATAAATTTGATATATTAATGAAAGATTTTGTTGGTATTCAAATAAAAGAAGGCATATTAGACAAAGAAATTAGTCATCCTAAATATAAAGAAGAAATAATTCACTTACTATGCGGTTATAGCTGGATAAGAAAGGTTCCGTGGGAAGAATAGTAAAAAGCCCCCCTTTTAAAGGGTATAATAGAATTGACATAAAAACCAACACTAGAGGGGTTGTACAATTCTTAAAGATAAATTGGAACTAAACATTTTTGGAATTATAAAACTGTGAAAGCAGCTAAAAAAAACCTTGCTATTTCAGCGGTTTCGAACTGTCCCTCTGCGTTTTTCCTGTGTTTCTCCGCCCTTCTGTAAGATTAAATAAGATATTGACAAACAATCTGTAAAATATTAAACTTTAAGTGGTGGTTTTCCAGATATTATGTTGAAAAACATCAAAGAAAATGCTAAAATAGTATAAATAAAAAAATGTTGTAATGTATTTATCTTTTACATAGTAGGGGAAGAAGTATAATATATATAAATTAAGAAAAATCAAAGTATCTAAAAGTATCTAGATAAGAAGCGATTTTAAAACAACCTGTGTTGTATTTTGCTTAATTAACTGGGGAGCAAGGTCAGTACTACTCTTTATTTTTCATACCCATGTTTATTTGAATTTATTAGCAATTAGTGCAGTCAAATCAAAGAAACAAATCCTGAAGGATATTAATCGTCGCCAGTTCGCGTTGATATCTGAGGGTGTCATGTTATAGCAATTTCTGTAGCACCAAGAGGAGGTGTGAAGGGGAGAGGCTGTGTCTTGGGGGGATGTCAGAGATGTGTAAATGGTTTGTCTTCTTTACACATACCGGTAAAGAGCATGCGGTTTGCAACTACTTAAACGGAATGTTTGACGATGAGAGGACAGTTGCATTTGTTCCTCAAGTAGAGCTGGTATATAAAAACTCAGGGCAGACTTATAAAAAGCTTAAACCTATGTTCCCGGGTTATGTCTTGGCTGAGTCGGTAATGGATTCAACAAAATTTGCACGTAAGGCATTACAAATAGTAAAGCAAACAACGCACTTTATTAATCTTTTGGGAAAGGAAAATCCCGAATTCATGTCTTTACATGAAAAAGAAAAGGAATTTTTGTTAAATTTTTGTGTTAACAGGCATCCTCACACGCATGTTGTTGAAAAATCAATCGGTTTTATAGAAGGGGATAAGTTGATAGTGACATCCGGCCCTCTATGCGGCAGGGAGAGCATTGTAAAGAGAATTGACAGACATAAAAAGCGTGCGGAAATAGAATTGGAGTTTATGGGTAATCTGAGACGTGTAAATGTTTCGTTGGAGGTTGTGTCGAAGATTTAATTATTAAAAATTTACGAGGTAAAAATATGGATGTATTGCTTCTGATAGATAAAAACCATTTTGGTACTGCTTATGATTCATTTACATCATTATTGCAAATGGGTTTTAAAAGGTTTCTGAAGAATCAGCCATTTCAGCTTGAGGAATATAGTACAAGCCTTCCTGAAATAGAGGTTGGATATTCCTTAACCGGTGTAGTCCTTTCTACGGCACTGTTTAATGCAGGACTGAAATTTAAAACGTTTGATAATTTCGATATAATAAATAAGAACAAAGAAGAGTTGATACAATATTTACAAACAGATTTGAAATGTATTGCGATTTCTACTACTTACATTGACGGATGTGCCAGACTGCAGGAAATTGTGGATTTTGTCAGGAATTACAATAAACAGGCCAAAATAGTCGTTGGCGGTCCGCTTCTCTTAAGCGAATTTGAAGATATATATACAAGTGTCAGACAAGTAGACTATTTTGTGTTTGGTGATGGGGAATACAGTTTTCCTAAATTGGTGCATAATATATGCAACGGTTCTGAAACCGCAATTGACGGTGTTGTTAAAAGACAGGACGGATCGGGTATCCCCGAGGTTCCTAAAAATATTCCCAATATCGATATAAATTCCGCCCCAATTCCTAAATGGGAATTAATACACGAATATTTTATAGGGGACGATTCTACTCCTACCCCAACTATTGAAGCTGTCAGAGGATGTGCATTTCGGTGCTTGTTTTGCACCTATCCCATTGCCGGCAGGTTTAGAACAAAAAATCCGGAACGGATAGTGGAAGAGATGAAGCACTTAAAGGAATTGGGTTATGATGCAATTCGTTTTATCGGGTCAAATTTTACATTTCCACAAGACTGGTGCATTCAAGTTTGTAATGAAATTAGTGCAAGCAAAATTGGAATGGAATTTTTCTGCTTTGGGAGAGTGACCGATTTAACTGATGAAGTGGTGGCAGCCCTCAAGACAGCCGGATGCAGTCAGGTGTTTCTCGGTGTTGAATCGGCACATGAGCCGATTTTGAATGCGATGGGCAAAAAAACATTGGAAAAAGACATACTGCCTGCGTTTGAAAGGCTTAATAAGAACGATATCTATTCAACCGGATCTTTTATCATTGGATTCCCCGGAGAGACACAAGACACGGTAAAAAAGGTTGCGGACTTAATCAAAGATTCGAAAATGGAATATTACCATTTATTCAGTTTGGGTATAAGTAAAGGATGCCGGTTGTTTAAAGAACGTGATAAGTTTAACTTGAGAATAAATGATGAATTGATAAGAACATCAAAATTCTATACATCCTGGGAACATGACACAATGAGTTCTAAGGAGGTCCCGGGATTGCAAATGCAGGTATTCAAAGACGTCTACCATCATTCGGAAAGTGTTATCGGGCTGATTCCAAGGCTTATAAGAGAGTACAAGCTCAACAGTTTTTTCAAGGATTTAGATAAGTTTGAGAGAAAAAAATTATACCAGTTGTTTCAAACTGGAATGTTTCAGTGTTTAAGACAGGTTGATGAAACAAGCTCAAGGGAAATCTGGAACAAAATTATTGATTTAAGCCGGAACGCCGAAAAAAGCAAGGTGTGTAATGTTGTAGCCGAGCTTTTAAGGCGAATATAAAATTTAGCAATAAAGGAGAAGGATAAAATGAGAGAGAGAATTACTTTTACAATTATTCCTACATACAAATGCAATATGTATAATTATTGCAGTTATTGCTATGCAAAAGAAATGAGTGACAAGTATGGAGAAATATCAGTTGAAAATTTCAGGAACATAATCAATTGGCTGAATGAGGAATACAAAAAAGTTGAAATTGTATTAATAGGTGGAGAATCTACAATGCATTCCAAATTTGATGAGCTACTCTCCATCATGAATGAAAATATAAAATCAGCCAAGCTGTACACAAACAATATGTACGGTGAAGATATTTTGAATTTGATTCTCCGTAGCCCGGTATTGAAAAAATTCAATATACATTATGAGGAGAAATATTTCTTTAATGAAGAATTGAAAAAAAGATATATGCACAATATTGATACGCTTTATAACGACGGAAGAATGATCAATCTTCGGTTCAATATCAACTCCAGCGATTTTGAATATGAAAATGTCTTAAACCTGGCACAGAAATATAAAGCTTTGATACTCTATTCAATTTCAGCCCCCGGAGGCGGAAATAACGATTACGTTCCTATAGAGTTCGTTGAGTCGTTTGCCCCAAGACTTTTAAGCTTTGTAAAAGATGCAAATGAGATGGGGATAAAGCTTAAATCCGCCAGACCGTTGCCTTTCTGCTCTTTTAGCGAGAGCGAACTGGAGTATCTGATAGATAAAGGCGGTATGAAAGGTTGTTGTAGCCCGTATAAAGCCATAAACCCGGATATGAGCGTGTTGGGGTGCAGCAGCTTAATTGATTTCGGCATGATAAAGGTACAGAACAAAAATGAATTTATAAAGAGTCTTGATGATTTTGAGTATTTGATAAATGAAGCCAAGTGGGAGCATATGTCAATCGGCAATTGTGAAGAATGTAATTACTTCCATAAAAAAATATGTCAGGGCGGGTGCCTGACTTACAAAGGGCCATTGTTCAATAATCCGCTGGAGGGGGGCGTGATAAGTTCGTGTTCAATGAATTTTTATGACAGGCATTGATATAATGACCGACCGGGTTATAAATCTAATATTATTTATTGGAGGTCAATATGGAATCAAAAGATAACAACCTCAAAACCTTATTGAGTAATTCAACCGTAGGAAAGATTGTTGATAAATATCCGTTTCTGATTGATACTTTTGTTGAACTGGGATTTACACCAATGAAAAATCCTGTTACCCGTAAAACTGTGTCTTACATGATAACCCTTGAACAAGCAGCTGCTTTTAAAGGTATGCATGTGGACGAGCTTATTCGGATACTCATTGAGAGAATCAGCGAAAATACGGATGAAGATGCCGTTCCCGGGAGGACGGAAGAATCCTGTGAAAATATTGTAAACATGGATTCTGTGCCGAAAGCGGATATACGTTTCTTGGGTATAGTGCCTTGTCCGATACGGAATGTTCTAATAGAGAAGTTTGACAAATTTGTTTCGGATTTCAACTACAGATTCGATAAAAAGCTGGCCTGGACTGTGGCAGGCGAGGGAACGGCCGGCGGTGATGTGCTTAAGGATATTATGGCCATATCAAACAGTAAAAGATATGATCGTTTGGTTGATTTGTTCACTGCAGTCGGTAAAGATATTTTTGTACATAATTTTTATGGAGGCAGAATATATAAGAATAACATATGGAAGAAGATCGGGTCGCATGCAGATGCCCACCCATTGCTGGAAGAGTTTAAAGACCCGAACGGTATTTTGCGTCTGGTTTATGGAACACCCTTTATTATGTCGTGCAGAAAGAGTGTGCTCGGTGATGTTGAACTTCCCAAGACATGGGTGGACCTGACTGATGAAAAGTACAAAGGCAAAATTGCCGTTCCGTCCTTGAATCTTCCTATCATTCCGGATCTGTTGGGTGCATTGTATTATCATTTAGGGGAAGAAAAATTCCAAAAATTCGCGGAAAACTGTTCTTATGACATGCATCCCGCTGAAGTATCCACCAGAAGAGATCGTGATGAAATACCGGGGATCTTTATTGTACCGGTGCATTTTGCAGAGATTTCTTCATCTTCCGGTGCTGTAGCCGTGTATCCTGAAGACGGGTCAATATTATTGCCTGCGTTTGCGGCAGTGAAGAGTGATGCAGTGCAAGAAACAGAAGAGTTACTGAAATTTTTAACGGACAAAGAGTTTTTGGAGGTCTTTAAGACCTGCGGCAGTATGGTTCCAAACCATAAAGATTTTGAAATTGATGAACGTTTATTACCTTTTATCACAAGACCTTGGCAAGATCTATTCGAGAGCAATCCTCTCACGTACACTACAAGATTAATTGAAATGATTAGGAAAAGGAGTAAGATATGAAACTGATAATAGCGGGCGGACCGCCATCTACCGGAAAAACCAGCGTGTTACTGCATACACTGGAGAAATTAAAAGATAAAGGCAAGAAGATCCATGTGGTGAAATTAGACTGCTTAGTTGGAGGAGACGAAGAAAGGTATAAAAAAAATGGCTTTGAGGCTGTAACGGTTTATCTGTTTATGTTTGTCCGGATCACTATCTTGCGACAAATATCGACCGAATCATCGAATGGGGATTTAAAAACAATTGCGACTACCTGATAATTGAAAGTGCCGGTTTATGCAATCGCTGTTCACCTCATCTGAAAGATGTACTATCTGTTGTTATTTTGGACATGCTCAGCTCAAATGCCCCTAAAAAAATTGGACCGCTTTTGAAGTCAGCGGATATTGCAGTGCTGACCAAAGGAGACTTGATATCGCAAGCAGAGCGGGAGGTATTCTGTATTCATTTATCCAGAGTTGCACCAAAAGTAAAAATACTAGAAGTTAACGGTTTGACGGGTCAACGGACAAATATCTTGTCAAACTGGTTTGAAAAGGCTGAAGACATTGACAACGCAGGAGGCCATTTGTCTTTAAAACTTAGATATCCTATGCCGGGAGCTGTCTGTTCATTCTGTCTGGGAGAAAAGCGTGTCGGACAGCATTTTGCAAAAGGAAGTTATCGTTTAATTCAATTTCCAGATTATCAGATAGGAGATATGCGGTTATGATAAAAGATTCATCGAGAGGACTTGAAAGCTTTACTGTTGAGGGACTCACTATAAATCAAATTCAGGAGTGGGTTCCGGATATTGAAATTATAATGAAGGATCTTGGAATTCCGATTACGAACAAAGATTCCTCATTGAAATATTTATGTGACGAAGCCGGTTATGAATTATCACAAGTATTGCAGGCTATTTTTTCAAGGGAAGCTCAGAAAAAAGAGATTGAAATGCAAAAGGAAGCGATTAACTTTTCAAATATTGACCGAATACGAATAGAAACCGGTTTTGATAAGGATGGAAATCGGGAACCCGTGGAGAGCATTGAGCTTCGAAGCGGTGAAATTGTTGCTATTGTTGGACCTACCGGTTCGGGAAAATCACAGTTGCTGTTTGATATTGAATCTCTTGCTGTGGGGGATACCGTTTCAAAACGAAAAGTGTATTTGAACGATAACCTGTGGGAAGTTTCGGATGACTCATACAATATGATACGTCCGATAGCACATATTTCCCAGACGATGAACTTTATTCTTGATTTATCTGTATACGATTTTCTTAATCTGCATATTGAATCTCGGCTTGGTATATCAAATAACGAATCGCTCATTGATGATGTTATCAAGACGGCTTGTAAATTGTGCGGAGAACCGTTTACAGGGGAGATGCAGTTGGTTTCCTTGTCCGGCGGCCAGTCAAGGGCTCTTATGATTTCCGATGCCGTTCTTATAAGCAAATCCCCTATTGTATTGATTGATGAAATCGAGAATGCAGGAATTAATAAGGATGTTGCTATAAATTTTCTTACCGGTAAAGGAGAAATTGCATTATTGGCAACTCATGATCCTGTCATTGCATTAAAAGCGGATAAAAGAATTGTTTTGAAAAATGGGGCAATATCAAAAGTCATCGAAAGGCAGAAAGAAGAAAGTGATATATTGGAAATGCTATTAGAAAATGAGAGAATCGTGGAGGATTTACGAAAGAAAATGCGCTTGGGCGAAACCATAGCTTTATAAAGATTTTAAAAGGAGATGCTTTGAATGGCCCATAAAAATATTCATTCGATTTACGATTTGATAAAAAAAGCTCAGAGTGAAAAAGGTGACAAAGTATTTATATTAAATCAAGCAGACGAGAGGAAAATCACGTATAATGAATTCTTTAATGATGTGAATGCTGCTTACAGGTACTTTTCCTCCCTTGAAATAAAGTCAGGGGATAAAATAGCTGTCATTTCCGAAAGCAGTTACTTGGGTTATGTTTTTATTACAGCCGCTCTTTCTTTTGGGATAACAATAAGCCCGTTGAGCACAAGTCTTAAAGAAAACGATCTGGATTATGCATTGTCGTTGATATGTCCCAGAGTGGTATTTGTCAGCCGGGAATGCAAAAAGAAGATGAGTTATATTGATAAATTCTCAAATAAATATACATTTATTACCATGGACGAGCAATGCAGTCTGGGCAAGGGATTGACCGAGACCGGCGAGTTAAATGAAATTTCGGCCGACGGCTCAATAATAATTTTCACGACGGGATCGACAGGAAGGTCAAAAGGCGTGGAATTGACTGTCCAAAATATACTGGCAAACATTTATGATGTTGTCAGGTATTATGGGATAAGCGATGATTCGAGACTTATAGCTTATTTCCCGCTAACAACAATAGGTTCGACGGTAATAAATATTTTGTCAACGGCTTATGCTGGAGCGAGCGTTTTCTTATGCAAACCCTTCTTGGAGCAGTCACTGTTTTTGGCGTTTGTGAAAGATTTTTGGAATATAATTCAGAATAATAAAATTTCACATATTTATGCCAACCCATCGGTGCTGAATATGTTACTGAAGTTTCAAAAGTCTTTTAAAACTTTGACATGGAAACCTAAAATGATTATCAGCAGTATGGCTCCTCTCTCAAAGGAAACTCAGAATGCGGTTGAGGATCTTACCGGAATTCCTGTATTGAACGGATACGGATTGACTGAAACTACATGTAGAAGCCTATTCGGATCTTATGACGATGAGAAAAGGAGAAAATGTTCTCTGGGCAAACCGATTTATCCTACAAAAATAATTAATGAAGCCGGTAACGAATGTAAACCGTATGAAGTCGGTGAAATACTGATTTCCGGACCAACCGTAATGAAAGGTTATTACAACGATTCGGCATCAACCGGCAATGTTATAAAAGACGGGTGGTTTTACACCGGTGATTTGGGCTATTATGATGAAGAACATGATTTTTACATTGTCGGACGTAAAAAGAACATAATTATTAAACACGGTAATAAGATATCTATTGAGGAAGTTGAGGAAGCTCTTCTTGGCTATAAGAAAATGTATGATTTTGCTGTTGTCGGTGTCCCTGACGAAAACATGGGGGAAAAAGTCGTATTGTTTTGCGTCGAATACGAAAATGAGCCGATAGATCAGAATGAACTGGTCAAATTCTGTAAAGATAATTTATCCGAGTATAAATGTCCTGACTTAATTAAAACAGTAAAAGCAATCCCGAGAAGTGCCAGCGGAAAAATATTAAGGGAAGAGCTAAAAAAATTATTGATAAGTGAGGAGAAGAATTAATAATGTGTCTTGAAAATAATATTTTTGAGGAAGTTAAAGATATTATTTTAGGTCTCAGTTCAGTTAATTTGTCTAATATTAATGTTACCGGGGAAACTAAGATTTTTGATGAATTGGGTATAAGTTCCATAAATTTTGTTGTTATGATTGCAGAAATAGAAGACAAATTTAATATAACTATTAATTTGGAAGATGTGGACGTTCTAAAATTGAATCAAATAAAATCTATTGTGGAGTTGGTGGAAAAAACTCTTGAGATTGAAAAGGCAGAGGATTAATAACAAGTTGGAGGTTGAATAAATGGAGACTGTATCTTCATGGAAAAACAAAATGGTGGTTGAATCCTTTATTAAAGGACAAAGGGCTGCCCTTCCCAATGCAATAGATCAATTGAATGTTATGCTTCATATTCTGCGGCATAACGAGGTTCCGACTAAAACATTTGTTGATTTGGGCGGAGGGGACGGAATACTTAGCCATTTGATTCTAGAGCAGTTTAGAGAGGCTCGGGGATATGTTCTTGATTTTTCCGATCCCATGATAGAAGCAGCCAATAAAAGGCTTGAGAAGTATTTGGACCGTGTGAAAATAATTAAATGCGACATTGCATTTCCGGATTGGCACGAAAAAATATTTACCGGTGGCATGGAAAAGGTGGATGCGTTTGTATCAGGCTATTGTATTCATCATTTACATCATGGCCGTAAATATGAACTTTATCAGGAAATATATGACCGGTTGGAACACAATGGCTTGTTCATAAATATTGAGCATGTTGCATCTAAATCTGCATGGGGTGAAATGCTCAGTGATGAAGCATTTATTGATTCGATATTTGAATATGAAAAGAATTTGGAAAATGCAAGGTCAAGGGAACAGATAAGCAAGGATTTTCATAACCGGGAGGACAAAAAGACAATATATTGCTTTCTGTGGAAACTCAGTGCGAATGGCTGAGGGAAATAGGCTTTAAGCAGGTGGATGTGTTTTTCAAGAGTTTTGAACTGGCAGTTTTTGCAGGAAAGAAACTATAGCAATAATAAAGATTTTTGGCGGAAAAGTAAATACATTCATGTGGTGCGGTTTTTTGAACGGGTAAATTGAGTTTCAGGGTGGGTAAAGTGAAAGCACACGGCAATTTCTTCGATAAGGTATATGAGAAACTTAGAATTGCAAAGGCGGAAGGTAAGAATGTTTTGGATTTAAGCATTGGAGACCCGGATTTGCCTCCCCCGGAATTTGCTACCGGGCTATTTATAAATCAAATGCATAAAGAGCATATTTACACTTATCCACAGATTTACGGCGAGAATACCTTTAAAGAGACTATAAGTGATTGGGCATATAGGAAACACGGAGTAAGTGTTCACCCTGAATATGAGGTATTGCCGCTACTCGGAGTTAAGGAAGGAATAGTTCATCTTGCGCTGGGAACTTTGGGTTATGGGGATGTGGGAGCATATGCAACACCGTCATATCCTATATACAGGCAAGCAATAGAAATGTCCAAAGCTTCTTCCGTAATAATTGAAACCAAGCCCGAAAACGGGTATTTACCTGACCTCGAAAGTTTATGCTCCAATGACTTAAGGAGTATTAAGTTATTATATTTAAACTACCCGAACAATCCTACAGGAACAGTGTTGATGAATCTTTTTGCAAATCGTTGATTGACATTGCATTGAAGCATAATATTTATATTTGTCTGGACTGTGTTTATTCAGACATAATACCGTTTTCATCCTATAAACATTTTTCAATATTAAGTCTGCCGGGTGCCATGGATTGTTGTATCGAGATGTATTCGTTTTCAAAGAGCTTCAATTTGCCGGGAATACGTTTGGGGTATGCCATTGGAAACAGGAAACTGATTGAAAATTTGAAAAGCATTAAGACTGTTGTTGATGTGTCGGCCTTTAAACCTATTCAGTATCTCGGAAAAGAAATTTTGGAGAAAGACATTCGTGGAGAACTTGAGCATTTTTACTCCCGGAACAATTCCGTATACGCACAGCGTATAAACAAGTTCCGGGAATTATTTAGATTACATAATATAGAGTTTTATAATAATATTGCCACTTATTATGTTTGGTTTAATACGAAAAGAATTTCGGACGGTGGAAATTTTGGAGAGCAATTGTTTGACGATGAGGGGATTCTAATTGTCCCCGGTTGTGAATTCAATTCGTGTGATGAGGGTTGGTGGCGAATTTCCATTTCCAGGTCTGATGATATAATAGATGAGAGCATTGACAAACTCATCAGGTTTCTTGCAAAGCTGAGGTGACATAATTGTATATAAAAGACATAGTTACTTTATGGTTAAAAAAATTAGGGGTGGATACTGTTTTTGGGATACCTGGCAGTTACGTCTTACCAATTATAGACTCTGTCTCAAGTTATGGAATTCGTTTTATTCTTACCCAGCATGAATATGGTGCTGCTCTTATGGCAGACGGATTTGCCAAGGCCAGTGAAAAAGTCGGGTGCATAATTACCACAACGGGTATAGGAGCAACAAACGCGTTAAGCGGTGTTATAAATTCATTTTCCGATTCTCAACCGGTATTAATTATTACCGGACAGGTTCCTGTTGAGAATTTCGGAAAAGGCGCGATGCAGGAAAGTGTAGGGATAAACCGGACAGCAGATCTTGAAGGTTTATTCAGTAAGATTACCAAGTATTCGAAAATTATTAAAACTGTAGATGAACTGTTACCCGCACTTTATGAAGCGGAATTCAATCTCCTGGAGAAAAGAAAGGGTCCGGTGCATTTGTGTATTCCTGTGGACATACTTCAGTCCGAGATTGAATTCTCCGGGTTCAAGCCTTCTAAAAACTTTGAAAACCCTGTAATTGATAATACAGAATTAAACGCTTTAACACAACTTCTGTCAGAGTCCAGAAAACCTTTGCTCTTGTTGGGGGCCGGAGCAAAATACAGGTGCAATGAAAAAATCGTATCTGACTTGGCCCAATATGGATTGCCTGTAGCTACGAGTCTCAGGGGAAAAGGTTTGCTAGATGAAAGGAACCCGATGTCCTTAGGATGCATAGGTTTGTACGGACATTCCCATGCCAATTATTATCTTGGTATGCATGCTGACTTGATAATTGCTGTGGGAATCTCCATGAGTGAGTTTTCGACACAGTGTTGGGACAGACCTTTTAAAAAAGCCAAGCTGATTCATGTGGATATTGATCCTGAGCAAATTGGAAAAGTGTACAATCCAACGTTGGGGATTAATATGGATTCCCATGAATTTTTAAAATATTTAAGCAAATTGGATTTGCTTCAGACAAAAACATGGGATGAGGCCAGAGATGCAGTAACGGCGTCAAAGGAGAAGTTTATCCGTAAATATGAAAACATACAATATGATTGTAACACCGAAGGAAAGATAAATCCGGTTCAGGCAATCCGGAGTGTGTTCAAATTGATGCCGGAGGATAAGACGGTTTGGGTGTGTGATTCTGTTGTTTGGACGGAAACGAATATATTGCTCAACGGTGCGGATAAACATATTGAAGCCCTTAACCAGGCATCCATCGGATATGCACCGGCTGCCTCTATCGGTGTTAAATTGGCACGAAACTCCTGTTACGTTGTAGCGGTTTTTGGGGATGGAGGTTTCCGCCAAACGGGATTTGAATTGGCAACAGCGTATAATTATGATGTGCCGGTTTTATGGCTAAACTTAAACAACGAAAAGTACGGTTCTATTTATAATGCCCAAAAAAAGTATTATAACGGGAATATTGTGGGTACCACATACAAAGCAATTGATCATGTCGGATTGTGCAAGGCATTAGGAGTTGATGCAGTTAAAGTCACGAACGTATATGAGCTGGAATTGGCGGTTCAATCCTTTATTGAGAGAGAAAGACCGTTGCTGTTGGACATTCAGATAGATGAGACTTTACCTGAGATGAAAGCCCGGCAGTTAATACGCTATCAACAATGGAAATTTAGCGACTCTGCAAAGAGCAAGGATGTAAAAGAACAGCAGCTTGCTTTAAAAGCAATTTTGGATAACAGATATTAACGTATCAGTGAAGAAGGGCAGGTCTTATGAATACCGTAAGATACACATGGGGATTGTTTAAAAAGAGTAAAAGAAAATTCTTTATATGGTTTTTTATAATGTTTCTTGCAAGTATAGCTGTAGCTGTGCCCCAGATTGTTATCAGAAGAATGGTGGATATAGCATTGCCTTCGGGTAAATTTTCTGTTGTGGCCTTTTACGCATTACTTATTGCTGCTTCATTCATTATAAGTTCGTTATTGCAGTCGTTGTCGAATCTGCTTTTGGAAAAAATGGTCATTAAGCTGATTAATGATAAGAGGTTATATGTTTTTAGATTGTTTCAGACAAAGCAATTGAATAAAATTACTGAATTTGGAAGCGATTCGCTGTACCAGAGGATTACGGAAAGTATTCTTGTAATTAAAGAAAAAATTATTTTAATTATGAGGGATATTTTCGGTGTTACAGTTACAGCAATTGTTTGCTTTATAATTATAATAAAGACGGATGTTTTTATACCGTTTCTTTTTATCACAGTATATATACCTTACATCTTAATAAGAAGATACCTTTTCAGCAAGAAAGGGTATAGTTTTGATTTGCAGGCAGAATCGAACAGGAAAATCCTTCAGTTGATAAAAGAGAATATACAAGGGATACGGTTAATAAAAGTTCATAACTGTGAGGCAAAAGAAATAGAGAGCTGAAGGAGAAACAGCAAGAGAATATCGATATACAGATTAATCATATAAATTTTTTCAGCCAATTGGTCATACTTAATATAATTATGAACCTGGTACCTGAAGGTATTGTGTATGGATATTTGGGTTATAAGGTTTTACTGGGGCATAGCTCAATCGGAAGTGTAATAATGATGGTAGGGCTTTTATCCCAAGTTCGCAACTTCATATGGCAGGTTTCGCGTTTCAGTATAATGATGCATGAGTACAAAACACACCTTAAAAGAGTGTATGAACTTGAAGAATTGCAGGATGAACCGTATATAAACAATGAAGACAAGATAAATGATCATTCAATATCAGGTGAGGTGGATTTTGAGAATATAAGCTTTGGATACAACGGTATACCGGTATTGAAGGACTTTACTTTGAAAATAAAAAAGGGTCAATCGGTAGGTATTGTAGGTCTGAGTGGTGTTGGAAAGACAACGCTTGCAAATCTGCTTATGGGTATAATAGCTCCAATGGAAGGTGAAATCAGAATTGATAACATACCTTTAAGTCAGATTAATTTGGAAAAATTCAGGCAAAGCGTATTTTATATAACCCAACAGCCTTATATGCTTAATGATACAATCAGAGCAAATATTTGTTACGGACTTGACGATGTCGATGAAAAAGAAGTTTGGAAAGCGGTAGAAAACGTAGACATGCTTGAATTTGTAAAAGGTTTGAAAGAGCAATTGGATACAGTGATTGGGGAACGGGGAATACAATTGTCAGGTGGACAGAAGCAAAGGATGTCTATCGCAAGAATTTTCCTGAGGAAACCTAAAATCCTTATTTTAGATGAAGCCACCGCTTCATTGGATCTTGAATCAGAATATAAAGTACAGAAAACATTTGAAAAATTGCAGAAAGGCGTTACCAGTATTATTATTGCTCACCGGTTGGCAACATTGACAAAAGTTGACAATATTGTTGTAATTAAAGACGGTGGAATAATCGAACAGGGTTCACATATGGAACTGTTGCAAAAAAAGGATATTATTATCAACTTTATATGGAGCAGTATAATATAGAAAGTTTAAGTAGTTCAAAGTAAGGAGCTTGCTTTATGAAAAGGGCGTTGGTTGCAAGAATAATTTTGTGCATAATATTATTTCAGATTGTTTCACTTTCATATCCGCTGCTTACGGGTTTGCTTGTAGACCGGCTTGTGAAAAAGGAATGGAACTTGTATATCTACTGTTTGACAGCAGTGTTATTCATTCCGTTTGCCCAGGGGTTTTTAGAGTGGAGGAAAGCACGGGGACTTACTGTTTGGAGTGAGCAGAATGCTGCGCAATTAAGATTAAAATTAATCAGCAAACTGTTCAATGTTCCTATTCATTATTTTTCATTTTCTAAAACAGGTGAGATTATAACAAGATGCACGGATGACGTTAAGCAGTTTATACATTATCAAAACATGAAATTTCAAGCCTTTGAAAAACTGCTGATACTTGTTTTCGTCGGAGCGGTACTGGGTTATAAAAATATAATGTTTATGTTATTTGTATTTGTGTGTGGTTTGCTGTATGTAATTCAATCGAAAAAGATATCTCCCATGATTTCTAAATTATACAGAAAATCAATAACAACCCGTGAGAAATTTAATGAGTTCATTCGCGAACGCATACAAATATTAAGTTTAACCAGACTTTCGGGTTGTTCGGAGTGGGAGTGCGAAAAACTGAAAAAATTACTTGACGAAGAATTTGCAACCGAGACGAAAAATGCTACGATTACCTTTATCAATGATTTTGTTTCTTCATTGGTTCGATCAATAATAAGCGGTGCTTTGTATTTATATGCGGGATGGCTGCTTGTAAATGACCGTATCAGTTAGGGGACTTGGTTGCAGCATTGGCCTATTATTTTCCGCTCATTGAGGTTTTGAACAGTTACAGTACTTTTGTACAGGATTTTAAAAAGTTTAAAATTTCAAAAGAACGTGTTGATGAAATACTGAATATTGATGAGGATGACTATCAAGCAGGAGAAAAAAACATTCCCCGTGTTGAAAAAATCAGCTTCCAAAATATATCATTTAATTATCCGAACAGAAGCAGTGTTCTTAAAGATATATCCTTCACTTTGGAGAAAGGAAAGGTAACAGCACTGGTGGGTGTCAGTGGAGGGGGAAAAACAACCTTGTGTGAGTTGCTTTTAAAATTTTATAAACCGTGTTCCGGTAAAATATTGATAAATGACAGCATTGATCTGGCAAAGCTGGATGGAGGCTTATGGAGGGAATCAATAAGTTATGCCCCTCAGAATAGTTTCTTCTTTTCCGATTCAATTTCCGCAAATTTGTTATACGGTTCCCAAAAAGGTTCAAAAGACAGGATGATGGAGTTGACTAAAAGGCTTGAACTCGATAATGTTATAACAAGCCGTGAAAACGGTTATGAAACGCAGATTAACAATGATTTTATCACATTTTCGGGAGGCCAGAAGCAGAGGCTTTCCCTGGTCAGAGCAATGATTCCGGAAAAGCCTGATGTCTTAATCCTGGATGAACCTACATCTGCACTCGACTATATATCGGAAAAAGCAGTTATGAAACTAATTTTTGAGTTTAAAGAAGACACAGCAGTTTTAATAATAGCCCATAGACTGTCTACAATTATTAATGCAGATTTGATTCTGGTTCTTAAAGACGGAATGATTGTTGAAAAAGGCAGACATGAGGAATTATTAAAGCTAAAAGGCGAGTACTACAATCTTTACAAGCATGAATTGATCCACAAAAAAGAGGTGGAAAATGTTGTATAAAAGCAGTACATATTTTGCTGCAGCATATGCAGCGACAGTTGGATTCTGCGATACCATCCTGTAAGGTTTATAGCGGGAACTGTAAATAAACTGATATTTTAGCGGGGTTTTTTATAATGGGTGTTCAAGATTATCTAAATAAAGTTATTGAGTCAGCATTGCACTATCCTGTAACTTTTTCAGGAGACAAAAAAGCCATACTCAACAGATGGCTTGTTAAAGCAGAGATTGTTGATGTTTTAAATGAAAACGGAGTTGATCCCTATATAAGCGAAAATGGGATCGTTATATCTGAAAATGAAGCGGACAACCTTTCAGATGAAGAGATAGAAAGTAATTGGAGATATTATATTTCAGATCATGAAAGGTCCTTTTACCACTATAATTCTCCGGAGAAACTCTTTAAAAATGCTTGCGAAAAAGGCAAAGAGAAGATGGTGTATTGTCTTTGCAATATCTTTAGCAATGATGATAAAGAGGTGTTGGTACATATATCAACAAACCTGCCGTCGCCTATAAGGGTTTGGATTAATGGGGAGTTATGCGTTAGCGGAAATCCCAACTACTTTGCAAAAAATTCTGCCTTTATTTTTAAATTAAACAAGGGGAATAATGCTGTATTAGTGGAGAGGAGCATGTTTGTACGAAACAGAATGCTTTCGATTGCAACGAGGTTTTTCACTTTTGTAGTTACTCCCTTTGACGAATTTATTTCCAATAAAACAAACAAACGGTTTTTAGACAGGAATGTGCTGAATTATTTGAAGTTTGGCTATGCATTATTCCTTCGAAAGCATTTTATCAACCCGGGGAAAAAGTAAGCTTTATTATATTGCCGAAGTCTATGCCTTATAGTAAAAACGTTCCGGTTAAAGTTACCGTTAAAACTGCTTTGGGAAGGACGGTCAGTACCATATTTGCAGAAGTTTTGAAAGTTGTTTCCGTTGAAACTGACGACTCTGTCAGGGGCGTTATATCCATAATAGCTGAAGGGAATGCAGGATATAAGAAAAAGGAAATTGTGAATGTTTTTTACGGAAATTTTAAAGAGGAAAAAACAAGCTTATTGAAAAAGCCATGGAAAGGCAAGACAGCAATGAAGAAATGATAAAGACTTTTTCCGAAATCACTGATATGTATGATATGCGTACAGGTTTAATAAAGGCCGGTTCCGAAACAATGCATGAATACATGTACCATCAGATGTTTGAAGCCTGTTTAAACTTTGAAAGATATGTGTTTAAACCGAATTCCGGCAAAAAGCTCAGTTTGTTTGATGTTTTTAAAGAAAGCGTAATGGTTTTTGACAAAAGCGATATTGACGGAGGATATTTTATATACAATATTTACTTGCCTTCGAACTATTCTCATAATAAGGAATATGCTTTGTTGGTATACATGATTTTTGACGACAGCATGACCAGGTATCCTGTTCATCCATATAGAATAGTCAGAGAGAAATCTGGCGATGCAATAGTATTAAGTTTTGTAACCCGATGGGAGTATCAGTGGGATTATATAAATGAAATAAATATTATTAATGTTGTGAATGAAACTTTGGAAAAATTCAATATTAACAGGGATAGGGTTTATTTAATAGGAATCTGCGCAGGCGCTAACAGAGCGTTTAATTTACTTTGTAAAATTCCGGATGTCTTTTCCGCTTTTATCAATATAGCGGGAACACCTATATTTGATGATAAAGAGCCCGAATCTTTAAATTTGGATAATATCCGAAACACTCCCATTGAATTGCTTTTTACCGTTAATGACATGTGGTACAATGTATCGGCCGTAATAAACAGTTTAAAAACCTTTTACAAAGCTAAACAGTGGATATTCCATGATATTGAGCATGAAGAGTTTATTGACCTGTTTAACAGTAAAAAATTATTGAATTACATTATGAAAATACCAAGTTGCAATTTTCCGAAGGTTGTTCAATTTACAACTTCCGAACCGGTTTTCAATAAATCTTATTGGCTGAAAATTGAGAACTTTATAAGCCTGAAGGAAAAAGCAACCGTTTATGCACAAATTGAAAAAAGGAATATGATCAGAATCGAATGCAATAATATTGACTTTTTGAGTATTCTTATTAACAGATTTGCAATGGATATCGATCAAAATATAACCATCGCAGTAAATGGAATTGAAAAGAATATGCCAATCAGTGATTACTGTAAAATAGAAATAAAAACAGATGGCAATAGATTGGCGGTGAATGAAATTCCGCTTTGCGAAGAAAGCTTTTACCGTAATTATCGGACTTTGAAAATAAATGAAAATCTGCTGGGTATCAGGCAGTTATATTTGAAAGAATGTTTAATAGTTATAAACAATAATCTTGACGGCCAAAATGAGGAATTTTATAATAAACTTTATCGAATATTGCAGCAACCGTTGGAATTCAGGGCCAGGAATTACAGATACAAAACTGCCTGCGAAAAAGATATTGGCATCGCAAGGTTGGGACAATCTAATTTTGTGGCGGTTGTCGATTCAAGAAATATGAGCAGTCTTCACAGGAGAATTATTGATGAAACAGGCATTTTGAAAGTCGGCAAAGAATTTATTAAACTAAAGTTTAACCCAAAAGAGTATCAAGGAGAGTATTTTGCACTTATTAAGGCTATAAATCCGTTTAATGCCGAACACCGGATTTTAGCGATAGTTTTTAACAGTGATAATCTTCAGAATAAAATAATCGATTTTTAGGTTCATTCAGCCGGAACCCTATTTTTAACAGCGATGCTGTGGTTTATAGCAATGGGGTTTTTGAAGAATTCAGATATTTAACGGACGGAAGCAATGTTGCATATTAAATAAAACAAGTGGGGAAGAGAGAGTAAAGAATATGACGGACAGACAATATGAAGAAACAATAATAAACATTTTATGTGAAGTGTTGGAAGTGAATAAAGACTTGTTTAACAACATCAAAAAAACGATCCTCTGGGGAGCTTGGGCCTTAATTCCCTCAAGGCCATTCAAGTAATTGTAAAGCTTGAAGATACATACGGAATATCCTTTGAAGATGAAGACCTTTTCTTTGATAAAATTAATACTCTGGAAAAAATCATTAACACCCTTGGCAAATACGTAAAAGAGTAAATTTCTAAAAGAGGAAGAAAAATAATGACAGATATTAGTTATTTTAAGGAAGCATTGCTAATTCGAAGAGTTGAAGAGAAACTGTTAGAACTGTTTTCCAAAGGGAAAATAAACGGTACAATACATACCTGTGTCGGTCAAGAGTTTTCAGCGGTAGCTTTTATCAATCAGATAAACGAAAATGACATAATTGTTTCAAATCATCGCTGCATGGGCATTTTATCGTATACAGCAAGAGTTATAGAGAATTAATTGCTGAATTGATGGGGAGTAAAAGAGGGGTATGCGGTGGTATCGGAGGGAGCCAGCATTTACACTGGAAAAACTTTTACTCTAACGGCATTCAGGGTGGTATGGTTCCAATTGCTGCGGGTTTGGCTCTTGCAAGCAAAATGGGGAAAAAAGACGGTATTTCTCTGGCTTTTATTGGGGACGGCACCTTGGGGGAGGGAATACTTTATGAAACAATGAATATTGCCTCAAAGTGGAATATTCCCATTCTTATTATTTGCGAAAATAATTATTACGCCCAGTCTACAAAACAGGAATTGAATTTGTCCGGAGATATTGTAAAGAGGGCGGAGTGTTTTGATATAAAGGTATTTAAAAGTAACACCTGGGAGTTGGAGCAGCTTTTTAACAATGCAAAAGAGAGTATAAATTATGTTAGAACAAACGGTAAACCGGCTTTTCATTTGGTTGATACATATCGCCTGAATGCTCATTCAAAGGGTGATGACTATAGAGATAAAAGTGAGATAGAGATGTATTACCGAAAGGATCCGCTGAATGTTTTCAGAAACACAAACCCTGATTTGTATCAGGAGTTATTAAATGAAATTGATAAGGAATTGGATGCCGTTATCGAAGAAGAAACGGAAAAATTTGCAGAAATAAGAATTGATGAATATTATGATAATCCGGAAGGTGGAGAAGAATCCGAATATATTTGGAAAGAGCCGGATGAGATTGAAATCAGGCAATCCGATCTTATTTATTCTTTTTTTAAGGAAGAAATGAGAAAAAACGAGCAAGTGGTTTTTATCGGGGAAGATGTACTGGCACCGTATGGAGGAGCTTTTAAAATCTCGAAGGATTTGAGTACTGAATTTCCTGAGAGGGTGCTTACCACACCGATAAGTGAAGCCGCAATAACAGGAATTTCAAATGGATTGGCTTTAGCCGGCTACAGACCGTTTTTAGAAATAATGTTTGGGGATTTTATAACTTTATGTTTGGATCAGGTTTTAAACCATTCGGTAAAATTTTTCCATATGTATAATAAGCGTGTTAATTGTCCCATTGTTTTGCGAACCCCCATGGGCGGAAGGCGGGGATATGGCCCTACTCACTCGCAGACATTGGATAAATTGTTGCTGTGTATTGATAATATAAAAGTTATTTCCCTGAATTCTTTAACTGATCCCAGACCCATATATAAATCGATTTTGGAAAATGAAAAAAACCCGGTAATTGTTATAGAAAACAAGGCAGATTATGCGAAAAAAATAACAAAAGCAAATGTGGAGAATTATAAGTTTGAATTAGCATATGTCCGAAATTATCCCATTGTCAGAATCAGACCGATTGTTTCCAGACCGACGGCAACAATTGTAACTTATGGAGGAATGAGTTCCATTGTGGTGGATTGTATCGCGACATTGTTTTATGAATACGACGTAAAGGCGGAGGTAATAATTCTTTCGAAAATTAAGCCTGTTGATTATGATGAAATAATACGCTCAACCAATGTAACGGGACATCTTTTTGTGGTTGAGGAAGGAAGTGCTTGTAACGGAATAGGAAGTGAAATAATTGCTTCGGTCTTGGAAAGAACAGAGAACAGAATATATGCTAGAAGAATTGCATCAGTGCCTGTTCCTGTTCCGGCCAATAAAAAACTGGAGGAAGAGGTTTTGACAAACAGGAGAAATATTATACAAGTCATAGGCGGTGTGTTTAAGTGTTAGTACTGCAAGAAATATTTGTGCCTCAGGAATCTGTTAATGACGAGTTTGTGAGAATAAGCAAATTATATTTTAAAAGCGGTGACTACGTTAATTCAGGGCAGGCTATTTTGGAGTTTGAAACTTCCAAAGTGAATGTATGCATTGATTCTGAGTTTGACGGATATATAGAGTTTTTTTGTAAGGAGGGTGATGAATTAAGGGTAGGGGAACTGATTTGCAGAATATATGATTCAATGCCCTGTACCGATTCAAAGGACAATTATCATATAAAAAACGATACGGAAAATCATGATGAAATCGAAACAATATATTCCAAAGCTGCTTTGGAGCTGATTGAATCCTCAAAGATTAACAAGGCTGTTTTTCAAGGAAGAGATCTGGTAAATGTTGATGATGTTAAAAATGTAATTAAGAATACGGGACATGTTAAGGAGGATAGAAATCTCCAAAAGGAGCAAATTTTCGATAATGATGAAATTGAATATAAAACATTGAGTAATATTAAAAGATCAGAGATAAACAACTTTCTTGACGCGGGAAATGTTACAAGTACGGTTTATTTATATTTGGACGTAAAGGAAAGTTATAGTCCGGATAATACTAATAATTACCTTTTGTCGGTTGTCGTTTTGGAAGTTTTCAAATTGCTTAAAAAGTATCCGGAGTTAAATGCATTCTTTTCTGGTGACGGAATTGCTTACTATAAGAGTATTAAAATCGGCATGGCAATTGATGCGGGATATGGGTTGAAAGTGGTAAAATTGCCTGACCTGGAAGGAAAAACCGTTAGTGAAGTTGAAAACGAAATATTTCGTGCCATTAAAAAATATTTAAGAAATAAGCTTTCAATAGACGATATAACGGGTTCCACATTTACAATAAGTGACATGTCTAATGAGGGGGTTGCGTTTTTTTCACCTCTGGTTAGTTCGAAACAATCGGCTGTTTTGGGTATATCCGGATTCGATGAAAAACTCAGGCGATATACGGTTTCGTTAACTTTCGATCACAGAGTGACGGAAGGAAGGAAAGCCACTATGTTTTTAAAAGAACTGATTGAAAGCATAAACTGTTATTTTTAGAGAATTCTTTTTTGGAATTTGATTGCATAATGCTTTAAAACAGCTGAAATTGGGTTTTTGGAAGCAATACATCATTTGGTTTTCAGGTTTGGAATTAAAACATTGATTCTGTTTTGCAAACTCTGACAGGGAAAGGAGGATATGAATTTTGAATTTGCCGCAGTTTTTTAATAATAATTTGAGTGAGTTATATGACAGGTATTATAAATTTGTGGATCGAAAGATGCATTTGGATATATCCAGATCGAAACCGTGTCAGGAACAATTGGATTTGTCTTCGGAATTGATTACTTGTTTAAATTATAGGGACTGTTTGGCGTCAGATGGAACTGACTACAGAAACTATGGGATTGTAGACGGGATAAGGGAGGCAAAAAAACTATTTTCCCAGTTGCTTGATATGAATGAAGATGAAATAATAATCGGTGGAAATTCAAGCTTGAACTTAATGTACGATTTTATAGCACGGGCTATGACTCATGGGGTTCCGGGCATTAATGTGCCGTGGATGTTGTCGGACAAAGTAAAATTTATATGTCCGTCTCCGGGATATGACCGGCATTTTGCAATTTGCAAGCATTTCAATATCGAAATGATCAACGTTGAGATAAAAGATTATGGTCCTGACATGGATGCGGTTGAGGAACTTGTGGCTAATGATGAGAGCATTAAAGGAATATGGTGCATGCCGCAATACAGTAATCCCACAGGCACTGTATATGCCGATGAAGTGGTGGACAGGCTGGCTGCTATGAAAACCAAAGCCTGTGATTTCAGAATATTTTGGGATAATGCTTACGCTGTTCATCATTTTTCCGAGAACCCTCCGGTATTGAAAAACATATTAAAAGCTTGTAAAGATGCAGGCAACCCTGACCGTGTTGTGATTTTTTCCACTACTTCAAAGATAACTCTACCGGGAGCAGGAGTTGCGATGATGGCTGCATGTAAAGAAATCATAGAAGGTATTAAAGTTCAGCTTTCAATGCAGACAATCGGCCCCGACAAGATTAATCAGTTAAGACATGTTCGTTTTCTAAAGAATATGGACAACATAAGGGAACACGTAAAAAAACATGTTAAAATAATAAAACCCAAGTTTGACATGGTATTGAGTGTTTTCGAAAGAGAGCTTGACGGTAAGGGGATGGCCTGGTGGAATTATCCCCAGGGAGGATACTTTATTCATTTAAAGACGCTCAAGGGGTGTGCTTCGGAAGTTGTGGAAATGGCAGCCAGGGCCGGACTTGTTTTGGGAAATCCGGGAACGCTTTTTCCATATGGAGTGGATCCTGAGGATAGGCATATACGGATTGCCCCCACATTTCCTTCGGTTGAGGAACTGGAAAATGCTATGGAATTATTGTGTATATGTATACAAATTGTTACGCTAAAAAAATATTCGGACGGTACGCTCCTCTTTAATACTTGATGAAGACGTTGTCAATACCTTAAAAAATTAACGGGAAGCTGTTTAAGATTTATGGCAAAAGGGTATAGACCACGATTGCTTTCATTACTGTTTGTGCTGTAGCGGCGGAATGGAGGATGAAATGAGACTGGAGGGAATTTACAAAAGCTTTGGAGAGGAAGAAGTATTACATGATATAAATATTTCCATTAATGATAAAGAAATAACCTGTATTTTAGGGCCTTCCGGATGCGGTAAATCTACTTTGCTCAATATAATTGCCGGGATCATAAAACCTGATAAAGGGACGATTAAAGAAAGCAAAAAAAAAGTCGGGTATGTTTTTCAGGAAGACAGGTTGTTACCGTGGAAAACTGTATTTGAAAACATTAAGTTGGTAAATAAAAAAGCATCGGACAAAAGTATAAGAGATTTAATTAGAATTGTGGGACTGGAGGATTCTCAAAAAAAGTATCCGGCCCAATTAAGCGGAGGCATGAGACAAAGGTGCTCTATAGCAAGAGCTTATAATTTTCAGTCGGAAATACTTTTGATGGACGAGCCTTTCAAATCGCTGGACTATGATCTAAGAATCAGCATGGTAAAATGTTTGATTGATATATGGTGTAAACTAAACAATTCAATTGTATTTGTAACCCATGAGATAGATGAAGCTGTACTGCTGGGGAATAAAATAATAGTTCTGTCCGGGAACCCCTGCAGAGTGGATACTGTAGTTAATGTCAGTATGCCTCAACAGGAAAGAAGAATCGATGACAAGAAAATGGTGGACTTAAGGTGCCGTCTATTAAAAATTCTATCAAGACAATAAAATTAAAATTTATAATCAATAGCAAAAAAATTGAAAGAAAAGGGTGTATATCAATGAAAAAAGTAATTAGCATGATTTTGATTCTAAGTTTTATGGTATTTGTATTTTCGGGATGTGCTTCAAATGTAAATAAAACTGATGGGGAAACCTCAGCCGGAACGGAAAAAATGAAGATAAAGGTGGCAGCTCCCCAGGGTGCACCTACCCTTAGCATGATAAAAATGTTTAAAGACAACCCTGATTTTGGAGAAAACTTTGAGTTAAGCTATGAATCGGTAAAGTCACCGGATTTAATGTCTTCCAGAATCATTTCCGGAGAAATTGATATTGCAGTGGTTTCCACTAATTTGGCCGCCACACTTTATAATAAAGGAGTGGATTATAAACTGGCGGCATCCAGCGTGTGGGGCGCCTATACATTGTCGGAAACGAAAAAACGGAAGATTTAGAAGAACTTCGAGGGAAGGAAATATATACTATGGGAAGAGGCCTTACGCCGGACATTGTTTTAAGATATATTCTTTCCGGCAACGGTATCGATCCGGAAAAAGATGTAACGTTAACCTATGTTGGGGAAGGCACTGAATTGGCATCGGCTTTTATATCGGGAAAGTGTGCATTAGCTGTTATACCGGAGCCGATACTTTCAAATGTTATGTTAAAAAAGCAAAATACATTGATTTTATTTGATTTGCAAAAAGAGTGGATAGAATTAAACAAGGGTAATTTTGGTTATCCGCAAGCCTCTCTTATAATAAAAAATGATATTATTGAGAAAAATCCGCAGTTTGTTGAATTGTTTTTGAAAGAATATGAGAAGAGCATCAATTGGTTGTCGGAAAACGTCCAAACAGCCGGTGAATACAGCGAGGAGTTGGAAACCGGCATATCAAAAGATGCTGTAGTTAATGGATTTGAAAGGTCGAATATTAAATTTGTAAATTCAAAAGATGCGAAGGAATCAGTAGATGATTACCTGAAAATTCTTTATGAATATTCTCCGGAGGTTATAGGAGGGAAACTTCCTGATGAAGATTTCTATCTTGAAAAATAATGTATTCAAAGAATTGATTTATACCGTTGTTTCAATAATAGCAATGTTAATTATTTGGAAAATAGTTTCCGTTGTAGTTAATAAAGAGGTGCTTATTCCTTCACCTGAAGTTACTTTGCGGGAAATTATAAGAATTGTTGAATCACCTGCTTTTTTTGGTTCTGTTCTTAATACATCAAAAAGGGCAATAATAGGATTTTTAATTGCTTTGGGTACAGGAATGCTTTTTGGTATGCTGGGGGGACTTTTTAAGGCTATTTACTATTTGCTAAGACCTTTTGTGCTGATAATCAAAGCGGTGCCGACCATGGCAATGATACTCCTCACGCTTATATGGTTGGAATCTGAAAAAGCTCCGATATTGGTAGGGTTTGTGGTAATATTCCCAATCATATATGAGAATGTTGTTCAGGGGATCAGAAACGTTGATTCTAAGTTGGTTGAAATGATGAAAGTATATAATATTAATAAGTTAGATACTATAAAAGAACTATACATACCGTCGATAGTATCATACTTGAACGGTGCAATGTCTGCTGCCGCGGCATTGAATCTTAAAATAGTAATAGCAGCTGAAGTTTTGAGCCAACCGAAATTATCAATGGGTACAAGTTTTCAAATGGAAAAGGCGAATCTTAATACTGCAGGAGTTTTTGCCTGGTCTCTTATAGCAATATTTATGGCGGGGGTTTTTGAGCAAATGCTTAGAATCACTAAAATTGCGAGAAACGGAAAGACGTTGCATCATGAGCAATAGTATAACGGTAAATACAGGGTGGTACAGATATGAGCTACGATTTAATCGTTATTGGAGGAGGTCCGGCTGGGTACTGGGCTGCAAGAAGAGCTTCAGACGAAAATCTAAGGACATTGTTGATTGAAAAGAAATCAATCGGAGGAACATGCTTAAACGAGGGGTGTATACCTTCAAAGGTGTTGCTTAATTCTGCCAAGTTGTTTACGTCTGTAAAAGAAGGTGCAAAATTCGGGGTTGTGGCAGATAATGTTAAATTTGAACCGGAAACTGTGATTGAAAGAAAAAACAGAATTGTAAAGAAGCTCTCCGGGGGGATATTGAACCAGCTCAAATCCCGCGGTACTGAAATAATTTATGGGAAAGCAAAAATTATCGGCAAGATGGACGGAGTATTTGAGTTAACGGTTAATGATACTGTTGTCAGAGGGAAAAATCTTCTGATAGCTACCGGATCAAAACCTAAAATTCCTGTAATAGATGGAATTATGGAGGGTCTCGAGAACGGATATGTTTTAACAAACAGTGAGTTTCTCGATTTAAAATCACTGCCTGCTTCTCTCGTTATACTGGGAGCCGGTGCCGTTGGGCTGGAGACGGCCTCTTACTACTCAATGCTGGGATGTAAGGTAACTGTATTGGAAATGAGTGATCGGATAGCTTTAAATACCGGCAGAGGATTTGCAGAGAACTTGATGAAAATATTCAGGAAGAAAGGTATAGATTTTTATTTTAACAGCAGTATATTAAATATTTCTCACGATTCGATAACTTTTTATTCCAACGGGAGAGAATATGTACTGCATCCGGATTACGTACTTTTGTGTACAGGGAGAACACCTGTTGTTGACGAACTGGGCATTGAAAATATTGGGTTGACGCCGGAAAAAGACGGCATTAAAATCGATGAAACCTGTCAAACGAATATTTCGCGTGTTTATGCGGCCGGTGATGTGACGGGGGGATCCATGCTGGCCCATACGGCATTCAGGCAGGCGGATGTATGTGTCAATAATATTTTGGGCAAAAAGGATGTTATGAGATATGACAACATTCCTTATGTAATATATTCTTGTCCTGAAATTGCAGGAGTGGGAGAAACAGAAGAATCTGCTGCCGGAAAGGGCATTAATTATGAAAAACATACATTATCTTTGCAATACAGCGGCAGGTTTGTTGCGGAAAACGAGTCCGGCTTTGAATTGTGTGAGATATTGGTTGATAAAAACAGCCGCAGGTTGATAGGAGTTCATATTGCGGGAAGCTATGTATCGGAGATATATATGGTGCAGCTGTAATGATTGAAAGAAAAATGGAATTAAAGGACATCAAGGAAGTTGTTTTTCCTCATCCGAGCATATCGGAGATAATCCGGGAAGGGATTTTCCAGATAGATTCGATTTTAGGAAGCGAAGGCGGTTAGAGTGGATGTCAACCTGTAACTTAATACTGCCGGGATGCATGGAATATTCCCGAGCATTGGAACTGCAGAAAAAACTTTTAAATATGAGATATGAGAATGCAATCAACGATACTTTGATTTTATTGGAACACTCGCATGTATATACTGTTGGAAGAAACGGAAATATCAAAAACCTTTTGGTAGATGAAAGTTTTCTTGACCAAAGAAGCATAAAGCTGTTTAAAATTACACGGGGGGGAGATATTACGTATCATGGCCCCGGACAATTAGTGGGTTATCCGATAGTTGATCTCAATGGTTATGGAAGAAGTGTACATCGCTTTATGTCGATGATGGAAAACCTCTTTATTCGGCTGTTGAAAGAAGAGTTTGGTATATTAGCCGAAACTGACGAAAAATACCCGGGGATCTGGGTGAATAACAGCAAGTTGACTGCATTTGGATTTGGAGTTAAAAAGTGGATTACATATCACGGATTTGCCTTTAATGTGAATACTGACATGAGTTATTTTTCTAACATTATTCCTTGCGGAATAAAGGATAAGGGAGTAACATCGCTTGAAAACATTTTAAATCGAAGGGTGAATTTTGAAGATATTATGATGATGGTTTCGGATTATTTTAAAAAAATCTTTGGGTATAAGGAAATGTTGCAGGTGCGGTATGAGTAAACCGGTATTTCCTGAATGGTTAAAGGTCAAGGTAAATATCAACGGTTTGAGAAAAATTAATTCGATAGTAAGCAACTATTCTTTGCATACGGTATGTAACGAGGCGAGCTGTCCAAACATCGGAGAGTGCTTCGGAATCAATACAGCAACTTTTCTGATTCTTGGCAACCGTTGCACAAGGAATTGTAAATTTTGCAGAATTATGAATGAGCAACCTTTACGGGTGGACGGGGATGAGCCGGAAAGAATTGCCGGAGCCGTTGTTGAACTTCGGCTCTCTCATGTGGTGGTAACCTCAGTCACACGGGACGATTTGGAAGACGGTGGAGCCTCCCATTTTTTCAAAACGGTGAAAGCGATACACAGACATTCAAAAATGACTTCCGTAGAAGTTTTGGTACCTGATTTCAATGGAAATGAAAAATCGCTGAATACGGTATTGGAAGCAAAGGTTGATGTTTTAGGCCATAATATTGAAACGGTTGCTTCGCTTTATGGAACTGTAAGACCCGGGGCAAATTATGAACGTTCTCTGAGTCTCTTGTCAAAAGCAAAAAAGACCGACAGTAATATAATAACAAAATCAGGCTTTATGGTGGGGTTGGGTGAGACTGCGAATGAAGTGTTTGAGCTAATGAAAGACTTAAAAGATACAGGTTGCGATATACTGACCATAGGGCAATATCTCAAACCGTCCCGAAAACACATGGATGTTGTTGAATACGTTCATCCCGATATCTTTAAAGAGTATAAGCAAAAAGCATATCAGATTGGATTTAAGCATGTTGAATCCGGACCGCTGGTAAGAAGTTCATACCGTTCATCGGAAGCTTATAAAAGGTGCAGGCAACTAACGGTTAATCCGCATATGTAATTGAGGAAAAGTTTATCCATACTTAACATATGAGATTGCAAACCGTGGTTTTGCCTGCGGTTTATTTTATAAGTGTAATTGCGAATATATGGATGTTGCGGCGATTGCACAACCTTATTTTGTTTATCTCATTTCCGCCGAGATTATACTCGTACTGAAATATTTTTGCATTAAAGTGCAATTGCTTTGTTGTACCATCTTTGCGTTGATATGCTTCTCCGCTCCAAAACTGTTTTTCTCCGTATAAGGCAAACTGATAAAAATCCGATATGGATATTTCAACTTCACTTACCACGTTGTCGTCCATGAGAAATTCTATTTTCTCACTATAGCTTCCGTACTCGGAACAAGCCAGCATAAAAAACTCCGTATACTTTCCTTTTGGTATCTCGATCTCCTGGCCTTGGCAGGATATATTGTCACAGTCACCGGTCTTTGCTTTGCGTGCCATCTGAAATAGTTCACTGGAATTTAAACGTTTGTGCAATAGATCATCGTCCAGAAAATAGATTCCGTTTCCTGTCAAATCGGCAATGTCTCCGTCAGTATTGTTCAAAGCAAACCCTACATTGTTGAAATATTTGCTTAAATCTACTTTTTCGATGGTTTTCAGGCTGTTATAATATTTTTGGTTATACTCGTTCACCTTTTTCAAGAAATCAAGGAGCTTTAAATTATTTTCTTTTTCTTTTTGAGCATACTGTTCTTTTTCTTTTTGGGTAAAACACCTTTTTGTCAATGCCTTCTGATATAATCTGTAAAAACGGTTTTCTCTTGAAGTAATGTAATCATTACGCAGGGCAATATATTCATCTTCTTGAAAGATATAGTTCTTTTGATTATCCAAACACTGTTCCAGAGCCAGAAACAATCCCTTCACATTACCGATAAACTGCCTGGCGTAGAATTCCGGAAAAGTTGATATACTTTCGCTTAATTCCTGCAGGTTATCCATGATTTTTAGAAAATTGCTGTCATATTGCATCATATCCGATATAAAATAGCTGATTATCTGCTGAAATGTAATATGAGTGTTTTCATCGCTTTCAAGGGTAAAAAAGCCGTCAAAACAATCTTTCATGTATTTTTCGGCTTTTCCGGTATAATTGCTTTCCCACATGGTTGTAAGCATGTCTTCCGTTACTCTGATCGGAAACAGAACATCTGCATCATTATCAAGTAATTCCGTTCCACGCAAAAATGCACTGTCTCTGATACGGAATGTATTATTTTCCGAATTCCATGCGTCTATTACCAGAAGATGCAGTTGTTCTCCTTCTTCTGCCTTATAATAAATATTATAAAACAGAGAACTGTATTTCGTATAAACCAGTACAGGTTTTTTTCTTTTCATACATGCTTTCAGTTTCTGTATCATTTCTACCTTGTCGGATGCACGATGCCTTTCCAATCTAAGCCCCAGGCGTCTAAAAACATTATCGCTTCTGTTGGCAAAGGAGTCTAAGAACTCCTGATCGGGTATGGTTTCCTTCTTTGACCAGTTTTTTTCGACGGCTGACAGGATACCGAAATAATAATAAAAGTTTTTGTCATAATACCCTGCAGCCGCTGCCATTGGTATGTCAACACAGTCGAACATTTCCCTGGTGAATCCATCTTTATACATGTCAATATCCAACGAAACAAACACAGGTGAATCTCCTTTCCGTAAAACCTTTTTTGTATTAATAATTGAAATCAACATTTGCCTCATTATTGTATTTGTGACGGCAACACAATTTTTTTACAATTCCTCTTAACTGTTTTAAAGTTGCGAAGGGCTTTTTCATACTCGGACTCATTCCTTTCGACGTGCTGTTTATGTAAAATGAAACTGACATCGAAAATTTATCAATTCATTTATTATTATAATATACTTGTGATTAGTAAAACAAGCTAAGATATCAAACAGAGAACCGTCCGAAACCGCTGATTATATAATAAAATTTCAAAAATTATATGCTAAAATGAATAAATAAAGCATTTATTAATGAACTACTCGAAAAATCCTATTGTGAATATTACGGCAGACCTGTAAAAGTGCCGTAACATATGTTAAGACTTTTAATCCTTCGGTATTTATACAATTTAATCTATGAACGCATAAAAAAGAGACTTTATTAAACCTTGCTTGCATGTGGTTTCTTTGAATCAATCCTGAAGAATCGGAAAACAATTCTATGACAATTATGGGGGATACAAATCAGAGAGTAAATTCCCATAGGGGTATAGATTGCTGGGAAGAGTTAATTAACCACATTTATCATGATTTATGGCCTCAATATTTTGAAATCTTCGGATGAAAACTTTAGTGATACCGGCTTTGATTTAAAGATTTTGCACACGGCAATAACCAGACCCATGCATTATTTGCACGGTCTCTATAAAGGTAATATAGCTTCTCATTTGAAGGAATTTGCTTAGTAAATAAAAACTAGTGATATTGTTTTTGGAGTTTTGTTAAATATATTTATCAGTGATGTTTCACTACTTTTGAAAAGTCAAAAAGGTTATATTATAATAGGAATGCTTATTAAAATATAGATTTTAATAAGCAAAATATATCCGATAATTACTAATGGGGGAATTTAGCCAGTGCTTGAGATAATAAGCTGCAGCAGAAGAACGGATATTCCTGCCTTTTATTATGACTGGCTGCAAGAATGTCTAAAAAATAAATATGTTATGGTAAAAAATCCTTACAATAAATCCACATACATGGTGGATTTGTCTTGTGAAAAAGTGCACTCAATTTGCTTGTGGTCCAAGTCCTTTGCCAATGTACTAAAAGACCCGAAATATTTGTCGCTGTACAATCTCTATTTTCAGTTTACAATCACGGGGTATTCAAAGCTTTTAGAGCCAAATGTTGTTGACACAAATGAAGCGGTCAGACAGATGGAGCAACTGGCACGAAAGTACTCACCGCAGCAAATTAACTGGAGATTTGACCCTATTGTTTTTAGCTTAAAAGGAGAGAAAGAACCGGTACCGGAAAACTTTGAAAGAGCGAGGCTAAAGGTGTTTGAGGCTCTATGCAAAGATATTTCGTCTTTTGGAGTAAATCGCTGTACCATAAGCTTTCTTTGTTTGTATAAAAAAGTGGAGCAGAGAATGAAAAAATGCAATTTTACTTTTTCTCATCCTTCACAAAAAAAGCAAATTGAGTTTGTAAGTCAATTAGTTGAGATTGCTGATAAGTATGGGGTTACTATATATACATGCAGCAGTCCGGCTATTGAGTCAATACCCGGAGTAAAAAAGGGACATTGTATAGATGGAGCTTACCTTGAGGAATTGTTTGGAAAGAGAGCTTCGCGGGCAAAGGACTCGGGGCAGAGGAAAGAATGCGGATGCACCAGGTCAAAAGACATAGGAGGCTATGATGAACAGAGCTGCAAACATGGGTGCCTGTATTGCTATGCAAGATAGTTGAATTGGGATGTTGATTTGCTCATATAAAATGTATAAAATTGATATATAATATTTTTGCAAATATCCTTTGTTCTGTATTTATTACCCATTGCCATGAATGGCAATGGAGGATTTGAACTTCGAAAATATTTTGAAAATTTCCGGCTAATGAAAAGTGAATAAATGCCGGTTGACGACTGGCGTTAATGTTTTCTTACAGGGAGAGAGATTTATATGAGTGAAAAATACACAGAAATAAATTCTAAAGTTATTGATAAATGGGTGGAAGAAGGTTGGGAATGGGGGCAGCCCGTTAGTCATGAGATGTTTGAAAAGGCAAAGAACAATGATTGGTATGTGCTGTTAACCCCAACAAAACCTGTACCAAAGGACTGGTTTTGCGAAATAAAGAATGCTGAAATTTTGGGTTTGGCATGTGGCGGCGGACAGCAAATGCTATATTTGCAGCATTGGGTGCAAAATGTACGGTACTGGATTATTCGGAAAAGCAATTGCTTAAAGAAAAAGAGGTTGCCCAAAGAGAAAATTATGAGATTAGGATAGTTAAAGAAGATATGTCAAATCCTTTGCCTTTTGAAGATGAATCTTTTGACTTGATTTTTCATCCTGTTTCCAATTGCTATATCGAAGACGTTTATTCTGTTTGGAAAGAATGCTACAGGGTATTGAGAAAAGGCGGAATTCTATTGGCCGGATTAGATAACGGCATTAATTATGCTTTCGACGATGAGCAAAAAATGTTGGTTCGCAAATTGCCGTTTAATCCGTTGAAAGATGGGCAATTGTACCGGGAGTCAATAAAAAATAATTGGGGAATCCAGTTCTCCCACACCATAGAAGAGCAAATTGGAGGACAATTAAGAGCAGGGTTTGTTCTTACGGATATATATCAAGATACAAACGGAGAAGGCAGGCTTCATGAATTCAATGTGCCATCTTTTTTTGCAACAAGAGCAATCAAAAAGTAAGTAGCAACTTGAACACCGGTAGGAAAATTTGAAGTAGAAAATATATAGTTTATCGGGAGAGGATGGGTTTGTAATGGTTGGAGTAGAAATTGATATGATTGTGGCAGACAGTTTGAAAGCACTGGAATTGTACGAAAAAATATTTGATATTCAGCGCGTTGAGGTATCCAATCTTCCCAAAGGTGAAAATGAAGTTGTTTTTACTTTGTATGGAGCACGTTTTCACATGCTGGATGAAAATCCTGAATTCGGGTTAAAAGCACCGGACCCTGATAAACCCAATACAATTTGGTTTAATATAGCTGTCCCAGACATTAAGGAAACATTTGTAAAAGCGATAAACGCGGGGTGTACAGAGATACAGCCGGTGACCGAAATGCCTGATTACGGATTGTCAAATGCCATATTTTCCGACCCCTTCGGTTATCAATGGATGCTGCATCAAATACATAGGGAAGTAAGCCATGAAGAACGCATTCGGCTTTGGGAGAATTCTCGTGAAGAAAAAAATGAACATTAAAAAAGATGAGAAGTATGTTAATAAGCAGGAGATATGAATCTTCGATAAGCTCCTGCTTAAATTATATATGAATTTGTTTACATTTTATATTTAAAAGAGGAATTTTGCACTTGTTTATAGAATAATTCTATTAAAGCACGGAATAATTAACTACAAAATATTTGCATAAGGGGTTATTGGAAGTATGAAAGAGAACAATTTGAATATGATTAAAGTAGTGTTTCCGGATAATAGTGAAAGAGAAGTGTATGAAGGAATATCTTTGCAGGAATTGAGTGAAAAGTGCAAAAAAGAATATAAATCAACCATTGTAGCAGCAAAGGTTAACAACGACATAAAGGAATTAAGCTATCGTCTTTATGACAGTTGCCGGGTGGAGTTTATCGACCTTACGTATGAAGATGGAATGAGGATATATAAAAGGAGTCTTAGCTTTATTCTCATTAAGGCTGTAAATGATCTTTTTCCCGATAGAAAGGTTGTGATATGTCATTCCATCAGCAAGGGGATTTACTGTGAGGTTAAAGGCGATAAGCCTCTTACTGTTGAAGAAGTAGACATGATAAAAAATAGAATGATAGAACTTGTTAACTTAAAGATTCCTTTCATAAAGAAAATAATGTCCCTTGATGAGGCGCGGGAAGTCTTCAGGAAAATCGGAAGGATGGACAGATTCCGTTTTATAGAGCATAGAAAAAAGCCCTATGTAACTTTGTACGAATGCGATGGGTTTGAAGACTATTTTTACGGATATATGGTGCCTCATACGGGTTATTTGGATAGATTTGATTTAAAATACTACCATCCGGGCTTGATATTGATGAGTCCGGAAAAAACCAATCCGGACAAAATACCGGAGTACAAAGAACAAAAGAAGCTTTTCAGCATCTTTTCTGAGTACAAGAAATGGGGAAAAATACTTGGCGTTGAAGATGTGGGGGCTCTGAATGATATTGTCAAGGAAGGCAAAATAAATGAGCTTATAAGAGTTGCAGAAGCCTTGCATGAGAAGAAAATTGCGCAGATTGCGGATATGATAGCC
The DNA here is from genome assembly GCF_000521465.1 of Acetivibrio straminisolvens JCM 21531. Taxonomy (GTDB): domain Bacteria; phylum Bacillota; class Clostridia; order Acetivibrionales; family Acetivibrionaceae; genus Hungateiclostridium; species Hungateiclostridium straminisolvens. Next base: position 40,165 of record NZ_BAVR01000015.1, read on the forward strand.
TTTAATGAGCATAAGAAAAAAGTTGTTCTGATTGCCGGTCCTTCTTCATCGGGAAAGACCACCTTTGCCCATAGACTTTCAATACAGCTTAGGGTAAACGCTTGAGGCCTGTTACCATATCCTTGGATGATTATTTCGTCAACAGGGAGCTTACTCCCAAGGATGAAAACGGAGAATACGATTTTGAGGCTTTAGAGGCTATAGATATCAAGCTCTTCAACCAGCATCTTGCTGAGTTGACAGCGGGAAAGGAAGTTGACGTTCCGATTTTCAATTTTCCTAACGGCTGTAGAGAAAGCTTTTGCAGAAAGCTTAAAATCGATGAGGACCAGATAATCATAATTGAGGGAATACACGGTTGAATGAAAAATTGACAGCTTCAATTGCAAAGGAGAGCAAATTCAAGATATATGTAAGCGCACTTACATCGATGAATATAGATGAACACAATCGCATACCTACTACGGATACAAGAATTATTAGAAGAATCGTGAGGGACTTCCAATTTAGGGGTTGCAGTGCGGCAAACACTATAAACCGCTGGCCTTCGGTAAGAAGAGGTGAAGAAAGAAACATATTCCCGTTCCAGGAAGAGGCGGATGTAATGTTCAATTCGGCACTTATGTTTGAACTGGGAGTCTTAAAGACGTATGCCGAACCGCTGCTCATGGAAATTGATTCTTCTGAGCCTGAATACTCCGAGGCAAGAAGACTTATAGAGTTTTTGAGTAATTTCTTGTCCATAGACACAAAAGAGATTCCACCAACTCAATAATACGGGAGTTTATCGGCGGAAGTTGCTTTTATCACTAATAATATTACTGTGCAAATTATTAATGGGTTTTGGTCGATATAAAATGTAAAGGTTAAGGTGTGTGTATGAAGGCTAGAGAGATTTTGGAAATTCTGAATGCAGAGCTTTTAACAGGAGCTGAAAATCTTGATATGGAGTTTAATGCAGCTTGCGGCTCGGACCTTATGAGTGATGTTATGGCTTATGTCAAAGAAAATGTAGTTTTATTGACGGGGCTTGTGAACCCTCAAGTAGTCAGGACTGCTGAAATGATGGATATAAAGCTGATAGTTTTTATCAGAGGAAAAAGGCCTGAAGGAAAGATTATAGAAATGGCAAGAGAAAAAGGCATAGCCGTCATGACCACAAATGACCCAATGTTTATTGCGTGCGGAAAGTTGTATAGTGCAGGTATAACAGAAAGAGGTGTTTGGGATTGAGTGACGGTATAATAAGGAAAAGCTTTGTTATACCTGCAAACGATTTTACAATTGCCGGAGAAGCATCGAGCAGCGTCAAGAAAATGCTTATACAGCTTGGTGCAGATCCGCAGAAAGTAAAAAAGACAGCCATATCCATGTACGAGGCCGAGTTAAACGCTGTCATTCACGCCAATGGAGGAGTGGCGGAAGTAGAAATTGACAGGCATAAAGTTTTTATACGAATTAAGGATGAAGGCCCGGGAATACCTGATTTGGAGCTGGCTATGCAGGAAGGATATACAACCGCTCCGGATAGCATCCGTGAGATGGGATTCGGTGCCGGAATGGGTCTACCGAATATGAAAAGATATGCTGATAAGCTTGAAATAACAACGGAGGTAGGAAAAGGAACTGTTGTTGAGATTACCGTGTTTTTAACGGATAATGAAAAAGAGGACCATTAACGTGTTTGGGGGGATAACATGAGTCCGTACTTCCACTCGGTTACTCTGGATGAGGCCAAATGCAAAGGTTGTACCAACTGTATAAAGAGATGCCCCACAGAAGCAATTAGGGTAAGAAAGAGCAAAGCCAGAATCATAAATGAAAGGTGTATAGATTGCGGTGAGTGTATAAGGGTTTGTCCTTATCATGCCAAAAAGGCTATTACCGACCCTGTTTCCATTATAGATGACTATAAATACAAGGTTGCCATACCTGCTCCTACCCTATATGGACAGCTAAAGTCAGCGCAGTCGAGAGACCATATTCTCACAGCGCTTAAAATGTGTGGCTTTGACGATGTTTTTGAAGTTGCAAGGGCAGCCGAGATTATTACCAACGAAACAAAAAAGATACTTGAGGAGCAAAAATTTCAAAAACCTCTCATATCTTCTGCATGTCCAGCTGTTGTGAGACTTATTCAGGTAAGGTTTCCAAATCTTATTGATAATATATTAAAGCTTAAGTCACCAATGGAGGTTGCGGCAAAGATTGCAAAGGATGAAATAACCCGGGACAAGAAGATTCGCCAGGAAGATATCGGCGTATTTTTTATTACTCCTTGTGCCGCAAAAGTAACCAGCATAAAAGCGCCTTTGGACAAAGAAAAATCCTTTGTGGACGGAGCAATTTCAATTTCGGATATTTACTTAAAAGTACTTTCTTCTTTGGGCAAAATTGATAAAGTTGAGAAACTTTCAAGGGCAGGTTTTGTTGGAGTTCGATGGGCTAATTCCGGAGGAGAGAGCACGGCCCTTGGAACGGATAAATTTCTTGCTGTTGATGGCATTCATAATGTAATTGCAATTCTTGAGGAAATAGAGGACGAAAAGTTGGAGGATATAGATTTTGTTGAGGCTCTGGCGTGTCAGGGAGGCTGCCTTGGGGGTCCTTTAACTGTGGAGAATATGTATGTTGCCAAAACAGTAATTAAGAAATTTATTGACGAAGCAAAAGAAACGGGATTTGAGACAGCTTCAAACGAAAATTACCATTATGATATTGCATGGACGGGAAAAGTTGAGTACAGGCCAATAATGAAGCTGGACAAAGATTTTGATATAGCGATGAAGAAGCTTGAGACCCTTCATCTCATAAACAATGGATTGCCCGGTCTGGATTGCGGTGCATGCGGTGCTCCAAGCTGCAGGTCACTTGCCGAAGACATAGTAAGGGGCAATGCCAATGAAACCGACTGTATATTTAAACTGAGGGAAAAAGTAAGAAGCCTTGCAATTCAGATGATGGAGCTGGAAGCAAAGATGCCTCCTGTACTCGATAAAGATGAGACTTCGGAAATTAAATCTAAGAAAAGGGGAGATATTTGATGAAGGTTAGGGAATTTGCCGGGCAATTGAATATGGAGATATTGACAGGAGAAAATGGCCTGGAGAAAGAAATAAAGGGTATGTATATCTGCGACTTGTTAAGCTGGGTAATGTCCCATGCTACAAAAGGAGATGTATGGATTACAGTGCATACTCATGTCAATATTGTGGCAGTTGCTGTAATGGTGGATATACCTTGTATTATTATTCCTGAGGGGATTGAGGTCGAGGAGGCAACTATAAAGAAAGCTTCTGAGGAGGATATTGCAATATTGAGAACATCGAAAACTGCATATCAAATAGCTTGTGAAGCAGGAAAATTGTTATGAAAGTATACACAGACCTTCATATTCACTCTGCATTATCCCCCTGCTCGGATAATGAAATGACACCCAACAATATTGTCAACATGGCATTTTTAAAACAGCTTGATATCATTGCGGTGACCGACCACAATTCGGCCGAGAACTGCATTGCAGTGGCTGAGTGCGCGAAAAAGAGGGGAGTTGTTGCAGTGCCCGGCATGGAGCTTGAAACCAGGGAAGAGGTCCACCTCGTATGCCTTTTTCCCGGTATCGATGAGGCTCTTAGTATGCAGGAAATAGTGTATAATGCACTTCCGGATATAAAAACCGGGAGGATATATTTGGGGAGCAAATTGTTATGGATGCCCGGGATAATGTTTTGAGGCATGTGGACAGACTTCTTTTAACTGCATCAAACCTCGGCATTGACGATGTGTTTGGCCACGTTGGAGCATTGGGTGGTGTTGTAATTCCTGCCCATGTGGATCGCGATTCTTATAGTATTATTTCAAATCTGGGAGTTGTGCCAGAAAATCCCGAAATAAAATATCTCGAAATCTCAAAAATGTGCGACAAAAAAGCATATCTTGACAAAAATCCATATCTTCGGAGGTTTAATTTTATCAGGTCTTCCGATGCCCATTCATTAGGGGACATACTGGAAAGAGAGATTACCATAGAACTTGAGGAAGTAAGCATCGAATGCCTTATAGAGACATTGAGAAAATAACAAATTTTTATCAAATCATATACTGTATATAACACTTCATAAGAATACTGTATACAATTTTACATTGCGGTTTTAGTCCGTGAGATTTCTCACAATCCCTGATAATAAAAGCATTTCAAACTATTATAAGAACATTAAATGTAATACTAAAATGTATTGAATAATGTGTAAATATCTGATATAATTAAAGCGATATTGTTAAATTGTTAACATGCATTTTGGAAATGAAATCAAACGTCTGGTTAGGGGGTTATTAAAGAAATGAGCGCAAATGGTTGCTGCTGCTGCAGCGGAGTAGACTCTAGAGATCAAAAGCTGCAGGAAATAATCGAAAAATACAAGAATACAAGAGGGGCACTTGTTCCCGTACTGCATGAAGCACAGGAAGTGTACGGTTATCTGCCTCTGGAGGTTCAGAAAAAAATTGCTGAGGGTCTTAACGTGCCTTTGGCAGAGGTTTACGGTGTTGTAACATTCTATACCCAGTTTTCCTTAAATCCAAAAGGAAAATATAAGATCCAGGTTTGTATGGGTACTGCATGTTATGTTAAAGGTTCCGGAGCCATTTTGGAAAAGCTCAAAGAAAAGCTGGAAATTGATGTGGGAGGATGCACCGGTGACGGGAAGTTCTCTCTGGAAGCTTGCAGATGTATAGGAGCTTGCGGATTGGCACCGGTAATAACGATTAATGACGATGTATACGGCAGACTTGTACCGGATGACATAGAAGGAATACTTGAAAAGTATAAGGAATAATGAGAGACTTATCTTTACATTTAATGGATATGATACAGAACTCAATAACTGCCAAGGCGACTAGAATTAGCATTCTAATATGTGCGGACAGAGAGTCGGACCTTCTGGAGATGGAAGTAAAGGACAACGGTATAGGAATGGAAAGCGACTTTCTGAAAAATGTTGTCAATCCTTTTACCACTACAAGGGACACCAGACGAGTGGGTCTTGGTATTCCACTTTTGGAAGCTTCTGCAAACAGAGCTTCGGGTGAACTTAAAATCACTTCCGAGAAGTTTGTTGGTACTACGGTGAAGGCAAGTTTTAAAATATCGCACATAGACCGGATACCCTTGGGAGATTTGGCGCAGACTATGGAAGGTATTATCATTGCAAGGCCTGATATTGAATATGATCTTACTCTTGACAACAAAAAGGAAAGATTTAATTTCAACTCCTCTGATATAAAGAGGAGACTCGGAGAGGTTCCGATCACTAATTTTGAAGTGATTAAATGGATTGGCGAATATTTAAATGATGGTGTAAAGACTATTTTTGGAGGGATATTAGATGAAATCCTTAGCTGAATTAGAAGAAATAAGAAAAAAGACTCTTGATCAAATAAATTTAAGAACAAACAATCAGGATGTAAGAGTTGTTGTAGGTATGGCAACATGTGGTATTGCTGCCGGAGCAAGACCGGTTATGAATGCATTTGTTGAAGAATTAAGCAAAAGGAATTTAAGCAATGTAGCGGTTACAATGACAGGATGTATTGGTATTTGCAAACTTGAACCTGTTGTTGAGGTAATTGACAAGGACGGCAGCAAGGTAACATATGTTAAAATGACTCCCGAAAAGGTTGCACGTGTTGTTGCGGAGCACATAGTAAACGGAAGAGTTTGTGCAGAATATACCATCGCGGAGGCAGAGAAATAGTTACTTTTTTATTTTTGTTAAGGAGGGTTATAAATGCAATTATATAGAGCGCATGTTCTGGTTTGTGGGGGTACAGGCTGTACTTCATCAAACTCCAATAAAATAATTAGTGAGTTGGAAGCACAGATTGCCAATAGTGGTATACAGAACGAAGTAAAAGTTGTAAGAACCGGATGCTTTGGACTTTGTGCCGAAGGCCCGATTATAGTGGTTTATCCTGAAGGTTCAATGTATACAATGGTCAAAGTTGAAGATGTAAAAGAAATAGTTGAAGAGCATCTTGTAAAAGGAAGAATCGTAAAAAGGCTTCTTCCCGGCGGCAACGTCAAGGATGAGAATGTTTCGGCAGAGAGCAGTGACTTTTTTGCAAAACAGCATAGAATTGCGTTAAGGAACTGCGGTGTTATAAATCCTGAGAATATTGACGAGTATATTGCTTTTGAAGGATATAAGGCATTGGGAAAAGTATTGACAGAAATGACTCCCCAAGATGTTGTTGATGTTATTAAAAGATCCGGCTTGAGAGGAAGAGGGGGCGGAGGTTTCCCTACAGGAATCAAGTGGGAGTTTGCCATGAAGCAGGAGGCAGATCAGAAATATGTATGTTGTAACGCCGACGAGGGAGACCCTGGTGCGTTTATGGACAGAAGTGTTCTTGAAGGAGACCCTCATTCTGTAATTGAAGCTATGGCGATTGCAGGTTACGCTATAGGTGCAAATCAGGGATATGTTTATGTAAGAGCGGAATATCCGATTGCTGTAAAGAGACTTGGTATTGCCATACAGCAGGCAAAAGATTATGGGCTTCTCGGTAAGAACATATTTGGAACGGACTTTAGCTTTGACCTTGAGATAAGGCTTGGTGCCGGAGCTTTTGTGTGCGGTGAGGAAACTGCTCTTATGACATCAATAGAAGGACATAGAGGAGAGCCGAGACCAAGGCCGCCATTCCCTGCGGTAAAAGGTTTGTGGCAAAAACCGACTATACTGAATAATGTTGAGACCTACGCAAACATCCCTCAGATTATTCTAAATGGTGCCGAATGGTTTGCAAGCATTGGTACTGAAAAGAGCAAAGGTACCAAGGTATTTGCAGTGGGAGGTAAAATCAATAATACCGGTTTGGTTGAAATTCCTATGGGTACAACTCTGAGAGAAGTTATTTACGACATAGGAGGAGGAATACCGAACGGTAAGAAGTTTAAAGCTGCTCAGACCGGAGGCCTTCCGGAGGATGTATTCCTGCAAGCCATATTGATACGCCGATTGACTATGATTCATTAATCCAGTTGGGCTCAATGATGGGTTCCGGCGGACTTATAGTTATGGACGAAGATACCTGTATGGTTGATATAGCAAAGTTCTTCCTCGAATTTACCGTTGATGAGTCATGCGGTAAGTGTCCTCCATGCCGTATAGGAACAAAGAGAATGTATGAAATTCTTGAAAGAATTACTGAAGGTAAAGGAGAAGAGGGAGATATTGAAAAGCTGGAGATTCTGGCAAAGAATATAAAGGCAGCAGCTTTGTGCGGATTGGGACAGACAGCTCCGAATCCTATTCTCAGCACATTAAGATACTTCAGGGATGAATATATTGAACACGTTAGGGATAAGAAGTGCTCTGCAGGAGTTTGTAAGTCATTGATGCACTTTGAAATAGATGCGGAAAAATGTAAGTGCTGCGGAATTTGTGCAAAGCAGTGTCCTGTAGGTGCAATAAGCGGTGAAAAGAAGGTTCCGTATGTTATAGATCAAAACAAATGTATCAAGTGTGGCGTTTGTGTAGAGAAATGTCCGTTTAAGGTCATTTCTAAAAAAGCCTAAAGGAAGGAGAGGTTAAGAGATGCAAATGGTGAACATTACTATAGATAACTGCAAGATACAGGTTCCGGCCAATTACACCGTGCTGGAAGCTGCAAGACAGGCTAATATAGACATACCTACGCTTTGCTTCCTCAAAGATATAAATGAAGTAGGTGCCTGCCGTATGTGTGTAGTGGAAGTTAAAGGTGCCAGAAGCCTTCAGGCAGCCTGTGTATATCCCGTATCCGAGGGACTTGAAGTATACACTCAGACACCTGCGGTAAGGGAAGCCAGAAAGGTTACCTTGGAGCTTATATTGTCAAACCATGAAAAGAAATGCTTGACCTGTGTGAGAAGTGAAAATTGTGAACTGCAAAGATTAGCAAAAGATTTGAATGTTAAAGATATCAGATTTGAAGGTGAAACGAGCAATTTACCGATAGACGATCTTTCTCCTTCTGTTGTAAGAGATCCGAACAAGTGCGTTCTGTGCAGACGTTGTGTCAGTATGTGTAAAAATATTCAGAGTGTTGGAGCTATTGAAGTTACCGAGAGAGGATTCCGCACTACTGTATCAACAGCCTTTAACAAACCTCTCAGTGAAGTACCTTGCGTAAACTGCGGACAGTGTATCAATGTATGTCCTGTGGGAGCATTGAGGGAAAAGGATGATATCGAGAAGGTTTGGGATGCTCTTGCAAATCCTGAGCTTCATGTATTGGTTCAGACAGCTCCGGCGGTTAGGGTTGCATTGGGAGAAGAGTTTGGAATGCCTATCGGTTCTAGAGTAACCGGTAAAATGGTATCGGCATTAAGCAGACTGGGCTTTGACAAAGTATTTGATACCGATACGGCTGCTGACCTTACAATAATGGAAGAAGGTACTGAACTTTTAAACAGGATTAAAAACGGCGGAAAGCTTCCTTTGATAACATCCTGCAGTCCGGGATGGATAAAGTTCTGTGAGCATAATTATCCTGAGTTTTTAGATAATTTGTCCAGCTGTAAATCACCTCAAGAGATGTTTGGTGCGGTTTTGAAATCCTACTATGCTCAGAAAAATGGAATTGATCCTTCAAAGATATTTGTTGTATCGATAATGCCATGTACTGCAAAGAAGTTTGAGTCTCAAAGACCGGAGCTTTCTTCAACAGGTTATCCTGATGTGGATGTTGTTCTTACCACAAGGGAGCTTGCAAGAATGATTAAAGAAGCAGGTATTGACTTCAAATCCCTTCCGGATAAGCAGTTTGATGACCCTATGGGCGATGCATCCGGAGCCGGTGTAATCTTTGGAACTACCGGAGGAGTTATGGAAGCAGCTATCAGGACTGTTAGCGAAATACTGAGCGGTAAATCTGCAGACAATATTGAGTATAATGATGTAAGAGGTCTTGAAGGCATAAAAGAGGCATCTGTGGAATTGGAAGGCATTACGCTGAAGGCTGCTGTTGCTCACGGTCTCGGTAATGCTAGAAAACTTCTTGACAAAATAAAAGCTGGAGAGGCGGATTACCATTTTGTTGAGATAATGGCATGTCCCGGCGGTTGTGTAAACGGTGGAGGACAGCTATACAGCCATCAGTGGTAAGAAGTTGGACAGATTTGAGAAGCGAAAGAGCAAAAGCAATTTACGAAGAGGATAGAGAATTGCCTATAAGAAAATCCCATGAGAATCCAAAGGTAAAGATGCTGTATGATGAATACTTTGGAGAGCCGGGTGGTCACAAGGCTCACGAACTCTTGCATACTCATTATGTAAAGAGAGAAAACTATCCTATTGAATAATATAAATTAAAGAAAAAACTAAAAACTGTTCTGTTGATTAAAGTTAAATAAATGATATAATAGGGTCAGGCATATAAAGCCTGACCTTTTTTAAAGTGTTTTTAGCAAAGTATTTTTATCGTGATGGATGTTAGCTAATAACTTTTTGGAGGTAGGCAGTTTGGATATAGAAATTAGCAAAAGACTAAAAGAAATATACAATCTTATGTATGAAAGAAGTGGTTCTAGAAACTGGTGGCCGGCTGATACCAAGTTTGAGGTTATAGTTGGAGCGATACTGGCACAATTTGTTTCGTGGAAAAATGTTGAAAGCGCAATTCAAAATCTTATTAGGGAAAATTTACTCAGTATAGAAGGCATCTGCAATGCAGAAACTGAAAAGCTGGAGGAGCTTATAAGGTCTACAAGATTCTATAAACAGAAAGCAAGAAAATTAAAAGAATTCTGTGGATATGTCAAGGAGAAATACAATGCCGATTTGGACAGCTTCTTTGACAAAGATATTTATGAGCTCAGAAAAGAGCTGCTTTCATTATATGGTATAGGCGAGGAAACAGCTGACAGCATTATTCTATATGCTGCCGAAAAACCTATATTTGTTGTGGATGCATACACCCGAAGGGTTTTCAATAGACTGGGTTATTTTAATGAGGACATTACATACGGGGAAATGCAGAAGTTCTTTATGGAGAATCTGGAGCATGATACAAAGCTGTTTAACGATTTTCATGCCCAAATAGACGGAGTGGGAAACAAGTACTGTAATGGTAAAAAGCCGGACTGCAAGGAATGTCCTTTGGAAAGCATATGCAAAAAATGCGGTCTTAATTTATAAAATTAATTTATAAAATATATAGATATGTATTTTGAATTTTCAAAACAAAAATAAAATTGATATAAAAGAGGTAGAACAATGGCAAAGCAACTGTGGAAACCATCTACTATACTAAATCCGGTTCCGGCCGTCATGGTAAGCTGCTGCGATAGGGAAGGAAAGCCCAATATAATTACTATTGCCTGGGCCGGAACAATTAATTCGAAACCTCCAATGGTTTCAATATCTATAAGGAAAGAACGGTACTCATACAATCTAATTAAAGAAAAAAGACAGTTTGTTATAAATCTTACCACCAGAAAGCTGGCTTTTGCTGCCGACTTTTGCGGTGTAAAGTCCGGCAGGGACGTTGATAAGTTTGAAGCTATGAAGTTGACCTGCGAAAAAGCTTCTGTAGTGGATGTGCCGTTGATAAAGGAGAGTCCTGTGAACATTGAGTGCACAGTGAAGGATATAATTGAGTTGGGTTCTCACGATATGTTTATAGCAGAGATTGAAGCCGTAAATGTGGATGAGTCCATCATTGATAAAAACGGAAGGCTTTGCATGGAGAAAGCAGACCTTATATGCTACTCCCATGGTGAGTACTGGTCTTTGGAAAAATCATTAGGGTATTTTGGATATTCGATAACTAAAAAGAAGAAGGTTTTGAGAAGAAGGACAAGTAATAAAAAAGGCAGATAGGGTAAAAACCTTGTCTGCCTTTTTAAATATCTTTAATTTGTTAATTGGATTTCTTATTATTTTCTTGCAACTCCGGTCTTTCTTGCAGCCTCAGCAACTGCTGCAGCTACAGTCTTTCCAACTCTCGGATCGAATGGGAGCGGAAGAATGAAATCAGGATTAAGCTCTTCATCACTTACTAATGAAGCTATTGCTTTCGCAGCAGCTATCTTCATTTCGTCATTGATGTCACTTGCTCTTACGTCAAGCGCACCTCTGAATATTCCAGGGAATGCAAGAACATTGTTTATCTGGTTCGGGAAGTCGGATCTTCCTGTACCTATTACTTTTGCTCCTGCTTCTCTTGCTTCGTCAGGCATTATTTCAGGAGTCGGATTTGACATTGCGAATATGATCGGATCCTTAGCCATGGATCTAACCATATCCTTTGTAACTGTTCCCGGAACAGAAAGTCCGATGAACACGTCAGCACCCTTAATTACGTCTTCAAGAGTACCTTTCTTTTTCTCGAGGTTTGAGATTTTAGCCATAAGAGCTTTTTCGCCGTTCAAATTATCTCTGCCCTCATAAATTGCTCCTTTGGTATCGCAGAGGATAACTTTCTTAAGACCCATGCTCATAAGGAGTCTTGTTACAGCTATACCTGCAGCACCCGAACCGTTTACAACAACTTCTATATCTTCGATTTTCTTATCAACAAGTTTTAATGCGTTGATCATTGCAGCAACAGTAACAATAGCAGTACCGTGCTGATCATCATGGAAAATCGGAATATCACATTCTTCTTTAAGTCTTCTTTCAATTTCAAAGCATCTTGGAGCAGATATATCTTCGAGGTTTATACCTCCGAAGCTTCCGGAAATAAGCTTAATTGTGTTTACAATTTCGTCTACATCTTTTGATTTAATGCAGAGTGGGAATGCGTCTACATCACCAAACTTTTTGAAAAGTACGCATTTACCTTCCATTACAGCATTCCAGCCTCAGGACCTATGTCTCCGAGACCCAAAACTGCCGTACCGTCAGTGATAACTGCTACAAGATTCCAACGTCTTGTATATTCATAGGAAAGATTAACATCCTTTTGAATTGCAAGACATGGTTCTGCTACACCGGTGTATATGCAAGGGACAAATCCTGTTTGCTGTCAACAGGAACCTTGTTTATAACTTCAATTTTTCCCTTCCATTCGCCGTGAAGCCTTAATGATTCTTTTCTGTAATCCATTTAATTCTACCTCCAAATTATATTATTAAATATCTGCGGATATTCATTTACAATTATAAATTCTTTACTTCGTTCAATACAGCTTTTACCTGATTTGCTGAATGTCTTAAAGCTTCTTCTTCTTCAGGAGTCATGTTAAAGTGGAGAACTTCCTGAACACCTTCGGAATTGACGATGGATGGAAGGCTGATTGCAACGTCTTCTATTCCATACATACCGTTTATAACGGTTCCGACAGTTCTGATTGTATTCTGATTTTTAAGAAGCGTTTCAACTATTGTATTAATTGAAACTGCAATACCGTAGTATGTTGCACCTTTGTTCTTAATAATAGTTGCACCGGCTGTTTTAACATCTTCGGCAATTTTAATCTTATCTTCTTCTTTAAAATCGTATTTTGGATCATTGATATAATCGTTGATGTTTTTACCTGCAATATGTGTACAACTCCACAATGGAAGCTGTGAATCACCATGTTCACCGATTATGTAACCATGTACATTCTTTGCGTCAACGCCTAACTTTTCACTTAACAAGTATCTGAATCTAATACTGTCAAGTACAGTACCGGAACCTATAACTTTTCCGACAGGAAGACCGGACACTTCTGAATCATATAAGTAATAATATCAACGGGATTGGATACTACAAGTATTACACCATGGTTGTAGTGCTTCATAATGTTTTGAGTTAATTCTTTGGCTATTAAAACATTTTTCTTTGCCAGATCGAGACGTGTTTCACCCGGTTTTCTGTTGGCACCGGCTGTGACAACTATAACGTCACAGTCTTTGATGTCCGAATAGTCGCCGGCATATAAAGACATTTGCCCCATGAAGGGAAGACCGTGGTTTATGTCCATAGCCTCACCCATAGCTTTTTCCTTAAATACATCGATTAAAACCAGTTCATTTGCAGTTTGCTGTAAAGCCATTGTGAAGGCTGCGGACGCACCCACAAAACCAGTACCTATGATTGCAACTTTTGACTTACTTTTTACCATTTGCATACCATTCCTTTCAATTGCCCAATATATTTAACGAATTAGATCGTTTGTTGATTGGAGCTTATTTAAATTTTAACTGCGGAATTAAATCCACAGATATTATCACTGATTGGAAACCTGTGTTTAATGTACTTTGGTGAAAATTTGCAAGCTAAAACATCTAAAATTGTAAATGTTGAAGCTATGTAACAAATTTTCCCCCATTTTAATTTAATCTAATTAAACACATTGATAACATTTTAACATTAATTTAAATCTGCGTCCATAACTGAAAAAGGGAAATGCATTACTTTATAAAATCAAATTTTGAAGTTATCAAGAAATTATGACTGTTTTCTCCCTGGGATGCAAGATTTCGCGATATTTCATGCATTTGAATTTTTTTTTTTATAAAAACTACCCTTTGAAAAGGCAATTCCCATAGGTGACCCGGATAGACTTTTTTGCCGATACTATATATAATAAATAATATATGAAAAAATTGTCCTAAGATGGAAGAAGGAGGTGATCTATATATGGTTAAATATTTGATAAAGCATGAGGAATTGGTAAAGGAAGCTCTAGCTAAGAATAACTGCTCTGACTGGGAAAGTTTCAGGAGTTATCATAAAACGCAGATTGAATTTCTGCAGCATGAGCGGCTGGTACATTTACTGGTAACTTTGTTTTTTGGACTTTTCTTTCTTATATCTGTTCTTGCGGCTGCGGTTTCCGAGAAGCTGGAGATATTGCTTGTGGCCCTTCTTTTATTAATACTTTTGATACCTTATATTGCACATTATTATAAATTGGAGAATGGAGTTCAAAGGTTGTATGAGCTTTATAATAAAATCGATGAAAAAAGCAGCAATAACAAGACCGCCTGAGTTTTATACCCAGACGGTCGTTATCGTTTTTAATTAAATCATATTTACTTCTTTGCAAGAACCTTTTTGAGTTTTGCAAACCTTGGAAGTCCATCTTCGATAGGTGACTTTGATTCTCCCTGAATTAATGGAAGAGCATAATTGATAAAGTCTTGTGTAAGACCTGTTCCGTCAGGTTTAATCCACTCCAATGGAACTTTCTTTTCAGTATTTGCAACTTCACTGAGATTTAAGAGCTTGATATTGCACTTGTATTCAGGACCTTCTCCTCTTTCAAATGCAACCATGTAGTCTGTCTTTCCTTCAACAGCATATTTTACAGCTGACTGCCCTGCAAGGTAAGCTTCATTTACGTCGGTAAGGGAAGCAACGTGAGCAGCACATCTTTGGAGAAGGCTGAACTCTATGCCGCGAACCTTTGCACCGGTTTTTTCCTTAACAATGTTTGCCAATGTGGAAGCAAGACCACCTAATTGTGCATGTCCGAAGGAGTCTTTTGTTTTTGCAAGGTCCGAACCGTATTCGGATATATATTTTCCGTCTTTATCCTTGATACCTTCAGATACGGCAACAATAACTTTTCCGTTTTGCTTGTAGATTCTTGTTGTATCTTCAATGAATTTATCCAAGTCAAAGGGAACCTCAGGAAGATATATTAAATCAGGTCCATTGCCTTTGTAAGAAGCTAAAGCTGAAGCGGCAGTGAGCCAACCTGCATTTCTTCCCATAATTTCGAGGATTGTTATCATTCCTGTGTCATATACTCTTGCATCATGATAAACTTCCATAGTAGATGTAGCAATGTATTTTGCAGCACTTCCGTAACCCGGGCAGTGGTCTGTTCCCCAGAGGTCGTTGTCTATCGTCTTCGGAACACCCATAACTCTGCACTCATAGCCAACTTTCTGCATGTATTTGCTGACTTTGTTGCAGGTATCCATTGAGTCGTTTCCGCCATTATAGAAGAAGTATCTGATGTTGTATTTCTTGAATACTTCCAAGAGTCTCTTGTAATCTGTCTCATCTTCATCGGCATTTTTGAGTTTGTATCTTACGGAACCTAACGCTGAGGAAGGGGTAGTTTTTAAAAGATCCAATTCATATGAATCTTCTTTGCTCATATCAAAGAAGTTTTCTTCCAAAATACCCTTAATTCCGTGAGCTGCTCCATAAACAGCCGTAATACAATCTTGCTTTAAAGCTTCCTGGATAACACCTGCCGCACTTGCATTGATAACTGACGTTGGACCGCCAGACTGTCCGAATATGCATGCACCTTCTAAACGGCTCATACTAAAACCTCCTTAAAATATGTAAAATGAATGTGTTCTTTTGTATAAAATTAGTTTTTAACACAACTAAATAAAAATATAACATAATTGATTTTGAATTGCAATTCTACTTGAACCAAAAATATCAAATAATTTTTATTTTATCCTTGATTTTAGATTTGAATTTGGTAAAATAAATATGATAAAAACTTAACAAGTGTGGCTATAATAACTAATACACTATATTTTTATAAGGAGTTGAAAATATGCCATTAGTTACTAGTACTGAAATGTTTAAAAAGGCCTATGAAGGCAAATATGCTATAGGTGCATTCAATGTTAACAATATGGAAATCATTCAGGGTATTACAGAAGCAGCAAAAGAAGTTAACGCTCCATTGATTCTTCAGGTTTCTGCCGGAGCAAGAAAGTATGCAAATCATACATACCTTGTAAAACTCGTTGAAGCAGCTATTGAAGAAACAGGACTTCCTATCTGTTTGCATCTTGACCACGGTGACAGCTTCGAACTTTGTAAATCATGTATTGACGGTGGATTTACATCCGTTATGATTGACGGTTCTCACTTACCTTTTGAAGAAAATATAAAGCTTACAAAGCAGGTTGTTGACTATGCTCATTCAAAGGGTGTTGTTGTTGAAGGAGAGTTGGGAAGACTTGCAGGTATAGAAGATGATGTTAATGTGTCTGAGGCAGATGCAGCATATACCGATCCTAACCAGGTTGAAGAGTTTGTTGCAAAAACAGGAGTTGATTCCTTGGCTATAGCTATCGGTACAAGCCATGGAGCTTACAAATTTAAAGGAGAAGCAAAATTAAGATTTGATATATTGGAAGAAATTGAAAAAAGACTTCCGGGCTTCCCGATTGTTTTACACGGTGCATCCTCAGTTATGCCTGAATATGTTGAAATGATTAACAAGTTTGGCGGAAATATGCCTGGAGCTAAAGGTGTGCCGGAAGATATGCTGAGAAAGGCTGCTTCTATGGCTGTTTGTAAGATAAACATAGACTCAGACTTAAGGCTTGCTATGACTGGAACAATCAGAAAGTATTTTGCTGAAAATCCGTCACACTTTGACCCAAGACAATACTTAGGTCCTGCAAGAAGCGCAATAAAAGAGATGGTTAAACATAAAATTGTAAATGTTCTCGGATGCGACGGAAAAGCTTAATATTTGAAATATCTTACATTATGGTGGAGGTCGAATAATGGCCTTCACTTTTTATGTTTGCGAATAAACATTTATAAAGAGAAAGGCATGGATGCAAATATGGATAACCTTGAAACTACCGATAACGGAAACAATAACAAGAAGCAAGAGATTTTTAAAGAAATTATAAGCTGGTCTTTGTATTTGTTGGGAGCGGTGGTAGTAGCCCTCTTGCTTGTCAGGTATGTAATTGTAAACGCATATGTTCCTACCGGCTCGATGGAAAACACTATTATGCCCGGGGATAGAATTATTGCAAGCAGGATTCATTACTATTTTTCCGAGCCTGAAAGAGGAGACATTGTAGTGTTTAAGTTTCCGGACAATGAAGAGATGCTTTATGTTAAGAGGGTTATCGGGCTTCCGAATGAAACGGTGGAAATAAAGGATGGGAAAGTGTATATTGATGGAGAGCTTCTTGAGGAACCCTATATTAAAGAAAAGACATGGGGAGACTTTGGTCCCTATAACGTTCCGGAAGGCAGCTATTTTATGTTGGGAGACAATAGAAACGGTTCGATGGATTCAAGAGAATGGAAAAATAAGTATGTAAAAAAGGAAAAAATTATCGGGAAGGCTCTATTTAAATATTTTAAAGGATTTAAGATTTTATGGTAATACAAATTTGCTATACAGGCTCAGATGGAATGATTCTGAGCTTTTTCTATTGAGCCTACTTTTGATGAATAACATTGAACTATGGGACAAAAGTGTGATAATATTGAATTAAGGCGTGATAATGGATTTATACATATTACCATCAGGACTCGCCTCATAACGAGATTTACATGTTTCAAAAATTCTATGTGGGGGTTAGTCAATATGGCAGACAAAAAGAAAATAGCTGTTATAACCGGTATAGTTGTTTTGATTGCGGCTATAATTATTGCATCGGTATGTGGGTATAATTATTTTTCAAAAAGAAACATACCTGAAGAACCAAATAATGACTCAAGGTTTGAAGTTCTTAAAATTAACGGCACTTATGTAAGCAGTGACATTATGAAGGAAGAAAGCAATAAATTTTTTGAAAAGTATAAAAGAAATGCAGAAGTTCTGCGAATGAATGAGTTTGAACGTAATGATATGTTTTTAGATCAGGTAATTGAAAGGATGTTGCTGGAGGACTATGTAAACAACAAATCCGGGGTAACAGCGACGGACAGTGAAGTGGAAGATTACATAAGCAGGTTTGTAAAACCGAGATATTCCGATTCGTCTCTGGGTACATTTATGAGTTCCCAAGGCTATGCAAACGAAGAAGAGATGAAGGCCGGAATCAAGGAATACATTTTAAGGCACAAAGCTTTATACAAGGCTGCTAAGGAGAAAAACGTGACTTTGACCGAGCAGGAACTTGACGAAGGGTACGAAAAACACAAGATTCAAAACAAAAAAGTCAACATAAAGCACATATTTATTTCCAGCCAGGAACGAAGCAAGGAGGAGGCTAAAAATTTAGCCGATGAAATTTATAACAGGCTTAATAATAATGAAGACTTTGAGAGTTTGGCAAAGGAATATTCCGATGATGAGGAAACTCGGGAATCCGGCGGTGTTGTAGAGGAACTTAGAGCAGGTTTTAATGAGGAGGTCTTTGACAATGCGGTTTTCACTTCAGAGGCCGGGCAATTGCTGGAGCTATAGAGGTTGCCAGAGGTTACGAAATTGTATATGTGGACAAGGTTACGGAATTTTACAGAACCAGGGATGAGTATGCAGAGCTTTTTACAGTAGAAAAGTTTATGAGTTCCGATGTATACAAGGAATGGTTTGAAGAATACAAGAAAAACTATGATATCGAAATAACAGACCCGGCAATGAAAGCGTTTAGACTTTTCAGGGAGGGGCAGTATAGTGAAGCCGGAAAATGCTATGAAGAACTTTATATGACCGAAAAGGACATCTACTTTATTGAACGGGCATGTGATGCATACAAGCATGCCGAAAATTGGACCAAGCTTATTGAAATGGGCCAATTGGCGATTAAAGATAATCCTTCTTATGTCGAGTTTTATATTTACCAGGCAGAGGGAGAATTTAACGCCGGCAGCAAGGATATGGCCGAGGAGTTGTTGAAAGAGGCTGAAAAAAAGGCTGCAGACAATACGTATTATCTGGATTTGATTCGAAGAATGTATTTAGATCAGGGTATTGACGAAGGTGTAAAGAGAATAGATGAGAGACTGAAGAAAATAGCTGAGAAGTTCAAAGGATAAATATAATTTTGAATAATCGGTGTCTTGTAAGTAAATAATAAGCTCTGAGGTGTTGAAAATGGACGTAAAAGTCGGAATACCCAGAGCTTTATTTTATTATCAGTATTATCCCCTCTGGAAAACTTTTTTTGAGGAGCTTAATACGGAAGTAGTGTTGTCTGATTACAGCACAAGTAAAATCTTGGATGAAGGAACAAAGTCATGTGTTGCTGAGGCTTGTTTGCCCGTAAAAATTTTTTACGGTCATGTTATGAATATCAAGGACAAGGTAGATTATTTATTCATACCCAGATTTACAAGTATATCGAAAAAAGAATATATATGTCCGAAATTCGGTGGATTGCCTGATATGATAAGAAACAGCATAAAGGATCTGCCACCGTTAATTGATACGGAAATTAACCTAAGAAAATCCGAAAAAAATGCCAGAAAAGCTGCAATGGAGATAGGCCGTTTTTTTACTAAGGATGAAAGAAAAATAGAGAATGCATATAAAAAGGCTTTGGAAAGCTTTGGGGAATTCAAAGCGAAAGTAAAACAGGGGGTACTTCCCTCTGACATTTTAGACAAAAAACTCAATGTAATTAAAAAGAGCAATGAACCTGAGCTAAACATTGCCGTAATAGGTCATGTCTACAACCTATACGACAGCTTTATCAATATGGATATGATAGATAAGTTAAGGAAAAGGGGAGCCAAAATAATAACCGTAGATATGGTGGAGGATGAAATTATAAAAAGAAATGCCGGTTTGCTTCCGAAAAAGATGTTCTGGAATTTTGGAAGCAGAGCATACGGAAGCTCTCTGCATTTTTTAGAAAGGGAAGATATTGACGGGATAATATATCTAATGAGTTTTGGCTGTGGAGTAGATTCGTTTGTCTGTGATTTGGCAGAAAGGAAAATAAGAAAAACAAAGGATATTCCCTTTATCGTTTTGACGTTGGACGAACATTCCGGCGAGGCAGGTATGGATACAAGACTTGACGCATTTATCGATATGATCAGATGGAGGTATAAAAATGAAAATAACGTTTCCGCATATGGGTAATACATATATTGCGGTTAAAGCGCTTTTAGACGATATCGGAGCAGACTATGTTATTCCTCCTTTAAGCAGCAAACGTTCGCTGGAAATAGGAACAAAGTATGCTCCTGAAATGGCATGCCTGCCCCTTAAGATTAATATTGGCAATTATATTGAGGCTTATGAAAAAGGAGCGGATACAATACTGACTGCCGGTGGGCGGGGGCCTTGCAGATTTGGTTATTATTGCGAGATGAGCAGGGAAATACTTTGCGACAATGGGTATGACATGGAAGTGATAGTTTTGGAGCCTCCGGAAGGCGATATTGTGAATTTTATCGGGAAAATCAAAAAGCTTGCCGGGAGTCTGAATATATACAGGATTTTAAATGTAATAAAAAATACGACCCTTGTGGCAAAAAGGGTGGATGAACTTGAAAGGCTGGCATTTAAAATCGGCCGAGGGAGCTTATAAAGGGAAGCACCGACAGAATCTATGAAAACTTTCAAAGGACAGTGGTGGATGTAAAAGGATCTCAAGAGATTTTAAAGCTTGTAGAGAACACCAAGAATCAACTGTTGAAATTGGAAATAGACAAGGATTTCATGCCGCTAAAGGTTGGTATCGTAGGAGAAATTTATACGACCATAGACTCTTATACCAGTTTTAATATTGATTCTATTTTAGGCAATATGGGGGTGGAAGTATATAGGGCAAATACCATCAGCGGCTGGATAATTGAACATATATTGAAAGCAGTCGTTCCGTTTACAAAAGATAAAGGCTATGCTGAGGCTGCAAAACCTTATCTTGGAACCATGATAGGAGGGCATGCACAAGAAACTATAGGGAATACAGTGATTTATGCTCAAAACGGCTTTGACGGAATAATTCAAATCTATCCGCTGACATGTATGCCGGAGATTGTGGCAGAAAGCATACTTCCTGCTGTGGAAAGGGATTATAATATACCCATTCTTACCCTGATTATTGATGAGATGACGGGGGAAGCAGGATATATGACCAGAATAGAAGCCTTTGTAGATTTACTTAATAAAAGAAGGGAGAGAGGGGAAGTTGTTAAAAACCTCGCATTATCTGGGAATTGATGTTGGCTCGGTCAGCACAAACCTTGTGGTAATCAATGAAAAGGATGAGATAGTAGACAAGCTTTATTTAAGGACAAGCGGACAGCCCATAAATGCACTAAGAAATGGGATGAAGACCCTTTACCAAAGGCTTGGTAAGGATGTGAAGATAAGCGGAGTAGGAACTACAGGAAGCGGCAGACAACTTGCCAGTGTAATTGTAGGGGCTGACATTATTAAGAACGAGATTACAACTCATGCAATTGCAGCACAAAAGCTTGTGCCTGAGGTAAAGACTATAATAGAAATAGGAGGACAGGATTCGAAGATAATCATTCTAAAGAAAGGAATAATTTATGATTTTGCCATGAACACAGTCTGTGCGGCCGGAACAGGTTCTTTCCTCGACAGGCAGGCTGCAAGGCTTGAAATACCGATTGAAGAATTCGGAACGTTTGCACTAAGGTCCAAGACTCCTGTAAGAATAGCAGGAAGGTGTGCGGTATTTGCGGAATCGGATATGATACACAAACAACAGACGGGGCACAGCGTTGAGGATATTATTAACGGCCTTTGTGAAGCTCTGGTTAGAAATTATCTAAACAACTTGGCAAAAGGCAAAGATATCGAAGAACCCATAGTCTTTCAGGGGGGAGTTGCTGCAAATGTGGGAATTGTGGCTGCCTTTGAAAGGGCGATAGAAAAAAAGATAATAATACCTCAATACTATGATGTAATGGGAGCGTATGGAGCCGCGCTTATAGCCAAGGAGGAGGTGCTCAAAAACGGTAGAAGCACAAACTTCTTCGGTTTTGAGAATACCCAGAACGATTTTAGAGCCAGGAGCATAGAATGCAACGGTTGTTCCAACATGTGCGAAGTAATTGAAATAGTATCAAATGATGCGGTTGTAGCATGCTGGGGCGACCGGTGCGGAAAGTGGTCTTCAGTAAAGAGAGAGAATCAAAGTGTAAGCTGATAATCAGTTGAAAATCAAAAAAATTTCGTTTAGTATTAAAGGCAGGGCTTAAGTAAAAGAGGGGGATACTATGAAAGAATATTTTGTAGATCTTCATGTCCATATTGGAAGGTCTTCAAAAGGAAAAGAGATAAAGAAAGCAACTGCCAATAATCTTACTTTTGAAAATATAGCATACGAATCCTACACAAGAAAGGGTATAGATGTTATTGGTGCGGTTGACTGTTTATCTCCTTATGTTATTGAGGATATCGAAGAGCTTATGGATAGAGGTGAGCTCATAGAGAAACGGGGCGGAGGAATGGAGTACAGAAAGGGTCAGATATTGATATTGGGAGCTGAGCTTGAGACACATGAAGAAAAAGGCGGAAGCTCCCATTCGCTTTGTTTTTTTCCAACATTAAAATCAATCAAAGATTTTGCCGGAGCCATGAAAAATTACATTAAAAATATCTATAACTGTTCCTATATGTGCAGATTAACAGCCCGGCAGCTTATAGATTTGGTTGACTTTTACGGCGGTACCTTTATTCCGGCTCATGTTTTCACTCCATACAAGAGCTTTTATGGCAATTGCTGTGACAGCTTCTTAAGATATTTGACGAGAAATCCTTTGAGAAAATTCCCGCTGTGGAGCTTGGGCTTAGTGCCGATTCGATGATGGCATCACAGCTAATGGAGCTTGACGGCAAGGCATTTATCAGCAACTCCGATGCCCACTCGCTGTCAAAAATGGGCAGGGAATATAATATATTAGAAATGGAAGACCCCAGTTATGAGGAAATACTAAAAGCTTTTAAAGGAATTGACGGAAGAAGAATCAAGGCGAATTTCGGATTGGATCCTAAGCTTGGAAAATATCACAGAACTTATTGCTTGGTCTGTGACTCAGTAATCAAAGGAGAGGCGCCGGTACTAAAATGCCCTGTTTCCGATAAGCACCGTGTGGTAGTAGGTGTAAAGGACAGGCTTATGATAATAAGGGACAGGGAGAATCCCCTGATGGAAAAAAGACATCCTTATTTTTATCAGGTTCCGCTGGAGTTTCTTCCTAAAGTAGGTCCGAAAACTATAGACAGGCTTATAGACTTTTTCGGAAGTGAAATGAAGGTGCTGCATTATGCTTCTTACGATGAGTTGACAAAGGTGGTAAATGAGGATATAGCGAGAAATATTGTGCTGTCAAGGGAAGGGAAACTTTCTATTGAGGCCGGCGGCGGAGGTGTATACGGAAAAATAGAGGCATGATAATTTACAGAAACTTATTGATTTCTGTAAATACTAACAAAGGCAGGAAGATTTAATACAAACCTTCCTGCCTTTTATGAATATATGAGCTTTTGTTACTGCACAATCCACCTAATAAGTCCCAGATTAAATGGATTGATGATATCCGGATTATGAGGAATTACCCTGAAGGTATATCCGTACTCGCCGCCTTCATACAAAGTAATGTTTGCGGAATAGAGGTAAGTTCCGTCACTGTTCTTTTCAACCAAGTTCATATCAATAATTTCAGGCTTTTCAATAGTATTATTGCTGCCGATAGTTCCATAGTAGGCTTGAACCTTTACGTCTGAAGGCTCAAGACCACCAAGAATAACTGTGGCGTAAATCGGGATGGTTTCACCGGATATAAAGTTTCTTTCCTTCAATTGGTTCGCAGTTTTATCGGCAATTATTTGCACCTGAGGCCACAAATGTGCAACCTTTTTCTTCCATTCTGAAAGATTGATAGCGAATTGATAATTGCTTGCTTTTATCTTATCGTATCTTTCCATTGAAGTAATGTAATACTTGTTTGTATAGTCCTGAACCATCCTGTGAGTACTATACTCGGGAGCGATGGTCTTTATTGATTCCTTCATTATTTTTACCCACTTTTCCGGTATGCCTTTTTCATTCCTGTCAAAGAAAGTAGGTATAATTTGCTTCTCCAGTATGTTGTAGATTGATTCACTGTCGGCGTTATCCTGATGATATTCGTTATCGTAGAAAGTATCGTCTCCTATTGCCCAACCGTTTTTGCCGTTATAGCCTTCGCACCACCAACCGTCCAGCACGCTGAAATTGATTATACCGTTTATACCCACCTTCTGTCCGCTGGTTCCGCTGGCTTCAAGAGGCCTTCTGGGGTTGTTGAGCCAAATGTCCACTCCCTGAACCATATTGCGGGCAAGGGTCATATTGTAGTTTTCTACCAGAATAACTTTGCCGTTAAAGCCTTCTTGTTTTGCGATATCGTTAATGTGTTTTATGATTTCATGAGCAGGTCCGTCTGCCGGATGGGCTTTTCCTGCGAATATTATCTGCATCGGCCTTTCGGGATTGTTTAGAAGCCTCTGAATTCGGGCAAGGTCTCTGAATATCAGATTTGCTCTCTTATAGGTGGCAAATCTTCTTGCAAACCCGATAGTTAGAGCATTGGAATCAAGCAGAGTGTCAACCTCCTTGATTCTTTCGATGGACTCACCGTTTGCCGCCCTCTGCTCTTTAAGTTTGTCGCGTATATAGCCAATCATTTTTGTCTTTAAGACACAATGAGTTTTCCAAAGTTCTTCGTCAGGAATTTCGTCAACTTTATCCCATACTTCCTTTGCATAAAGACGCTCTTTCCAGTCCTTGTCGAGATATTTGTCATAAAGATACTTGATGCTCGGAGAAAGCCATGTAAGAGTATGAATACCGTTTGTAATATGGTCAATCGGCACTTCATCCTCAGGTATTCCCGGCCATACATTTCTGAAAATGTTTCTTGATACGGCGCCGTGAAGCTCGCTTACTCCGTTTTTCTGTCCTGAAAGTGTCAGGGCAAGGACGGTCATATTAAAGTTGTGATGTTCTCCGATTTTCAATCCTAAGTCTAAAAACTCATGTCTGCTTATGCCTAAAGACGGCCAATAATTTCCGAAATACCTGTCTATCATTTCCAACGGGAACACATCGTTACCCGCAGGTACAGGTGTATGGGTAGTAAATATAACAGAAGAAGCAACGACTTCTTTTGCATGACTGAAAGGAAGATTGTGGTTTTGAACCAGCTTTCTGATAAGCTCCAGTCCAAGAAAAGCCGAGTGTCCTTCATTCATATGATATACTGTAGCTTTTATGCCTAAAGCGTCAAGTACTCTTGCGCCACCTATTCCAAGGAAAATTTCCTGTTGTATTCTTGTCTCCTGGTTTCCGCCGTAGAGTCTGGCAGTAAGGCTCTGTCGTGAGGACTGTTTTGATCAATGTCGGTATCCATTAAATATAAATTTACACGGCCTATCTTAACTACCCAAACTTTTGCATATACGACTCTGCCGGGCAGTTCTACGCTAATGATTACCTCTTCACCTTTGTCATTTAAGGCCGGTTTTATTGGAAGGTTTGATGGGTTTAGCGGAGTAAATATTGTTTCTTGCCATCCTTCCGAGTTTATGTGTTGGCTGAAATATCCTTCTTTATAGAATAAGCCTATTGCTGTAAAAGGTATTCCTAGGTCGCTTGCTGATTTGCAGTGGTCCCCCGACAATACGCCCAAGCCCCCTGAATATATAGGGAGTACTTCATTTAATCCATATTCTGCAGAGAAGTAAGCTACCATATGGTCTTTTTTGTCTGGAAAATTTCTGGAAAACCATGTATCGGTTTCGCTCATGTATGCTTCGTAATCTTCCACTACTTTCCTATATCTTTGCATATAGTCAGGATCGTTGAGCTTGGCTTCAAGCTTCTTCTGGCTTACTTCCTTGAGAAATCTTACCGGGTTCTTTCCGAGTTTTTCCCACAAAGCAAGGTCGATTTCCCTATAAAGGTCGATAGCTTCAGAGTTCCATGACCACCACAGATTGTACGCAATGTCTTTCAGTTTAGATAGTTCGTCAGGTATTACAGCTGTTACAGTAATTTTTCCAAAAAGATACATAGGCACCCTCCATTTTAGTATATGCTATATTATTATCCTTTTTTGAATAATAAATAACATAAATATTTATTTTATAGAAATTTTTATGAAAGAACCAAATAATTTACTATTTGAATATATTACTAACTTGAGTATATTACTAACAGCTTTAATGTGATACCAATAAGACATTTACTATAAAAGCACGGAAAGATTGATCCCCTCCGCTTTTAGCCGAATCTCACTTAGTGAAATGGCTTAGAATATGGATATGATTACCTAGATTCTTATCCAATATGATATCACAATTAAATTATTTTTGGTAGTATTTTTTGAAAAATTTTCTCTATATTTTTTATTTATTCTTATGTATATATACTGAATCCATATTCCTCATCCTTGATTTTGCAGTTTTTGCCCATAAATAGAATAATGATCAGCATAAAAATATCACCAAATGAACCGGATATATTATACAAGATTGCGATTATCATCCAATAAATCAAGCCAGGAAAAAGGATTCCCGATATCAAAAGCAAACCTGTCAGCACAAAAATCGGAAACAACAATATCACAACCATCTCAAAAGTTGTATAAAATGTTCCTGATATATCCATCGTATAAATATTTAAATATTTTATGCCAAATTTCAGTTTTGCGCCGAAAATAATATATGCCAGTCCGTGAAGCAGCTCATGAAGTATAACAACTCCCAAAAGAGTCGCGAAAAGGCCTAGTATTTGGCCGTTGTAAATTGTTGTTTCTATATATGCCAACCAAGGCTCTATTCCGGTTATGGATAGAATCAGTGCAAAGCCCAGTGAAAAAATTAATAAAGCTATAAAGTTAATAAAGAAAGAATTAAAGCTGTTTAGTTTAAATTCCGCTATTTTTGTCAAATCAGCACCTCTTTGCAAAATAATTAAATCGTTAATAAGCACTAAAACTCACTTGGATATTTGTTATATATAATTGGCAAAGAAAGATATAATTATTCTATGGACTTTTAATTGTGTGAAAAAATGAGAGGTATATATCATGATTTTCATTTATAGCAATTAATTTCTATTAATAAAAGTAATGTAAAGTGAAGAAAATAAATCTATGATGAAACGTTTATTTATTTATGGATTGATCGGATGGAGCATGGAAATTATCTGGACCGGACTACACTCATTTTTGACGGGAGATTTGAAACTGCAGGGATATACAAGTATCTGGATGTTCTTTATATATGGATGTGCCGTTTTTCTAGAACCTATTCACGATATTATAAAACAATGGAGGTGGCAAATCAGAGGTCTTATCTGGGTGGTAATAATTTGGGGAATAGAATACGCAAGCGGTCTTCTGTTGACTAATATTTTTGGAGCTGCCCCCTGGTTTTATACCGGGCCGTTTGCAGTGGATAATCTCGTAAGAATTGATTATGCTCCTGCATGGTTTGTGGCAGGACTGATATTTGAGCGCATTCATGAAACCCTTGATATCTATAAGATTGCTTAACTAAAAAATGAAATGCATCTAAAATCGGTACCTGATGGGAGAGGTATCGGATTTTGGGTTTTTTAAAGCAGGGGAAAAATATTGCTCAAAGATTAATTATTTTATTGAGG
>NZ_BAVR01000014.1 GCF_000521465.1 Acetivibrio straminisolvens JCM 21531
AAAAGTTTAATACCTGTACCCGTAGGTGAGGGGTGAAATATATATATCCGGTGAAGGTCTGGCAAGAGGATACTTGAACAATCCTTCTTTGATAGGTGAAAAATTTATTTTCAATCCTTTTGCGAAAGATATGGGCAAATTCCCGGCCGTATGTACAGGACGGGAGATATGGGAAAATATCTGCCCGATGGAAGCATAGTGTTTTATGGAAGGTCCGACAATCAGATAAAAATCCGGGGTTACAGGATTGAACCCGGGGAAATAGAAGCTCAGCTCTTAAAATTTGAAAAAGTTAAAGAAGCCTTTGTCATGGCAAAGGAGGACGAAAACAGGGATAAATATATCCTGGCGTATATTGTGTGCGATGAAACGGTGGAGGAAAAGGAGCTTAGGGAGTTTTTGTCAGAACGTCTTCCCCATTACATGATACCATCCTACTTCGTAATGATTGAAAAAATGCCTCTTAACTCGAATGGCAAGGTTGACGTAAGGTCACTTCCGGAGCCAAACCCGGTAAAAGGACGAAATTATGAAGCTCCCTCAGACCCAATAGAAGAGAAGCTTGCGGGGATTTGGAAAGATATATTGAATCTGCAAGAAGTAGGAGTTAACGACAATTTCTTTGAACTGGGAGGCCACTCGCTGAAGGCTACGGTTTTGGCAAACAGAATTTACAAGGAATTTAATGTAAAGATGCCCCTAAGAGAAATATTCGCATCTCCTACCATAAAGGGCATTGCAAAATACATAAGGGATTCGAAAAACAGTATTTATTCTTCAATAGAACCAGTGAAAAAGGATAAGTACTATGAAATATCCTCTGCCCAAAGAAGGATGTTTGTGTTAAGCAGGCTTGAGGGAACCGGCATTGCATATAATCTGCCGGGGGTGGTTCAGATATATGGAAACCTCTCTAGGGAACGTTTTGAAGAGGCCTTTAATGAATTGGTAAGACGGCATGAATCACTGCGAACAACCTTTGAGTTTCAAAATGAAAAACCGGTTCAGGTTGTCCATGAAAATGTAAAGCTTCATATAGAGTACGAAGAAGCGGACGAGAGAAGCATAGAATCAATGATAAAAGAGTTTGTTCGGCCGTTTGACCTTGGAGTTGCCCCGCTTTTGAGAGTCAAGCTTGTAAAACTACCCGAGAATGATGAAAGCAAGGAGGACAGGCATATTTTAATGTATGATATGCATCATATCATATCCGACGGGGTATCAAGAAAAATTATGATAGATGAATTTGTCAGCTTGTATGAGGGAAAAGAACTTAAGCCTCTAAGATTGCAATATAAGGATTTTGCAGCTTGGCAGAACAGATTGTTTGAGTCCGAAGAGATTAAAAAACAGGAAAATTATTGGAAGAAAAAGTTTGAAGGAAATATTCCGGTGCTCAACATGCCCACTGATTTTGAAAGACCCGGTATCAAAACCTTTAGCGGAAGCAATATAAGCTTTTGGGCAGGAAGTGAGTTGACATCGAAGTTAAAGGAGCTTTCCGGAAGGACTGGCACGACCCTCTATATGGTGCTTCTTACCGCATATAAGGTTCTTCTTTCCAGATATTCGGGCCAGGAAGATTTGATAGTGGGTTCGCCCATAGCCGGAAGACCTCACGCAGATTTGGAAAATATTATGGGAATGTTTGTAAACATGATTGCAATAAGGAGTTTTCCGGTGGGAAGCAAGACTTTTGCAGAATTTTTGAATGAGGTAAAAGAAGACTGCCTTATGGCTTATGAAAACCAGGACTACCAATATGAAGAACTGGTAGAGGCATTGGGGGCAAGAAGGGACATGAGCAGAAACCCATTGTTCGATGCATCCTTTACCTTGCAGAATCTGGATATAGAGGAGATAGAGACAGAGGAACTTAAATTTAAGCGCTATCCCTTTGAAAATACGGTGGCAAAATTTGATTTGACACTGTGGTGTGCTGAGGCAAACGAAGATATAGAATTCATTTTGGAATACTGCACTGCACTTTTTGAAAAGAAGACAGCCCAAAGGCTGGGAGAAGACTATTTGAAGATTCTTAAAAGCATTGTTGCAGATGAAAACATAAGACTTAAGGATATTGAACTGGAGGGAAGGTATGTTAGAAGAGACAAAGTCTTGGTAGAGGATATACAGTTCAATTTCTAACATAGTATCGCTTGACGGTATATGACTTGTTTACGCTAATTAGAAATTTGGGGGGTATGGTGATGAAAATTGACAGGTATTCTAAAAATATTTTAATGTCCGCAGGGGAGTTTGAGACGGAAAGGAAATATTGGACAGAAAGGCTTCAAGGGGAAGCGGTATCGTCAGGTTTGCCCCTGAGCTTTGCCCGGACTAAAAGTGAGCAGCCTAAAAAAGCTCTAAAGAGCATTGAATTTCCTCATGAGACTTCCAAAAAGTTTATTTCCATGAGCGGAAATTCACCTTATGCACTGTATATGATACTGTTGTCCTGTGTAAACTGCCTAATTTACAGATATACGGGAATTGAAGATATAATTGTAGGAATGCCGGAATTTAAGCAGCAGGGGAGTGAGAATGTAGAAACCCGAAACATTCTTCCTTTGAGGGTTCATATAAAAAATCAAGAGACTTTCAAGGAATTGCTGATGGATGTCAAGGATGCCGTAAAATACTCAGACGAAAATAAAAACCTTCCGATGGAGATTATAGAGGAGCTTTTGCACTATGACCCTAATGATATTTCTCCTTTGTTCAAAACGGTAGTAATGCTGGAAGGAATACAGGATAAGGCTTGTGTGGAAGAAAGAGAATACGATATGCTGTTTTGCTTTTCCTCAGAGCAAGAATCGATAAGGCTTGAACTAAGTTATAGAGAGGATTTGTTTAGGGAGCAGTTTGCCGCTCAGACAATGGTCCACCTTGTCAATATTGCTGCTAATTTAGCTTTAAGTCCCGATAGTGTGATTTCACAAATGGAGATTCTTTGCGATGAGGAAAGAAAAAGAATTCTGTATGATTTCAACGACACCCGAAAAGCGTACAGTGACAGAAAGACAATTCATAAAATGTTTGAGGAACAGGTTGAGAAAACTCCGGACAATACGGCAGTAATATTCGGAAACAGGGAAATTACATATAGAGAGTTGAATTCAAGGTCCAACAAGCTTGCATCATTGCTAAGAGACAGAGGGGTAAAAACGGGGACGTTTACAGCCGTCTTGATGGAGCGCTCTATGGAAATGATAACGGCAGTAATGGGAATAATTAAGGCGGGAGGAGCTTATGTACCTTTTGAGCCTTCGTTCCCCAAGATGCGTATTCAGAAAATTCTTGCGGATCTCAACATTAATTGCATTGTTACCCAGAGTACATTTCTAAACATGGTAAGGGAAATGCAGTGGAGCCTTCCATGTCTTACTGATGTTGTGTGTATGGATGTAGAGGATGAAGAGATTCCCATGGAGCAAATTGACCAAAAGGTAGTTTCGGAATTCTGGGATCATATTTCCGATGAATCTGTAGATGACGTAACAGCCGGAGGATTTATAAGCAGCTATACGGGAAAACCTTTTTCAAAAGAAGAAGTTGATCAATACAAGAATAGGGTAATTTCGCTTATAAGTCCTTTGCTTGACAAAGAGAAAAAAGTTTTGGAAATAGGCTGCGGCTCAGGAACCGTAATGTTTTCTGTCGCTCCTTTGGTAAAAGAGTATACCGGCATTGACCCTTCCGAGGCAACCTTGGAGAAAAACAAAGAGCGCATAGCTTCAATGAATATCGGCAACATCAGGATTTTAAAGGGATTTGCCCATGAAGTGGATGCTTTATGCCAGGATTCCTATGATGTTGTAATTATTGCCAGCACCGTTCAGTTCTTTCCGGGATATGTATATCTCGAAAGGACAATAGAAAAGGCGTTGAAGCTGCTTAGACCGGGTGGAACTCTTTTTGTGGCGGATGTTATGGATGCGGAAAGAAAAGAGGAATTTAGAAGGTCGCTGGAGGAGTTTCGGAGCAAAAACAGGGATAACAAGGAAATAAGAACCAAAACCGACGTTGATGGAGAGCTTTATATTGATAAACAGTTCTTCTGTGAATTGGAAAATAAAATACCGGAAATTGAAGAAGTAAAGGTACAGCATAGAGAGGATGAATTTGATAACGAACTTGCGTACCGCTATGATGTTTTGATTGAAAAAGGTCATGCGGAAAAAGAAGAGTATTTATCCAGGCTATCCAAGAGAAGAAATGACTGGACTCTTTGGCACATTTCCAAGTACTCCGGAGAGAATCTTGACATAGAGATAGATTCAAAAGAGCTGGCCTATGTCATATATACTTCCGGTTCCACAGGAGTGCCCAAGGGTGTTGCCGTGTCCCACAGACCGGTTATAAACCTTATTGAGTGGGTTAATCGTACCTTTAGAATTGATTCTAAAGACAGGCTGCTTTTCGTAACCTCTTTGTGTTTTGACTTGTCGGTGTATGACATTTTTGGAATTTTGGCATCGGGAGGCTCAATACGTGTGGCATCAAGAAGTGAATTGAGAAATCCCGAAGCCCTTTTGGATATTCTCCATAATGAGCCTATAACTTTCTGGGATTCTGCGCCTGCGGCGCTAAATCAGCTTGTACCGTATTTTAATGCAGAAAAAGGCCGATTTGCTTCCTTGAGGTTGGTGTTCTTAAGCGGCGACTGGATACCTGTGACATTGCCGGACAAAATAAGGGAAGTTTTCCCCAGAGCGGAGGTTATAAGCCTTGGAGGGGCAACGGAGGCAACGGTGTGGTCAAATTATTACCCCATAGGGGAAGTGGATCCGTTGTGGGCAAGCATACCTTATGGTAAACCCATTCAGAATGCATTTTATTATATTCTTGATTCCAATCTAAATCCTTGTCCTATCGGGGTTATTGGGGATTTGTACATTGGCGGAGAATGCCTTGCCACAGGATATATCAATGATGAAAAGTTGACGAAAGAAAAATTTATTCCCGATCCCTTTAATAAGAGTGTGGACGGACGCATGTATAAAACCGGAGACACTGCAAGATGGTTTGAGGACGGCAATATGGAGTTCATGGGAAGAAAGGACTTCCAGGTAAAGATTCGGGGCTACAGGATAGAGCTTGGGGAAATTGAAAGCCACCTTATAAAGTACGAAGCCGTTAAGGATGCAGTAGTCGTGGTGAGAAAAGATGATGGCGACAATTATATATGTGCCTATTATGTTTCAGACAGGGAGCTTACGGTGTCCGAGCTTAGGGAATACCTTCTTAAGGAGCTGCCGTCCTATATGATACCTTCATACTTTGTACGTCTTTCCCATATGCCTGTTACGGACAACGGAAAGCTGGACAGGAAAGCATTGCCGAAGCCTCAGGAGAATGTAAACACCGGAACGGAATATGAGGCACCAAGAAATGACGTTGAAAGAAAGCTTGTGGAAATCTATAAAGAAGTACTTGGTGTTGAAAGGATAGGAATAAGGGATGATTTCTTTGACCTTGGGGGCGATTCCATAAAAGCGATACAGGTAACATCTGCGGCTGAGCAGCAGGGGATTAATATTTCCGTATCGGATGTGCTTAAATATAAAACCATAATGGAAATTGTAGAAAACGTGGATTATTCAAAGAAGAAGGAAACAGCATCCCAGACAGAGGTTGAGGGAGAAGTACCGCTTACTCCTGTGCAGAAATGGTTTTTCGAAGAAGAACGGGGCTACGCCCACTACTGGAACCAGACAAATCTCTTTGCATTGGATAAAAATGTGGATTTAAAGCTTTTGGAAGATGTGTTTAAAAAGGTAATCGAACACCACGACGCCCTGAGGATGGGATATAGTTTTAAGGGTGAAGAGGTGGTGCAGTATAACAGAAAGGTAAGTGAGACAGATTTCAGACTTGAGGTTATTGATCTGTTGTCATATGATTATGAGGTTCAAAAGCAGAAGATAAAAGAATTGAGCGTAAAAATACAGGAAAGTCTTGATCTGGAGAAGGACCTTCTTATCCGTGCATATGTGTTTGATTTAGGTGAAAACGGCAAAAGGCTTTTAATCCCTGTGCACCATCTTGTGATAGACGGAGTTTCATGGAGAATCCTCATAGAAGATATAGAAAGACTGTACAGGTCCAAAATGGAAGAGTCTCTGCCTTTGAAAACCACTTCCTTTAAAGAGTGGAGTGAAAAGCTTTACGATTATGCTGCTAACGGACCTGTAGACATAGAATATTGGGAAAGCATTGACAGTACCAAAATAAAATCTGTTGCCAACAGAAGAGTGGATGATAATTATTTGAAAGACCATAAAAAGATTAACTTCACATTGTCTAAAGAGAATACCAAAAAGCTTTTAACTGAAACCAATAAAGCTTACGGCACAGAGATTAATGACATTTTGCTGTCAGCCCTTACCCTTTCTTTGGGAGAAGGTTTTGGTCTTGATAATGTGCTACTTATGCTGGAGAGCTACGGCAGGGAGGAAATAATTGAGGGTGTAAATCTATCAAGAACTGTGGGATGGTTTACTGCCATGTATCCGGTATGTCTTGAAAGAAAGAATGGAATAGAGGATACCATTGCCCAGGTAAAGCAAAATCTTGGCAAGATTTCATCGAAAGGTATTAATTTCGGTGTTGCCAGATATATAAGCAAAAATGAGAAATTAAAAGTTTTAGAGCCTGAAATTTCTTTCAACTATTTGGGACAATTCGATAATCCCGGCGAAAAGGACAGTCTTTTGAAAGCTCAACTGAAGATTTCGGAAGGAGTATCCATGAAAATAACAGGCATGGTTATCTGATAGACGTAACCGGCATGACTGTAGATGGGAAGCTTCAGTTCCTTATCGGATACAACGAAAAGTATGTGGATGAAGAGGCAGTGCAAAAAACGGCACAATGCTTTGAAAAGACCCTTGTTGAATTGGTGGAGTACGCCGAAAAGAAGCTTGCAAATGCCATTCGAGTAAAAAATCCGGCTCTTTATCAGATAAACCGGCCAGATGCAAAGGAGCTTAAAGTAGTACTTCACAACGATATAGTCACCTATTTGTGCCACTCTCTGGCGATATGTATCATATTGGCGGATGAAAGGATTCATCCTTGGTACTATGAACATTATGTCAAGCTTTATACCGAGATGCAGTCAAGCGGCATGCTGATCATGGATTTTCTTGAGCTTCGAGCGCCGTACAATGAGGTGATTCAAGAGGTCTACATGGGTTATGAATTGTTAAAGGATGTAAAGGACATTGTAGACTATATAATTGATAAGATAAATCTGGGTTACTATGTCATAGTAAATGTTGACGAGTATTATCTTCCGGCAAAAAAAGCCTATAAAACCAAGCATTATGTTCACCACTCCCTTATTTACGGTTATGACAATTCGAAGAGGGAGCTTAAGGCAATCGGATTTAATGCGGAGCAAATGTTTGCAAAAATGACCTTTGACTATGATATGTACCGGGAGGCTTTTGAAAGTGGAAAGATGTATTACAAGGATTCGGCGCCTTGGGCTGAAACCAATGCCATCGAACTTTTGAGGCTTAGGGACTTTATACAGGAATATCCCTTCAGCCTTGAGAAGTTTACCAATAGGTTGCAGGATTATGTAGACTCCAAAGAGGACCTTCAGGTAATTTATGCCCAGAGATTTGACCAATATTTTTTGGGCAAAGAACAACTGAAATTCGGCATGGATGTTTATGACGAAGTAATCCGTCACCTTGAGAATCTTAAAAAAGGCGTTGTAACTGTCGATTATAGAGCGCTTCATCTTATGTATGAGCACAAGAAGTCTATACATAAAAGATTGGAGTTTATTTCGTCGAGGTTTGACATGCCTCTGAGATTTAAAGAACTCGTAGAAGAGTATCGCAATGTAATGGATACGGTTGATTCGGCAAGACGTCTTATGTTAAAGCATACCATCGGAAGCGGTGAAGGCTATAACCTGTTACCGGACAAAGAGGTCATTGATGAAATATCTAATATTTTAAAGCAGGTAAAAGTTATGGAAAAGCAGGTTCTCACAGAAATATGCGATAATCTGCGGGAGGTATATAATGCGATCGGATAATAAATTGTGTGTAAAACTTATTCATTGCGGCAATAAAAATATCGCAAACCCTGCGGATAATGCCCAGAAAAACGTGTTTTTCATGCCTATAGGTTTCTGTGCATTAGGATATGAGCTAAAGAAAAATGGATTTGATGTAGAGATAATCCATTCAGACCTTATTGACAGGAATGGAATACTTGACACAATCGATTTTAGCAATGTGGATGCTGTGGGCTTTGATTGCCACTGGGCCAATCAAAGCCTTGCAGTAATAGAAACTGCCGAATATATAAAAAAAGTGAATCCCGATATATTTGTATTCCTCGGGGGATACACAGCCAGCCTCTTTGCGGAGGAAATAGTGCGGGAATACCCGCAGGTAAATGCTGTTATAAGAGGGGATGGAGAGGTGCCCATAGTGGAGCTGTGTAACGCCCTTTATGAAAACAAAGCTTTCCCAACTCCTAATTTCGGACTTCTTTGGAAACTTCTTAAAAAGGTTCAAAACCTGGTTTGGAAAGACCCGGAAGGCAATGTAAAATCCAATGAATTTTCGTATATCGGAACACGGGATATAATTGACAACATGAATTTTGCAGCACTGGATCTTCTAAAGGATTGGAAGCAATACCAAATGCTCTGCAAATTCTGGACAAGGTTTGACGAGATAAACTCAGGTCCGTTGTTTTTCCTTTGCGTAGGAAGGGGTTGCCAGTATGCTTGTCTGTTTTGCGGAGGCAACTGTGAAGCCCAAAGAAGGATGAACAATAGAAATTCTGTTGCAATAAGGTCCGTAGATTCGGTTCTAAAAACTGTAAAAGATGCTGTATCTAAGGGTTTTACCACAATGTATACATGTTTTGAGTTTGAAGGAAGTGAAGAATGGTATATTGAGCTTTTAAAAAGGATAAAGCAGGAAGGACTTGACATAAACTTTATTTACGGCTCCTGGAGACTTCCTTCAAAAGAGCTTGTGGATGCCTTTTCGGAATGCTGCAGACAAGTTATGATGGAAATATCGCCGGAAACTGGGGATGAAGAGCTTAGGAGAATAAACAAGGATGTCCGCCTTTACTATTCCAATGAGGAACTGGAAGAATGTTTGGAGTATATAAGAGCAAAAAAGAACATTAAAATACAGCTTTATTACGGATATTTCCTTGTAAAGGATACGGAGCAAACCATAGAAAATACTCTTAAGTATATAATGAAACTGGCCATAAGGTTTTCCGATTTTGTTGAACAGGAATATTTCAATTTTTCCACGGATCCCGGTTCGTTGATATTTTTATACCCTGAAAAGTATGATATTGAAATGGGAGTTCGTAGCTTCAGAGACTATATTGAGTATATAAAAGAAAACTATATTAATAAAAAGGAGAGCTCTGCTGATCTTAGGGTGTTTAATCCTAAGAATATGTCCCTTGAGACTGTAGGGGAGATAGATAGAAAAATAAGGCTGTTAAATTATCTGTTTAGCACATATAGAGGAACAGTTTCAACTATACTTAAAAAGACACACAATCCCGATATTATAGTGAGCCTCCTAAAAGACAACAACTTGTTGGACAGTACCAAGAGCAAGATTTTGCCTGAGGAATTCAAAGAATTGCTGATAAACGCATGCAATAAGAGCAATTGTCTTGATACGGAGCTTATTAGAATGATAAGCATTGAATGTGAAAAGCAAAAGACGGAATACAAAGCATCAAAACCTGCACCGCAGATATGGCTTGATGAGGTGTCTCACAGTCTTGATGAAAGCGATGCGGTTAGGGCGATGATGGAGTTTATTAATAATGAGAGCAAAATTTCAAAAGAAGATAAAGAAGATATGGATTTTGATTTCGATTTGTCTGTTTTGTGAGAGGATTAAAGTACATATATATCAGTTTGTATGATATGTTTATAATATCTATTAAAAGCATATAGTTATATATTTTGAATAAAAATCATGAGTATTCTGCATTAAATAATGGAATATTACATGGTTTTTCTTTTTTTATTACAGGTAAGTGATAAAATAATAAAAAAGAAAACGATACGGAAAAAATATGTAGGGGGAGTAGGGGATGACAGTCAGAAAGATAAAAGTATTTGTTGTTTTAATAATTTTGACAGCAATATACTCAACAGGACTGGCAAGTTCAAACGGCATGAAAGTAAAAATAAACGATGTGGACGTCAGATTTAACATATATCCCCGTATTGCAGATGACAAGCTGCTAATTCCGGTAAGAGAGCTTTTTGAGTTTTTCGGATATAAAGTTATCTGGAACGGTACCGACAGAACTGCTTTGTGTACCAAAGACGGCAAAGAAGTATTGTTTGATGTTGACAAAGGTGAAATTCGATTTGACGGCAGAAGTGAAGTATTGGATTCTCCTTTTCCCATAATTGAAGGAAGAATTTTTACACCGCCAAGAATAATTGAACAGACTCTGGACGTGAAGGTTCAGTGGCATGAAGATGAATCTACAGTTTATTTTTGGGACGAGGAAAATGCGGATATATCTGTTTCGGGAAGTGAAAATATTGTTGCAGTAGGAGAGAATATAATTGTAAACATAACCAGAAGATATAGAATAGAGAAGGTAAATGAGATTATTGCCGAGGCAGACAGATTGTATCTTGACAATAATCTTGTCCGGGCTGTCGATAAATATGAGGAAGTGCTAAAACACATTCCAGTACTGAAAATCCCGAAGAATACGGACATGTTATGATTAATCTCGGAAGTACCTATCTTGAACTTTCAAAGATATTGGACAAAGAGGAGAATATCGGTAAAGCAATTCTGATATTTGAAGAAGTTCTTAAAAAGATTCCTAAAGAGCAATATCCTTCTATTGATGCTTATGCCCATATAGGCTGGGAGATGCTATATGAATCTTTCCATGATACGGGATATGAAAAACAATTCTTTGAAATCCCTTGCGGAATATGATGAAGCCTTAAAGTTCATTAATAAGGAGGATTA
This sequence comes from Acetivibrio straminisolvens JCM 21531, assembly GCF_000521465.1. GTDB lineage: Bacteria > Bacillota > Clostridia > Acetivibrionales > Acetivibrionaceae > Hungateiclostridium > Hungateiclostridium straminisolvens. The sequence continues at coordinate 11,022 of NZ_BAVR01000014.1, forward strand.
CCCCTATCATTACGCAGGGATTTGTCATTCAAAGGGAGTGGCTTTTATATGCTTGGCGCAGACTGAGCAAATGGAGGAAAATATTGAAAAAGCCTTTAGGTCTTATGAAGAGGCCTTGAGCATATACCGGGAAGAGGATTATCCAAAGGAATTTGCAAAAGTTAAAATCAATCAGGCTCTGGCCTATACATATCATTTCAGAATGAGAGGAGAGAATGATGATTTAGAGAAAGGAATTGATGCATATAATGCCTGTCTTAAATACGTTTCGAAAGACGAGGATCCGTTAGGTTACGCGAAAACACTGAGTAACCTTGGAATCTTATACATTCAAAACTTCATGGTAAAACCTACAAAGGAGAATCTGAATAAAACTGTAAGTACGATAGAAGAGGCATTGAAGATTTATACAATGGATAAATACCCTTTACTTTATGCTGCAAATCAAAACAATCTGGGTTTTGTATATTTAGTGTCTCCATACAACGAAGATAGGGAGAAAAACCTATACAGAGGACTTGAAGCTTTAAACAATGCATTAAAAGTATATACCGCAGGTGATTATCCGTACTATTACGGTATAGCTCATATAAACAAAGGGCGAGTATATACTTACTTGTCTGATTTTAAAGACAGTGAGGAGAACTGCCGGGAGGCCATAAGACATTTTGAGGAAGCATTAAAGGTTTTCACCGCAGACAGATATCCGTTTTATTATGCCGAGGCGTGTACCCACATGGCTCTGGCCTATAAGAAGTTGTCCAATTATGACGATCTCAAAGGAAATACTCTTAAGTCCATAGAGAGATATAACGAGGCTTTGAATTTTTACACCCTCGAAAGTTATCCGGTTTACTTTGCTTCAATTTTGCAAAGCCTTGGGAGTTCATACATTCAATTATCCTATGTTGAGAATTCAAAGGAAAACATATATAGGGCTATCAGAGCTTATGAAAATGCCTTCAAGGTATATACCGAGGAGAGCTTCCCTTATTATTATTCGGATACTCTTATATATATGGGGGATGCATACGAGTATCTGTCGACCATAGAAAATACAGTCGAAAACAGTCTGGAGTCCATAAGATATTACCAAAAAGCCCTGGATTATTCCATTGAACAGGGAATAAATCTAAGAACGTCATGGCTATATCTTAGGATGGCGAAAAGTTATGTCCATATGGCTTGGGCAAAGGACAGAAAGGAAAATATCAAAAAGGCCTTGGAAGCCTGTAATAAGGCTTTAGAAATAGAAGACACGAAAAATAATGCTACAGCCTATGGGAATGCAAATTTTGTGTTGGCACAGATTCATTTAATTCTTTCGGATTTTGAAGAAAAGGAAGAAAACCTTGTCAAAGCATTGAATGCCTCTGATGAAAGTCTAAAGATTTTTGGAGTTAATGACGGTAAAACCCGTGTTGAGATTTTAAGAATCAAAGGAGATATTTACTGTAAATTGGCTGAGGTGAAAGACAGCGAAGAGAATCTTCAAAAGGCACTGGATATCTATGATGAGGCATTGAATATTTTTAAACTGAGAGGAGAGCGTTTTCCTGAAATATATGCAAGCATTTATTGCAGCAGGAGTGAAGCCTTAAACAGACTTGCCCATATAAAGGACAGGGAAAAATATATTGGGGAGGCTTTACTGTCCTGTAAAGAAGCTATGGAAATTTATACTGTTGATGCTTATCCTTTAGGCTATGCAAGGGCATGGCATATCATGGGAGACATATACATGAACCTTGGAAGTATAAGAGACAGAAATGAGAACTTAAGATTGGCTAGAGAAAGCTATGACAAGGCTCTTAAGGTATATACAATGGAAAAGAATCCGCAGTTCTACAAGGAGATAACAGAAAAGAAAAGTATTATATATAATGAAAAATAATATTTCCAAGATTCAAAAGAATAAGATACAAAAGGCAATACATACATAATATCACAAGCATAAGGATGTGACGGGTATTCAATTAACAAAAGATTAAGGGTTTAGGGGAGGTAAAAATGGATAAAGCTTTTTTAAGTATTAGGGATATTCTGGATATTATATTCAGAATCACCAACAAGAATGCAAATATTCTTGCCGACTGTTACCTTATAAAGGACTCTTCCATTATCTCGAAATGGAAGAATAACAGGGCAAAACCCAAGAGCGAAGATTTAATGAAGATCGTCGACTTTACGTATGGAGAATCTACAGCAACGCAGCGCAAGATGATCAGAAATGAGATTGAGATTTTAATTTACAACTCTTCTTTGAATAATGAGATTAAGGAGTCATTGCTGCATATCGTAGAATTTAAGGAGTTTTTGATAGAAGTTTTAAATGTGTCGTCATCCTCTCTTGGAAGAATTTCCAAACAAAAAAACTTAATCGTTCAGCCTTCAGATGAGGACGAATTTGATAAGGCATCCGTTTCCGAGCCGATTACAGCATTTCACAATTTTGTGGAGGGCAATTACTCCGGGGTGGTGGAGTTTAACCTGGTTTTATCAAAAAGTGGAGAGAATGGTTCAAAAGGAACATTAAATGGCGTGGTGAACTATAAGAATAATATCAGTGAGAACATAAAAAGCAGAGTGGGAAATCTTAGAAAGCAGCTTAAATCTAAAAGTATACTGGGTACAATTATAATTATTGTTATTACCGGTTTTATGGCTGCTCAGGCTGCAAGCGGCAATCAAAACGCAAAAGCTGCCGTATCTTCGAAAAATCCTTCTGAGGTTTTGCAGAACATATCAAGTACCGATTCCGGCAACCCTAACAATTTACCGGACACTTCGGCTCAAGCAAACATATATGAAGATAAGTTTGAAGAAATGTCTGATAAAGCTGAAGTTGATGCCGGCGTTGAACATGGTAGAGCTGAAAGCAATGGGGATTTAGCTAAACCAAATATCGAAGCGGAAATTGATACAAAAAGTGATGCTCAAACTGATGCAGCAAGTTATCCAACAGCAAGCACAACGGCAACTGCCGGTGAAGCAACCGATTCAACTGCAGATAAAGTAACCAATACTTCTGACAATGCAACAATAAATAATAGTGTCGTTATTGAAGGAGATAACAATATATTGGGGCAAGGAAGCAATATTTATATACATATCGGGGATTAATTAGAACGGTTGTAAAAACTGGGAGGATTTATTTATGAAGAGAAAAACTCTGGTATTGTTCTCTATTGCAGTAATACTGGTAACGGCTTTTTCAGAAATTACTAATGTGAAGTCTTTTGCTGAAAGTAGTGACAAAACCCGAAAAATAACGTTGAATCTGAGTGATAACGGAAGGATATCGGAAGTTCGTCAAGTCATAATTAATAATGTTGTTTATATTCAGTTAAGACCCATTCTTGAAGCACTTGGATGGATAATTGAGTGGAACCCGGTTACAAAAGATATTATATGTAAAAACGGAATGAGGAATTTAGTTTTCAATTCAGGCAATGGAACGGTTTTTATTGACGGCGAATATGTAATTTTGGATAACCCATTGGTGATTTTAGACGGAGCTGCTTATTTACCCGGAAGTTTTATTGCCCGGCAATTTGGGACCCAAATAAGCTGGGACGGAAGCAGTAACCTTATAATTACAACGGGTTATGATGATGAAAAAATATCGGTAAAAGGCGAAAAAAATATTGTTATTGCCGGAAATGGAATTATTGTAAACATATTCGAACCCTATAGTATTTTTACCGTTTACGATATGGTGAGTTATGCAGACGGTCTTCTTGCAAGAAACAGAGCAGAAAGTGCCGTTATAAAGTATAAGGAAATACTTGGTAATCTTTCTGCTGATGATTTCCCGGAAATATATGTTCATGTGTTGAGCAATTTGGGCAATGCGTACAGCCTGCTTGCAGAGAAAAAAGATGTTAAAATGAACCTGCTTCTTGCCAAAGATATGTATGAAAAGGCCTATCAGTTTTTCAAAACCCGAAACATCAAAGAGAATTATGGCTCTTTTCTACTCAATTTCGGAAATGCCTGTAGAATTTTATATGAGATTAGTGGTGACAGAGGTTATTTGGTACGGGCTGTAGACTTATATAATGAGGCTTGGGATTATTGTTCTTCTAACGGATATTCGCCCGACAGCGGTTGATTCAGTATAATCTTGGTTTGGTATACAGGGAACTTAAAATGAAAAATTCGGCCCATTCCTGCTTATTACAAGCTGCTGATCTATTCATAAAGGCTCTTGATGCATATGCCTTGGAAGCTAATCCTTCTTTTTATGCCTATATTCAGTATAATTTAGGAAATGTTTATCTATTGCTTTCGGAGAGCGAGGATACATATATTAAGAAGTCTAAAGCGGCCTATGAAGAAGCATTAGAGGTCTGGATTCCGGAAATCCATCCGTTGAACTACGCCAGAGTCCACAGAAGTATGGGCGATGTCTACAACAAGATGTACCGGATGGACGAAAATGAGGATAATTTGAAATTCGCTTTGGCAGAATATAATGAGGCTTTGAAGTTTTTTACTATAAAAACTTATCCATTGGACTATGCTAAAACAAATACCGAGCTTGGAAATACGTATTTAATGTTGGCACAAGAGGAGAAAGACGGAAAGTGGACTGAAGATTGTGAAAGGGCATATCGGCAGGCCTTGGAGATTTTTAATTCAACTGATTATCCTGTATATTACAAGTATCTGGCTGGAAAGCTTTATGAGACAGAAGATGTTGAAATCTTGTACTGATAATGGTAAAATAATTATGTGTAATTATTTTTGCCGATCATATATGTATAAACGCAATATTTCTTTTGATATTGTCAAACTCTCTTTATTGTATAAATTGTGGTTGTATTTGCTCTTAACATTTCCACATTTTTAGCAAAATATTAATTTTTTTAAATTATTTTTAAGGGGGTTTGGAAAATGTCAAAAGGAAAAATTTCATTTCTTCTCGTCGTTTTCTTGCTTATGACTGCTCTTTTACCAACGGTAGTATCGGCTGAGGCATCGGAAGAAACTTGGATAAAGTTTGCACCTAGAAGTGAAGATGTCTCGATTTCTGTAAAACCGGATGACACAGGAGAGTATGTTGCTACTGTAAAGATTATGTTCCCAAGCTCCGGTTACAGAGTTAACTATGAGGATGCTGTAGAAGTTGTGACAGGCCTTTTACCGGACGGTACAAAGAAAGTATCTATTATAGGTCAGGCTGATATCGAGGCATGGACAGGCGGTTCTCTAACAGTTATGACTGAGAAAACTCTAACATACCATTTGGGTAAGCTCGATAGGGGTGTTTACCTTTTTACCTTTAGAAGCTACAACTTTAGTAAGACATGTGAGTTTGAAGTTACTGAAGATTATGTGGATTGGATTCTCAAAGATGATCAAGTATCAATTTCCGCAGAACCGAACAGGAATGGAGAGTATATAGTTAGTGTCAAGCTCACTCTTCCCCATCCATGTTTTATGGTAGATTATCATGAAATCTATCCGATAGTTCCTCCTGACGGTTCGGAGAAATTTCCGTTTCTGGGAGGGGCTACTGTCAAGGAGTGGACAGGGCCTGCACCACGAGTAATAACCGAGAAGGTTCTTAGGTATAATGTGGGTAAGCTTAAACCTGGAATATATTATTTTGAGTTCTTTGCCAACGACTATAAACAATTATTCAAATTTGAAGTACCCGAAGATAAGTATATAATCTACGATGGTCTAAATGACAAAAATGTATCAATTTCTGCAGAACCGAACAAAAATGGAGAGTATGTAGTTAATGTCAAGCTTACTCTTCCCCATTCAGGCTTTAGAGTAAGTTATGATGACACCGTGTCGATTCCGGAAATAGATCCTCCTGACGGCTCGGAGAAATCTCCGTTTTTAGGAGGAGCTATTGTTGAGGAGTGGACAGGGCCTGCTCTTCAAGTAATAACCGAGAAAGTTCTTAGTTACAATTTGGGTAAACTTAAACCGGGAGTATATTATTTTGTGTTCTTTGCAAACAATTATAAGCAATTATACAAGTTTGAAGTAGCCCAAAATGTACGCATATGCTACGGTGATCTGAATGATGACGGTAAAGTTAACTCAACAGATTTTAGTTTAATTAAAAGATGTATTCTTGAGAGAATATATGATGATAGAGCAGACGTAAATGCAGATGGGAATGTGAATTCAACCGATGTGGTAGTATTTAAAAGATATATATTCAGAATGATTGATACTCTTCCATTTAACAGCGATAGTGAGTATGTGATACATTAAGCGGAGTAAAATTTTAATCTGTGAAAGGTATTTAATAGTAAGCTTTAAAGAGGATGGTGAATAATTTGCCATCCTATTTTTGTGTGTTAAACCTATGTTTTTTTATTGCTATGATATAATATAATAAATTATGGATGAATTTTAGGTATCAGTGTCTTTTGGTGATATTATGTAAAGGTTAATCGGAAAGGTATAAAATATTTTGTGTAAGGGGGAGAAATTGTGTTTTCGGTAACATTAAAAAAAATAAAGGAAGATTTTTCGCTGGAGCTCGTTACAAATGATGAGAACAGGTTGGAAGATATTCTGGTAACGTCTACAGATGTGAATAGACCCGGTTTGCAACTGGTTGGATATCTTGAGTATTTCGGAACCGACAGAATACAGATGATTGGTAAGGTTGAGACCAGCTATCTTGCAGGCTTGACACCTAAGGAAAGATACTCCCGTCTTGATGAGTTTTTTAAGTGTGGTTTTCCATGTATGGTGGTGGCAAGAGGGCTTGAAATTTTTCCTGAAATGCTGGAGGTAGCTCAAAAATACGGTATTCCGATTTTAAGGACGAAAGATGTTACATCAAGAATATTAAGTGCGTTAATCAGCTACCTTAATGTTGAGCTTGCTCCAAGGGTAACAAAACACGGAGTACTTGTTGAGGTATATGGAGAAGGTATCCTGATACTGGGAGAAAGCGGTGTGGGTAAGAGTGAGACTGCTTTGGAGCTGGTGAAGAGAGGTCACAGGCTTGTGGCAGATGATGTGGTGGAAATCAGAAAGGTATCCGACAAGACATTGTTTGGAACTGCTCCCGACATTATAAGACACTTTATTGAAATAAGAGGAGTTGGAATACTTGATGTCAAGAACCTTTATGGTGTGGGTTCGGTAAAGGTTACTGAAAACATAAATCTTGTTATACAGCTTGAGTTTTGGGATCAAAAGAAAAACTATGACCGGCTGGGCCTGGTTGACGAGTATACGGACATACTGGGAATCAATGTTCCATGCCTCACCATTCCTGTAAGGCCGGGTCGAAATCTTGCCATAATCGTGGAAGTGGCAGCTATGAACAACAGACAGAAGAATATGGGTTATAATGCTGCCAGAGCTTTAAATGAGAGGGTGCTGGGGAGATAAGCAAATCATCCGATGAGTAAGCCTTAAGGCCTGACGCCTTGATGATTGGAGGAGTAGTTTTGAAATTTGTAGTCGATACACATACACACACCATATCCAGCGGTCATGCGTACAGTACCGTTCAGGAAATGGCTAGAGAGGCTTCGGTGAACGGCATTGAAATGTTTGCAATCACTGACCATGGTCCCGCCATGAAAGGAGCTCCATATCTTTATCATTTCGGCAATCTCAGGGTTATACCGGAGATTATATATGGAGTAAGAGTACTAAAGGGTGTGGAGGCAAATATTATTGATTATTCGGGCGGGCTGGATGTGCCCGATGAGTATTTAAGGAGGCTGGATTTTGTCATTGCGAGTTTCCATGATATTTGCATTGAGCCAAAAACTCAAGAAGAACACACAAGAGCTGTGATAAATGTTTTGAAAAATCCTTATGTGGATGCAATTGCACATCCCGGAAATCCCCAGTTTCCGGTAGATATCGAAAAGGTTGTGAGCGCTGCGAAGGAAAATGGAAAACTGATAGAATTAAACAATCAGTCTTTTGTGACAAGAAAAGGCTGTGAGGAGAATTGCAAAGAATTTGCCCGAGAGTGCAAGAAGCAGGGAGTCAGGATTGTATGCGGAAGTGACTCTCATATCAGCTTTGATGTAGGACGTTTTGAGAAGATATACAAGCTCCTTGAAGAGATAGATATGCCTTCAGAGCTCATCATGAATACATCCGTAGATAAACTAGATGAGTATATAAAGCAGAAAAAGGCGAGAATCAGAAGGAAATAAAGTGTACAAAGCTTAATTTTTGTTTAAAATAATATATTGAATTCTATATGCTGCGCTGCTCAAGTAGAATAATAGTATGGACTGCAAAATAGTTAGAGTAAGGAGCTGACGTTATTGGAAAAAGAGCTTTTTGTGGGGAGAATTAAGGAAATTGTCGGTTCGGAAAATGTCAAACTGGATGAACCTATGAAGAATCATACTTCATTTAAAGTTGGGGGACCGGCAGATATTTTAGTTACTCCTGTATCTGTCTTGCAATTAAGCCAGCTTATGAAGTTTTGCAAAAGTGAAAATGTTCCCGTATTTGTTATGGGCAATGGAACGAATTTGATCGTTAAAGATAAAGGAATAAGAGGAGTAGTTATAAAAATATATGATAATCTAAATGAATTTACCGTTAAAGACGATATTATTACTGCATATGCCGGCGTGCTTCTTTCAAAAATTTCCATGGCTGCTTATGAAAACGGTCTCGCAGGTCTTGAGTTTGCCTCCGGCATACCCGGGACGCTGGGAGGAGCTGTTGCAATGAATGCAGGAGCATACGGCGGGGAAATGAAGGACGTCATAATTGAAACCGAATTTATGGATAGAGACGGTGAGATTAGGGTCATACGAAATGATGAGCATCAGTTTGGGTACAGGACCAGTCTTATCCAGAAACTCTCCGGCATAGTTATAAAGTCTTCAATGAAGCTTAAAAAGGGAAATAAAGAGGAAATAAAAGCATTGATGGATGATTTGACCAAAAGGAGGCAGGATAAACAGCCTCTGGAGATGCCCAGTGCAGGCAGTGTCTTCAAAAGGCTGAAGGGTACTTTGCAGGAAAGTTGATTGAAGATTGCGGACTTCGCGGATACCGTATAGGGGGAGCTGAAGTTTCAAACAAGCACTGCGGTTTTATTGTCAATTCGGGAAATGCAAAAGCCAAAGATATATTGGATTTAATACAATATATTCAAAATACGGTGAAGATGAAATTTGGGGTTGAAATGCAAACAGAAGTGAGAATTGTTGGGGAAGGGTAAATAGTTTCCCGCTGACAGATGGATATTTTGGGAGGTACAAATGAGATTACTGATAATTACTGGAATTTCGGGAGCTGGAAAGAGTCTGGTTGTTAAATATCTGGAAGATATAGGTTTTTTCTGTGTAGATAATCTTCCGCCGTTGCTTATAGGTAAGTTTGCCGAAATTTGTGTTAAAAGCAGGGGAAAGATAAGCAAAGTGGCTCTTGTTATAGATATTAGAGGGGGAGAGCTTTTTAACGACCTTGTGCCTGAGCTCAATGCTTTAAAAGAGTCGGGAATTGATTATGAGATTCTTTTTCTTGAGGCATCGGATCAGGTGCTAATTAAAAGATATAAGGAGAGCAGGCGTATTCACCCGCTTGCGGCAGAGGGAAGACTGGTTAAGGGTATAAAAGCCGAAAGGGAAATACTGTCCCAAATCAAAAAAAATGCAACTTATGTTATTGATACGTCAAATTTGACGCCAAGGCAGCTAAAGGAAGAGATTTTGGCCATATTTGTTGATGGCAGAAAGTTTGACGGGATGATAGTGAATATTATTTCCTTTGGTTTTAAATACGGTATTCCCATTGAATGTGACTTGGTTTTTGATGTCAGATTTATTCCAAACCCATATTATATAGAGAATATGAGGCATAAGACGGGCAAGGAAGAAGCGGTCAGGGATTATGTGATGGGGTTTGACGAAACTACTGATTTTCTCACTAGACTTAAAGAGATGCTGGATTTTTTAATACCCAACTATATAAGGAAGGCAAGTCCCAGCTTGTCATAGGAATCGGTTGTACTGGCGGAAGACATAGATCCGTGGCTATTTCCGAAGCATTATTTTCATATCTTTGCGGCAAGGAACACAGGGTGTTTATTGACCACAGAGATATAGACAAAGATGGCAGGAGCAATCGAAAATGAAAAATTATAATTTGCTGCAAAAAATCATTGCAGGATATAAGAGGTATCTTTTGACTGTTTTTGGGATTATCCTGATAAGTGCAAGTATGTTTTTGGCATATAAGCAGGACAGCATTTTGGACATCATTTGTTCGATACTTCTGATTATGTCGGGCTGTATTTTTATTGTTGCTTCTATACGGCTTATCCCAACCGGCATTATGTCAAAATACATGGGAAACAGTACGAAAGGAACATGCGGCAAAGACATAGACGATTACTCATATGAAAAGAAAATTCTCGACAAGGTCCTAAAATAGTGGCTATTGGAGGAGGCACCGGCCTTTCAACCATGCTTAGAGGGCTTAAGGAATATAGCTCGAATATAACGGCAGTGGTTACGGTTGCCGATGATGGGGGAGGATCCGGAGTTCTGAGGCAGGACTTGGGGATACTTCCTCCCGGAGATATCAGAAACTGCATTATGGCGCTTGCCAATACTGAGCCTATTATGGAAAAGCTGCTTCAGTACAGGTTTCAGGATGGAATGCTGAAAGGACAGAGTTTCGGAAATTTATTCCTTGCAGCAATGGACGGCATTTCTTCAAGCTTTGAGCAGGCTGTTCAAAGAATGAGTGATGTGCTTGCGGTAAAAGGGAGAGTGCTTCCGGTTACCCTTGAGGATATCAAACTTTGTGCAGAGCTGGAAGACGGATATATTATTGCCGGAGAGTCTAAAATCGGTAATCATAACAGCTTTCACAGGTGTGCAATTAAGAGGGTGTATTTGGAACCGGGAAGGGTAAAGCCTTTGGATGAGGTCATTCATGCAATTGGAGAGGCGGATGTGATTGTCTTGGGGCCGGGAAGTCTTTTTACGAGTATAATTCCCAATCTTTTGGTTGACGGTGTATGCAGCGCGATAAAGAATTCAAAGGCTTTGAAGGTATATGTGTGCAATGTTATGACCCAGCCTGGGGAAACTGACGGATATACAGTTTCGGATCATATAAAGGCTCTTGAGAGACACTCTTTCGAGGGAATTGTAGATTACTGCATTTTTAATACCTCCGATATACCGGAATTGCTCAAAAAGAAGTATAGTGAGGATGGAGCGCAAATTGTCAGAATTGACTTTGATGAATTGGATAAATTAGGTATTAGATTCTTGGGAGGGGATTTTGTCTGTATAAATAACGGCTATATTAGACATGATACAAGGAGATTGGCACAGGCCATAATGGATTTGGTTTTTGAGAACGCATTTGGGAAAGACAATAGAGAGTCAGCCGGGTATGTTAATGCAATTAAGCAGTATAAAAATATGGTTGGATAAAAAACTAAAAATGCGGAGGAATGCTCATGAACTTTGGAAAATCAAGTTGGAGAACTTACGAACAAGGTATTCAGAGGGAATGGCTTTTGACCAATGGCATAGGAGGATTTTCGTCATCTACAATTATAGGTGCCAATACCAGAAGATATCACGGTCTATTGGTGGCAGCCTTGAAACCTCCTGTAAGCAGGCACTTGATATTGTCGAAAATTGATGAATGCGTGACTGTTGATAATGAATCGTACAATTTGTTTTCCTATGAAGTGCCGGGTTTTGTAATGGCTGGACATCATCATCTGGAAAGATTTGAGTATGATTTTATTCCAAAGTACATTTACAGGGTCAAGGATGTTTACATTGAAAAGGAAATATGCATGGTTTACGGTGAAAACACTGTTGCAGTGGTTTACCGTATCATTAATGGACCAAGCAGGACCAATTTGAGACTTACCCCTCTTGTAAACTTCAGAGACTATCATTTCAATTCCAGTAGAGCATATATGAATTTCGACAGGAAGGTTGAAAAGGATGTTTTAACGATTCGCCCTTCCTTCTACGATATTGATATTAAATTGTACTTAAGCGACGGAAAGTTTGCAGAGCTTGACGATACCTGGTTTTACAATATGGATTATGCGGTGGAAAGGGAAAGAGGCCTATCTTCTACTGAGGATCATTATATTCCCGGGTATTATGATGTTGAAATTATGCCTATGGAAGAAAAATGTATTACCTTTGTTGCCACCGTGGAAAAGAGCATAAATCATAGAGATGGCCTTGCAATAATAGAAAAAGAAAAAATGAGACTGAAAAAGCTGATAAGCAAATCCGGATATAAGGATGAACTGGCAAAAAGACTGGTTTTGGCAGCAGACAACTTTATAGTGCATAGACAATCTACAAATGCGAAAACCATAATTGCCGGATACCCATGGTTTACCGATTGGGGAAGGGATACCATGATAGCTCTTACCGGCCTTACTTTATCAACCCGGCGTTTGACGATGCAAAGGAAATTCTCTATACATTTTCAAAATATGTCAAGGACGGATTGATACCGAATATGTTCCCCGATGCAGGGCATGAGCCGCCATACAATACTGTTGACGCCGCATTATGGTATTTTGAGGCTGTAAGCAAATATGTGAAATATACTCATGACTATAAATTTATAAAGGAAAATATTTACGATGGTCTAAAAGAAATAATTGACTGTTACTCAAAAGGAACTCACTTTAATATAAAAGCTGATGAGGATTATCTGATTACTGCCGGTGATGAACATACACAGCTTACATGGATGGATGCCAAGGTGGGTGACTGGGTGGTTACTCCCCGTCATGGAAAAGCTGTAGAAATAAACGCATTATGGTACAATGCATTAAAGATTATGTCTCAGCTTTCAAAGCATTTTAAAGAAGATGCCGAAATGTATGACAAGATGGCTGAGAAAGTAAAAAAATCCTTTGTCGATAGCTTCTGGAATGAGGAGAAAAAGTGCCTTTATGACTGTCTGACGCAAAGCTACAAGGATGACAAAATAAGACCCAACCAGATATTGGCCGTAAGCCTTTCAAATCCGATAATAGAGGGAGACAAGGCAAAGAGTATTGTAGACACTGTTTTAAAAGAGCTCTATACTGCCTACGGTTTAAGGAGTCTATCCCCTAGAGAAAAGGAATATGTAGGAGTGTATGCCGGCGATCAGTACAAAAGGGACGGAGCATATCATCAAGGCACAGTCTGGACATGGCCTTTAGGTCAATTTATAACTGCATATCTTAAGGTAAATAATTATTCACCGGAAGCCAAGAAAATGGCCATGAGGTTTATTGAGCCCTTTAAGGACCATCTTGAGGATGCATGCCTTGGTTCCGTTTCCGAGATATTTGACGGAAATGAGCCGTTGATACCTAGGGGATGCTTTGCCCAGGCATGGAGTGTGGCAGAGATACTTAGGGCTTATGTTGAGGATGTAATGGAATTAATATAGTTAAAACACTAGAAATTTATTGCGATATAGGGTATAATTTGTGTGCGATTTGTAGCTTTTTGTAATAAATCAATATTTTATTATATGGGGTGTCCGCCTTGTCGTTTTCATCGGCAGTTAAGAATGAGTTGTGTAGAATTGATACGGAACATAATAGCAGCTTGTTTGAGCTTGCGGCTGCAGCGAGGATAAGCGGGCTTATAAAGGTGGTTAACAGCAATGAGATTAATTTGAGGCTCATAACCGAGAATGCTGCGTTTGCCCGCAGGATATTTTCTCAGATTAAGGATTTGTATGGGATTAACACCGAAATAAGCATTAGAAGAAGCCCTAAACTTAAAAAAAATATTGTTTATATCCTCGTGCTGACTTCATCGAAAGGTTTGATGAAGGTGCTTGAGGATATTAATATTAGAGTATCCGAAAAGGTGGAGTATGTGCCCTATGCCGAATGTATGAAGAAAAAGGAATACAGAAAGGCATACTTGAGGGGTGCATTTTTAGCGTCGGGGTCAATGAGTGACCCGGAAAAGACATATCATCTGGAGATAACCTGCACAATATGACCTTGGCAACGGAAGTCAGTGAATTGATGGACAGTTTTAAATTAAACTCAAAGGTTACCAAGAGGAAGGGAAACTATGTGGTTTACCTCAAAGAAGGGGAAAATATAGTCGACTTTTTGAATATAATCGGAGCACATTCTGCGCTTTTGGAGCTTGAAAACATCCGGATTTTAAAGGAAATGCGGAACAATGTCAACAGAATAGTAAACTGTGAGACGGCAAACCTGCAAAAGACAGTGGATGCTTCGGTAAGGCAGGTGGAAAATATCAATTACATAAAAGATAATCTCGGATTTGATAAACTGCCGGAAAATCTCAGAGAAATAGCAAAAATAAGGCTTGATTACAGTGATGCCACCCTAAAGGAGCTGGGAGAAATGCTAAGTCCACCCCTCGGAAAGTCTGGAGTTAATCATAGATTGAGAAAGCTGGATAAGATTGCTGAGAGCTTAAGAAACATGAAAGGAGAGTTATGAAAATGGTTGAGAAGACTATTACGATAACTAATCCGGAAGGACTGCATGCACGGCCGGCAGCACTTTTTGTACAAACTGCAGGGAAGTTTACTTCAAATGTCTGGATTAAGGCAGGAGAAAAAAAGGTAAATGCCAAGAGTATAATGGGACTTATGTCTTTAGCTGTTTCACAGGGGACAGAGGTTGTAATAGGCGCGGAAGGAGAAGATGAAGAAAAGGCCGTAAATGAACTTATTGACCTTGTCACATCGGGTTTGGAAGAGGTTTAAAATAGGATCTAATTTACCAAAAGTAAAGATATCGACAAGTCGTAACTAAATTAACATTTAGATGTTGGTTTTTGATACGGTTTGTCGATATTTTTTTGCCTCTGTTACAAAAGTTTACAATATTCTTTGAAGGGGGAAATAATGTTTTGAAGAATAAAGGTTAGGACAACTGACAGTGGAGGAGGATAAGCTTGAATATAAGATTAACTAACCGGGGTAATACTTTAGTTGCGGTGTTAAATGGCGAACTGGATCACCATACTGCCGAATATATTAGGCAGAAACTGGATGCTGAAATGCTGAAGTCTACTACAAAAAATATGGTTTTGGACTTTTCGAAGGTCACATTTATGGATAGCTCGGGAATTGGAGTTATTATGGGAAGATATAAAAATATACAGAAGTTAAACGGTAAAATGTCTTTGGCCGGTGTTAACGAGCAGATTAAACGCATTTTTGAAATGTCGGGACTCTTTAAAGTAATGCCGGCTTATGATAGCATTGATGAAGCTATTAATAAAATGTAAAGGGGTATTAAGAATGAATCCAATAAATGAAGTTAAGCTTGAGTTTGTTAGCAAATCAAGTAATGAGGCGTTTGCCAGAGTTGTGGCGGCGGCTTTTGTGTCTCAAATAGATCCGAATATTGAAGAGCTTGCGGATGTGAAAACGGCAGTTTCTGAAGCTGTGACAAATGCTATAATCCATGGATATGAAAACAAAACAGGTTTGGTGAAAATGATCTGCAAACTCTATGAAGACGCTGTGGAAATAAGTGTAATTGATGAGGGGAAAGGAATAGAAGATATAGAGAAGGCACGACAGCCTATGTTTACCTCAAGGCCTGATATGGAAAGGTCAGGTATGGGATTTACCGTAATGGAGAATTTTATGGACAGGGTTGAGGTTGTTTCTGAAGTTGGCGGGGTACTACCGTAACAATGTTTAAGGCTTTTAAATCTGTCAGGGACAGAAACGATACCCCGTGACAAAAATCATTTTTTTGCTTGCGTCATAAAAGTGCAGGTGATTTTTCAATAGAACTAATACCTGAGAGGATATGGGGATGAATATGGACGAATTGTATGAAAAGGAAACTCTGGAATTGATAGCCGCTGCTAAAGCAGGAGATAAAGAAGCCCAGTCCGTATTGGTGGAGAAAAATGTCGGTCTTGTATGGAGCATCGTACGAAGATTTCAAAACAGAGGGTACGAGGCCGAAGATATTTTTCAGATCGGGTGCATAGGTCTTATTAAGGCGATTAACAAGTTTGATTGTTCCTTTGATGTCAAATTTTCTACCTATGCGGTTCCGATGATAATTGGAGAAATAAAACGCTTTATTCGGGACGACGGAATAATAAAGGTAAGCCGCTCCCTCAAGGAATTGTCAAACAAGGCCAGGATTACGAAGGAAATTATGTCAAAGGAATTGGGGCGGGAGCCGACCGTAAGTGAAATATCTGCTCAGCTCGGCATTCCTGTTGAAGAGCTGGTCATGGCAATGGAGGCGAACTGTACTCCCGAATCCTTATACAGTACGTTGGGTGAGGGGGAGAATTCTTCTACCCTTCTTATTGATAAAATTGCAAATGAAAGCGATAGCCAAGAAGTAGACATTGTCGACAGGATTGATTTAAGGAAGGTTCTGGATACCTTAAAGCCAAGAGAGAAACAGATTATAGTTTTGAGGTATTTTAAAGAAAAAGACACAGGTTCAAATTGCAAAAATGCTTGGAATATCCCAAGTACAGGTATCAAGAATTGAAAAGAAAATATTGGAGGAAATCCGGAAAAAAATAAAATACAATTAGACTAAAATCTATATTTTTTTGATACTAATATATAAAGCAATATGTTCCTGCATATTGTTTTTTTATTTCCTAATAATAAGTAATAACAATTTGTATACAAAGTTTTAAAAAACCTATTTTTATAGAAATTTATAGCATAAGGGGATTGAGTTTAAATATGACTGAAGCACTAAGAAGGTATAAGATGATTTTAATAATTCTGGGCCTGACATTGGTGATAGCGTTTTTGACTCTTGCTATTTTTGCTCAAAAACCCGAAAAAGTTCCTTCAAAAGGAATTTTCGTTTTTGAGAATACAAATGACGCAGGCTCGGTAAACGTATTCATAAAAAAAACAGCTTGGCAAGATTTGGAGGTTTTATATGCAGAAAACAATGACCAATAAAGAGTACCAGTCCTATGTGGAAAAGAAGACACCTAATTCCAAAACAAGAAGAAATGTGCTCAGAGCTTTTTTGGTCGGGGGACTGATTTGTGTGGTCGGTCAGTTTATAACCAATACTTTGAAGATGATGGGCTATGGACAGGAGCAGGTTTCTTCGGTAGTATCGCTGATAATGATTTTTTTGGGTGCGCTTTTAACAGGGCTAAATATTTATGATGACTTAGGAAGGTTTGCAGGAGCGGGTTCTATTGTGCCTATAACAGGCTTTGCAAATTCAATAGTCTCACCTGCGATGGAATTTAAAAGTGAAGGATATGTTTTGGGTGTTGGAGCAAGAATGTTTGTTATTGCCGGCCCGGTACTGGTATATGGCATTTCAACATCAATTATTGCGGGAATTATTTACTTTCTTTTAAAATAGCGTGCTGATTTACCGGCGCTGCTTCAAAACCGGAGGGGAGTGAATTATGGCATCTAAAAGATTGGGAAAACAAACTGTAATGCTTCAAAATCCGCCAAGTATTACTTCGACAGCTTCGATTGTGGGACCGAAAGAAGGAAAGGGACCTTTGAGACTCTATTTTGACAATATTATTGATGATGAGATGTGGGGAGAAAAAAGCTGGGAGAAGGCTGAAAGCAAGCTGATTAGAGAAACTTTTTCAAAAGTTTTGCAAAAAGCCAATAAGACAAGTCAGGAAATAAATTATGTAATTTCAGGAGACCTTCTTAATCAATGTATTGCTGCAAACTTTGGGCTAAGAGAGTCGGATGTGCCGTTTTTTGGGGTTTACGGTGCCTGCTCCACAATGGCGGAGTCTATGAGTATTGGAGCCATGCTGGTTGATGGCGGGTTTGCCGATGATGTTGTATGTATAACATCCAGCCATTTCTGCTCTGCGGAAAAACAGTTCCGGTATCCGCTGGAATTGGGAACGCAAAGACCGCCTTCTGCGCAATGGACAGTAACCGGCTCCGGAGGTGCACTGATTTCGAGCACGGGTGCAGGTCCCTATATTACGCATATTACTACCGGCAAAATCGTTGATATGGGAATTAAGGATGCAAACAATATGGGAGCTGCTATGGCACCTGCAGCAGTTGACACAATAGTTACCCATTTTAAAGATACGGCTTTACTCCCGAAAGCTATGACCTTATAGTAACGGGAGACCTTGGTGCCATAGGAAAAGAAATATGTATTGAACTTGTAAGGGAACAGGGTTTCAATATTGCCAATATATACAATGACTGCGGTGTGATGATTTATGACCGTGATAGACAGGACACACATGCGGAGGCAGCGGCTGCGGCTGTGCAGCAACTGTATTTGCGGGATTTATTTATAAGAAACTTATGGACGGAAGCTTGAAAAATGTTTTGTTTATTGCCACAGGGGCTTTACTAAGCCCGGTAAGTACACAGCAGGGAGAATCGATACCTTCTATAGCTCATGCAATCAGCATTACAACATCCCTACAGCAATAGGGGCTGTATAAATATGCTATTACTCGTTTTGAGGTGGTTATATGGATAAAGTTTTAATGACATATATAAGTGCGTTTATTGTTGGAGGAGTGATTTGTGCTGTAGGACAGGTACTAATCGACAAGACCAAGCTTACATCGGCAAGAATTCTTGTGCTGTTTGTATCTTCAGGTGCAGTGCTGACAGCACTTGGGGTTTATCAGAAATTGGTTGATATCGGCGGTGCGGGAGCTACTATACCGCTTACAGGATTCGGTTACAACCTGGTAACCGGGACCTTCAAGGAAGTTGATAAATTGGGTGTGCTTGGTGCGTTTACAGGAGGAGTAAAAGCCGCAGCGGCAGGAATTGCTGCAGCTATATTCTTTGGATATCTTATGTCTGTTGCTTTTACACCCAAAGCAAAAAGATAGCCGAATGTGTTTAAAGTATTAGGCAAATTTATTTGAAATGTGGGTATGATAACTATGAGTAAAAGAAAAGTTATCCTTGTTACCGATGGTGATATGGTAGCTAAAGCAGCAGTGGAGATTGCCACTTCAAATATCGGAGGAAGGTGCATTTCTTTTTCTGCCGGAAATCCCACTGTTTTGACAGGACATGAAATTGTTGAGCTTATAAAAGCGGCCGAAAAAGACCCTGTGGTTGTTATGGTTGATGACCGGGGACGTAAAGGTATGGGACCCGGAGAAGCTGCAATGGAGTCGATTTTAAACAACAAGGATATTGAAGTAATCGGTGTTGTGGCAGTATCCTCCGACGGTAAGGATTGCAATGGGATAAAGCTGACTTGCTCTATTACAAGGGAAGGAAAAGTAATTAAGGGCTCTGTGGACAAAAATGGAGTGAAAACTCGCAATGGCAAGATTTGCGGAGATACTCTGAGTATTTTAAGAGGACGCGAAGACTTGGTTATTGTTGGAATAGGTGATCCGGGAAAGATGAACTTTTATGATTCGATTGAAAAGGGTGCTCCCATAACTACAAAGGCACTGGAAGAGATAGTAAAGAGAAGTACTGTAAGACATTAAGTCTTACAGTAAGGCTTTATACCTGCTTGTATGTGCCTGCTCTATCCGGCGAAAGTGAAAGGTGGTATTATTTTATGAATGTTGAATACATTAATCCCTTCATAGAAGCAAGTCAAACAGTTTTAAAGCAAATTGCTGGAATAGATGTTAAGCTGGGCAGCGTTTCTTTAAAAACCTCTCCTTACACTAGCGATAACATAGTAATTTTGGTTGGTCTTACGGGAAAAATCAGAGGACAAGCGATTTTTTCCATGAATAAAATTGCTGCTTTGACTATTGCTTCAGGCATGATGGGAGGCGCGGAATTGACGGAGTTGGACGAAATATCAAAAAGCGCACTGTCGGAGCTGACCAACATGATTCTCGGAAATACCGCTACCATTCTTTATAATAGGGGAATTGGTGTTGAAATAACTCCACCATCTTTTCTAGTGGGAGAAAATATGCAGATATCACCTTCGAAAATGAAGACTATATGCATTCCTCTTCTTTTAGGGGAAAATAAAAAAATTGAGTTGGATATTTCGGTGGTTGATTAACTTTTATGTGTAATTTAAAATAGAGCATAGCAGAGTTTGCTAAAAATAAGTTCTGCCATGCTCTATTTTTCGCTTGGTCTCTTGGAATTAAATAGAAAAGGCGAAATATATTTAGCATTTTTTATAAGGATAGGTCTTAAATATAGCGGACATATGTGTTATTATGATATTTATAATCAAGAGAGATATAACAGTTAATTAATGAGAGGGAGAAAAACAATGGCAATTAATGTTGTACTGGTAGAGCCGGAGATACCCCAAAATACTGGAAATATTGTAAGGACTTGTGCAGCAGTGGGGGCAAATCTTCACTTAGTCAA
Source organism: Acetivibrio straminisolvens JCM 21531 (assembly GCF_000521465.1). Taxonomy (GTDB): domain Bacteria; phylum Bacillota; class Clostridia; order Acetivibrionales; family Acetivibrionaceae; genus Hungateiclostridium; species Hungateiclostridium straminisolvens. The sequence goes on from NZ_BAVR01000014.1 coordinate 31,323, forward strand.
GCCTTTGGGGTTTTCGGTTGAAGACAGATACCTAAAGCGTGCAGGTTTGGACTATTGGGATAAAGCAAATATAAAATATTATGATAGTTTCAATGAATTAAGGGATAAGTACAAGGAGCATACTTTTTATTATTCTACTACTAAAGCTCAGAATACATATGCAGATGTAAGATATCCGGAGGATTGTTTTATTGTGTTTGGAAAGGAAACAGCAGGTTTGCCGGAAGAGCTTCTTAGAGAAAACAGAGAATGGTGTATTCGAATTCCGATGAAAAATGATATCCGTTCCTTGAATCTTTCGAATTCTGTTGCTGTAGTTGTTTATGAAGTATTAAGACAGAGTAATTTTGCCGGACTTGTTACTTGTGGGAAATTATCTAAATATACATGGTAAAAAGCAGCATTTCATGTCGTAATAATTGCTTCCTTAAGACAAGTAAAGTAATGGTAATATTGGGGCGATATTGTTGCTGATGTATTCGAGAGTTGTTTTATTTGAATATTTTTGTACTTTATGGGGCCTTTATTCGTTGTTTTTGTAGAAATATTTCGAATACTAAAGTATAATATATAGATATAATGATAGATATATAGAGATTATGTTGACGACTCAATGATAGTTTATTCGGGTGGTAGGATGTTATGAAAAATCATATTGATTTGTTGAAAAAAAAATACAGTAATTTGGCTGATACATATCTGAATACTGAGTTCAGAAAAGTTGAATTGCTTTTATATATCTTATTTTCAGTAATACTTGGTCTTATACAGTGTATGCAGATAGATTACAATGCTACAAATAACATTCGGGGTTATATAAGTCATGTACAATCATCAATTGTTATTCTTATGGCTTTTCGATTCGGTTATTTGGGATTATCGATAGCACTGGTATTGATTTTAGGCGAAACAGCATTCATAGTTGCAGAGTACTTCCTGAGCTTCAACAATTACCTGCTGCTGGGGATTACGCTAAAATTGTTTACAATATTTGTAACCAGTTTTATTGCGATACTTACAAACAGACAGCAGATTCAGAAAAAAAAGCTTGAACAGCTGGCAATTACAGATGAATTAACCGGAGCGTATAACCAGAGATTTTTTCACATGATTCTTGAAAGTGAGCTTAATGAGGCGCAAAAAAATGAAAGCTCCGTCAGTCTTATTATGATAGACATTGATAACTTTAAAATGTACAACGATATTTACGGACATGACTGTGGTGACAGTATATTAAGGACAACCGCATCAATTCTTTTGGAAATATTAAATGAAGGCAGCTATTTGTGCCGGTACGGTGGGGATGAATTTGCAGTTGTTATTACAAATGCCCAAAGGGAAAATCTGGAGAATATAGCAAACGATATTCGGCAGAGGTTTGAAAGACTGAAGCAAAAATATTATAAAGACGAACTGTATGAAAAGGTAACATTGTCCATTGGTTTGTCGGAATATCCCAATATGTCGCGGAACAAGAATGAACTCATTTACCAGGCTGACACTGCCTTGTATCATGCGAAGAATCTGGGAAAAGACAAAGTACACCTCTATCAGGACGCGCTGATGCAAATACGCAAAAATATAAGTTCCGACCATCAGCAGCTTATAGGTATATTCAAGGGATTGTTAAGTACCATATCGGCAAAGGATAAATATACCCATGGACACTGTGAGCGGGTAGCTGCTTATGCTGTATTGATTGCCGAAGCAATGAAGCTGAGTGCCAAAGAAATCAGTATAATTCAATGTGCGGGTTTGTTGCATGATATCGGAAAGATAGAAATACCCAAACATATATTGAACAAAAAAGAAAAATTGACTGATGATGAAATAAGTTATTTAAGACAGCACCCAGTTTATAGTGAAAACATTCTTGAACCTTTGGAGGATATGGACAAACTGACGGATTATGTAAGGCATCATCATGAAAGATTTGACGGCACAGGATATCCGGACGGACTTAAGGGAACGGAAATAAGTCTTGGTGCAAGAATTCTGTGTGTTGCGGATTCGTTTGATGCCATGGTGTCCGATCGTCCGTACAGCAAAAGCATGACAATGGAGCAGGCCTTTAATGAGCTTGAAAACAACGCCGGGACTCAATTTGATCCCGAAATTGTAAAGATTTTTATAAAAGCAATGGATTCATGTGTCTTTTGAATAGAACAAGTTCAGACTTGTGACGGTTGTGTGTTTTTATTGTCGATTTTTGGGTTTTTACAGATAATACAAACAAAATATTGAAAAATATGTTGATTTAATGGTAAACTAATTGTAAGGCAATACAAAGGAATTGTTTTCCCGTAATCTTGATTTGACATAAAAAATAATTATAATATTTGCTAAATGTTATGAGGGGGATTATGACTGAATTATTTTATTTTCCAAAGAGAAAGAAGAAAACAATTCGAAGATTTTGCAAGATATTATCTACTGACTCTTATGTTCCTGATAGAGTAATTGACAATGAAGAAATAATAAAAAAATATCACCCTTTCTTTAGAAACGAAGTAATTATAAAAACCATTGGCGTAGAAAGAAGACATGTTGAGGAAAAAGACGCGGATGACAGTGACGTTCTTGCAAAATCAGCCAAAGGGTGTCTTGAGAAATATGGAATATTGCCGGATGAACTTTCGAGAGTTATTGTGAACAAGTTTGTGGGTGATAATTTCCTGCCTATGACAGCAAGCAGGCTCCAAGGCAAACTTGGAAGTAAGACGCTGTGCACGCCTTTGACATTGATGGGGGTACTTCGGCTTTTATTCATTCATTGGATGCGGCATCAAGATTTATTAATTCCGGTGACGAATATATTCTTATTTCATCAGGAGGCATAGTCTCAAAGTTTGTAAGCAAAACAGATCCAAGAGTTGCATTTCTGTTTGGAGATGCTTCGGCTTCTGTACTTTTAGGTTATTCGGAAGAGAAACACATATTGGCAAGTTATTTTTATTCAAACTATCAGTATTATGATATGGCCGTAATGCAAAGTCCTTTAAGCCTTGCAGAGAACTTTTCCCCGACTGAGTTGGTTTCTGCAATAGGTGATTTGTATAAAATGGAGAACTGGAAGATAGCTGAAAGCTTTATAGAGAGGCAGTAAGGGAAGTATCAAGGAATGTACTCGAAGAAAGTGGCCTTGAAATGAAGGATATTGATTTGGTCTTGGTTACAGAAAATAATGTCAAGATATGGGAGTTGACACTGGAAACTTTGGGAGTATATCCTGAAAAAAGCATTTCTTTGATCAGAGAATATGGTAATACCATGTCGGCAATGCTTCCGCTTCTTATAGATCATGGATTTCGTTCAGGTAGAATTCAGAAGGGTATGAATATTATGCTGATATCCCATGGTGAAGGGTTCAGTGGGGAGGTCTAATATATAGGGTTTAATCTTAAATATATTGTCAAATTATATAAAAAATTCATATGAATCAAGACTGGATATGTTTATTTTGTAGATTGCTTTTTTTTACAACTTACATTATTTTTAAGAGGGGGATTGCTATGAACTACGAAGAAATCTTTAGCAAAGCAAAGGAACTGATAGCAGATTATCTAAAGGTGGATGAGAATGAAATTACTCCCGAAACCAATCTTGTTGATGACCTTTGTGCCGATTCTATAGCTTTGGTAGAGTTGGGATTCAGGTTTTCTGAGACTTTTTCGGTGCCTATGATTGAAGCTAAACCGGATTTGTTTATTATGGATAATGTTGTAAAGTTTATATTGGATAACACCGGTGAGAAATGATTCGACGGCATTTGCAACCTTGTACGACAAATAAATACTTGTTTGATTTACCACATCAAGGGATTGTGAATGGGGGAGACTATGAATACTAATATCAGATTTCCAGAAATAAAGCCACTGAAAATAGAGAGATATGCAAAAATAATTTCAACAGGCGTCGGTCTTCCTGATAGGGTTGTTACAAATCAGGATATCATTGATACATACGGCATCATTGCAACTGACAGAGCAGTAAGGTATTCGGTAGGCATAATTGAAAGAAGATGGGTAGAGGACGAAAAACTTGAAGACTTGGTGGCGATGGCTATTTCCCAATGTCTTGACAGAGCAGGTGTGGGTATTGACAGTGTGGATAGAATCATATATTCAAGACTTTTGGGGGATTATCAGATTCCAGCTACTTCTATAGGTGCTCTCAGAAAGTTAGGTGCAAGGGCGGGGATACCAGCCTTTGATATGACCTGTGCTTGCAGCGGATTTATGCATGCCTTGGATCTTGCAATACGATATATCGATTCCGGTGATGACTATGTCCTTGTTATTGGAGGAGGCATAACTTCAAAGGGTATTCAAAAATGGAAACATCCAAATCAAAAAACAGTATTTTTATTTGGAGATGCTGTAGTTGCTATGCTGATAGGATGTTCCGAAGTTAAGCATTTCCTGGCTTCTTATCTTATGACCAATCATCTCCTGTATGACAATGCTTTTATTCCGTTTGGAACAAAAACTTCTAAAAGAAGATGTAAAAATCGAACCCGAGTTATTCAACATGAATGTAGTAAACGGAGATGTGGTTCTTCAAAGCTCTGTTGAATATTGTAAAATGATAACAGATAAGCTTTTGTCCGAATCAAAGTTGACTTTGGACGAAATTGATTATTTTATTACATCCGATCAATCAACGAGAATATGGGAGGCTCAAGTAAAAGCGCTGGGAATTCCGTTTGAGAAGAGCCTTAGTCTGTTCTATAAACATGCGAATACAGTTTCGGCTATGAGCCGTTGATTCTCGATGAACTTATCACATCGGGCAGGCTAAAAAGGGGAGATCTTGTGATGATGCATGCTCATGGCGCAGGTGCAAGCAGTGGGGGAATGATTTTTAGATACTAAAATATGAAGAATAATCAATGTCTCTTCTAAATACAGCCAATCTTCAAATCAATCAATATTGCAGAAATTAGAAAATTAGGATTTTTTTGTCTTATATTAAAATATAATACTTAGTTTGGGGGGAAGCTAAAATGAACTATTGTAATTGGTTGTTTGATACTCAAAAGCAGGACCTTGGAAGAGAAATCATCATTGACGGGGAGACCGGAAAAAGGCTGACTTTTAAGGAACTTCAAACAGAAGTGCTGAAGGTTGCCAATTTCCTGAAGTCAAAAGGATATGAGCCCGGAACGGTTATAGCAACACATCTTTATAACGGTGCTGAAGCAGCAATTGTTTTCTGGCTATTGAGTATATTGGGTGTGTTGCGTGTCTTGTAGATCCGCTTTTTAAAGCAGATGAGGTACCGTACTATATAAAAGATTCCGCCTCAAAATGCCTTGTTACTCACCTGGAAAAAGAGGAGATAGTTGGGGCATTAACATCGGAAGTTGATGTGGTAAACGTAAGAGAGATTCAAGAAATATGTGAAAAAGATGAGTTTGAAAAGCCCCTTTCAATGTATGATTTTGAAGAAAATGAGCTTGCACTGCTTTTGTATACCTCAGGTTCTACCTCCACTCCCAAGGGTGTAATGCTTACAACGGGCTGTTGTTATACATTTCTTAGAAAGAACCATCAGTCGATGTACAGATATGAGCCTGATGACAGAATTTTGTGCTTTGTACCCTTTTCCCATGGGTTTGGTTCAATCTCTGTCCTAATCCCGGCATTGGCATACAAAGCGGGAATTGTATTTCAAAGAACATTCCACCCTGCAAAAGTTGCTGAAATGGTATTAAAAGAGAATATTACCCATATGTTGGGTGTTCCGACCCATTACCGGCAATTGTTAAGATATGAACCCTTCATAAGCAATCTTGGAAAGCTGAAAGCGGCTTTTTGTTCCGCAGCGCCTATTAGTTGCGAAGTGGCGAAGTTGTGGTACGAAAAAACAGGGATATATTTGGATGAAGGCTATGGAATGAGTGAGGCAACTACTCTTATTACCACAAGGATGTCGCGGCTTCCTTCAACCTCAGGAGATGTGGGTTTTTGGCCGGAGGGGATAATATCTGTCGACATTGTCGACGACAATGACAGGGTTGTGGAAAACGGAGCAATAGGAGAAATTCGTGTAACCGGACAAGGACTTATGCTCGGTTATCTGAACCGTCCTGCGGAGACTTCAGAGAGACTCAGAAACGGATATCTTTATACTGGGGATTTAGGATACAAAAATCCTGACGGTTCCCTTGTTGTTTGCGGCAGAAAAACAGAATTTATCAATGTTGCAGGGCTTAAAATATCTCCTGTTGAGGTTGAGACTGCATTAAATTCTCACTCTGACGTAATTGATTCTGCGGCTGTGGGAGTTGAGGATGAAGTATATGGAGAGGTTGTTAAGGCTTTTGTCATAAAGAAACAGGATTCGAGTTTGACCGAGCGGGAACTGATAAAATATGTTTCGGACAAGCTGGCGAATTTTAAAGTGCCTAAATATATATCCTTCGTAAAAGAATTTCCGCGAAATAATGTCGGGAAAGTCGATAAAAAGGCATTAAAAAATATGTAGCATACAAAGGGTGTTTTATTATGAATGAAGCAAGTTCAAAATTTGTGGATAATCTGGCCATAGAGAAGCTTCTAAATGAGAAGCTTTTGAAGGTGTCTCACAAGCCCAAAAACTTAGTTTTTGATAACGATGAAAAAATATTTGACAATATTTACAAGTATGAGCTGGATATGTCCAAAGTTAAATTTGTGGAAGGTGATAAAAATTTAAAGCGTTTTGAAATTCCGTCTTTCATAAAGACAAAGGTGTATACTGAAAATGATACGATATACCTTTATTATCATCCTGCGGAAAATCCTGCATGCAACATTTTATTATTGCATGGATTGTATGATGATAATATGATTAACTACACATTTTTAATAAAGTTGTTAAATGAACTTAAGTTCAATGTCTTTTTTATGGAATTGCCTTACCATTTTAACAGGAAGCCGGAGGACAGCGCTTTTAGCGGAGAATATTTCGTAAGCGCGGATCTTTTGAGATCCCGCAATGCTTTTACCCAAAGTCTGTATGATATTGAAGCGTCTCGCAAGCTTATTAATAACATCAATACTTTGCCGTGTTTGCTTGTTGGGTTTAGTATGGGAGGGTGCATATCTTTCAGGTACCACATACTAAGAGATAGCTTTATCGGAACTTTTTTAATCAATCCGGTTACGGATATGTTGTCGTTGATATGGGAGAATCCGTTGCTGATCAGGGTTAGAAAAGATCTTGAAGACCACGGCTTTGGGAAAGAAAGGGTTGCTGAAGTTTTTAAAATTTTGGACCCTTGTGAAAATATTAGTTTCGCTTCTAACGTTGATAATATTGCGATTGTATATTCTTTATACGATCAGATTATCGGAATGGAAAAGAACACTATATTTATAGAAAAAGTTAAGTACGCAGGTTTGAAAAAAATATTCGAATATCATGCAGGGCATTTGAATATTTTGAGAGTCCCCAGGCTTTCCAATGATATATATGATTTTTTTACGAATTGTTTCCAAATTATTCAATGATTTGGTGATTTTTAGACATTAGAGATATTATTTATTGTGGGGAGGTAATACTATGAAGAACTACTTTTATCCCGAGGAAAGAATAGCGATTGTAGGAATGGGAGCGCTGCTTCCCGATGCAAATAATGTTGATTCATTTTGGAACAATGTTCTAAGCAAAAAGGTATCCATCAGAGAAGTACCCGACAGTATTTTAAAACGAGATGTATATTATGATCGCAATGCTTTTGGTAAAATCAATAAAAATGACAAATCTTATACGAGAGTTGTAGCTCCTGTCGATGTTGATGACTACACTTCATTAAGCAGAAAATTTAAGATTCCCCCTGCGGTAGCAGAACACATGGATCCAAACCAGCATGTGGCGATTTACTGTGTAGATCAGGCTTTACAATCCCTTGCAAACAGCAATATAAATAGGGAACGTACAGCGGTTATATTAAGTACCGGTGCTCCGGGAATTCGATACAACAATATAATAAGGAGAACCTATTATTCAAAAATAGAGCATTACCTTCGCAATAATCCGAGACTGAATTCAAATTTAAAAAAAGAGGAATTGGATGAACTGGTTCAAGGACTTTCAAACATGGCCCTTGACGGTACAATTCCCATTACCGAGGATAGTGCACCGGGAATGCTTCAAAGTATTACGGCTGCAAGGATTGCCAACCTGTTTGATTTTTGCGGTCCCGCCTATACCATTGATGCTGCATGTGCATCCAGCCTTGCTGCAGTTATAAACGGTGTTACCGGGCTTCTGAGAAAGGACTATGATGTATTGGTCACCGGTGGAGTGGATGTGACATTGGATGAAAGTCCCTTTGTAGTTTTTTCGGCAATAAACGCATTGTCGCCAACCGGCTCATATCCCTTTGATTCCCGTGCAAACGGATTTGTAATCGGTCTTGGGGGAGGGGTGTTAATTTTAAAAAGGTTGGAAGATGCCCTGAGGGACAATGATAGAATATATGCGCTGATATCCGGTTTCGGCCAGGGAAGTGACGGTAAGGGCAAATATATTGCCGCTCCCAATGAAGAGGGACAATTACGTGTCATTAAAAGTACTTTGGAGATGACCAACTATGCTGCGGATACCATAGAGTACATAGAAGCTCACGGTACGGGAACAACTGTGGGAGATGTTGTTGAAATAAAGGCATTGAAAAAGGCCTTTGAAGCTATGGGAGTTACGAAGAAAAACTTCTGTGGAATTGGCTCTGTGAAATCAAATATAGGACATTTAAGGTATGCGGCGGGAAGTCCGGGAATTATTAAGGCGTCTATGGCTTTATACAACAAGATATTACCTCCTACCGCAAACATTGAGACCATCAATCCGAAGCTTGAGATTGAGAATTCTCCTTTTTACATACTGACGGAGAAAAAACAGTGGAAGGAAAATTCTTCTCATCCGAGAAGAGCAAATGTCAGCGCCTATGGATTTGGCGGAGCGGATTATTGTGTTGCGCTGGAAGAATTCCGGCCGGAATTTGTGAGAAAGACTTATGCTTTTTCCAAATCGTCCGAGGATACTAAAAACTCAACAGATGCACCTCAAAAGGAGTCTTCAACGCAGGAAGTTGTATTGTTCTCCGGTTCGGCGATTGAGGAGATTGAGGATGCATACAGATTGTTTGTTGAAGAAAATAATCAAAGTTCTGATTTTGAACAGACGGTATTTTATAATAACTCCTCAGTTTCGGCCAAAAAAGAATATCGCCTGGCAATATGTGCCTGCTCGATGGATGAACTAACGGAAAAGTATAAGTTTTTTGAGGAATTTATAAAAGAAGGTAAAACGGAAAACCTTCAGGCGCTTAGTGTAAAAGGGATATATTTTGGAAAAGGAGAAGCGGTGACGCCGGACAAAGTGGCGTGGATGTTCCCGGGACAGGCTTCCCAGTATCCCAATATGTTAAAGGGTGTGTATGAGAGCTATCCTCAAATTGAAGCTCTTTATATGCAGGCAGATGCTGCATGGAAATCAAAATACGGTTATAATATTACATCCCTTGTTTTTGGAGATGACGAAGAGAGTCTACAGGCAGTGCTCAAAGATACGAAAAACACGCACCCTGCAATGTTTTTAAGCAATATTGCTATGTTCAAGCTCCTTTCGGAGTCAGGTATAAAGGCTGATTACATGATAGGTCACAGCTTGGGAGAAATATCAGCCCTTCATGCAAGCGGTATGCTGGACTTGAAAGCCGCCCTTTGTTTGATAGGCGAGAGAGGATTTGCCTTTGACGGTATTCCCCAGGAGGACCGCGGTATAATGATGAGCATAAAGGCCGGCAAGCTCAAAGTGGAGGAATTGATTAAAGAAAGCGGCCTTAAAGTGTTCGTCGCAAACCTCAATTCCCCGGAACAGACAGTTGTAGGCGGAAGAGAAGAAGAAATAGACAGGATGGCACAAGTGCTGGAGCAAAATAAAATTACATATACGAAGCTGAATGTTTCTCATGCCTTCCATACGGAGCTGGTGGCAAGTGCTGCAGAGCGTTATCATGAAAAAATCAAGGATATGGTTTTTGCCGTTCCTAAAGCCCATGTCATGGCATGCCATAGGATGGATTTCTATCCCGAGGATAAGGAAAAAATGGATAATGTTCCGTCCATGCTGAAGGAACAGATAGTCTCATCTGTTAACTTCACAGACTCCGTATTAAAGCTTTATGAAAAAGGTGTTAGAGTCTTTGTGGAAACCGGACCTTCTTCGGTGCTTACAAACCTTGTAAAGAGCATTCTTCAGGGCAAGGATGTCAAAGTTGTGGCTTCAAACAATAAAAGAAAGAATGCTGTGGATGCATATAAGCAGGCTTTGGCAGAGCTTTTTGCGTACGGTATGGATATTTCTGTACTGCCTTCCGGAAAGGTTCTGAGATGCTCGAAAGGTACTGAAAAGACAGTCAGTGAAACCTGCGGATTCCAAGCCGGGATGAATTTGCCGGTTGAAGTACAGGCTAAGGTATCAAAGCCGCTTGACAAGGAAAGTATTGTATATAGCGGTGTTTCGGTAGGTTTGCCCGGTACATTTAAAAAAGTGTTCTCCGATGACAATTTCGATCTTCTCTTTGAAGGAAAGAACCTGATTGAAAGACTTACGGACGATGAAGCAAGCAGCATATTGGATTTAAACATCACAAGGCTTTTAAAAACCGAAGCGGAAACAACCTTCAAAAGGCTTTCGTCCATTAATGAAGTCATACAGCTTGCGGGAAAACTGGGCAAGATTGATATGCTCAGCGACTATCAGATTGATGAGAAGGCATTAAGGCAGATGACCGTGACGGTGTGTGCCGGAGTGGCAGCAGGATACGAGGCCTTAAAGGATGCAGGCATTCCGTTGGTGAGGGAGAGAATAAAAACTTCCAGCGGTTCCTATTTGCCGGGCAGGCTGGTGTTGCCGGAATACATGCAGGATGACACCGGAATAATATTTGCCAACGGTTTCTTCCCGGTTGAATCTTGCATAAGCGAGGTTTCAAAATATGTTGCCGGCAAGTTCGGAAGAAAAACAAGAAATGACTTGATAGATTTTTATGAATCGATTATTTCAAAAGTTAGCGATTACAGTGTAAAAAAATATCTGACGGATTGGTTTAATCTCCACTATTCAAGGCTTATGTACAATAGCGGGGAAGAGGAAATATACGAATTCAACCATGACTTCTTGGCTCTTCTTTGCTCACAGGCCAACAACAGGCTTGCTCAATTTATCGGAGCAATGGGACCCAATTTCTTCTTGAGTGCCGCATGCTCTTCAACAATTACGGCAGTTACTGTTGCAGAAGACCTGATTCGGGCAGGACATGCAAGAAGAATGATTGTTATAGGTGCTGAAGATATTACGACAAAAACAACACTACCTTGGTCTGCAGCCAGCTTCTTAAGTATGGGTGCTCTCACCACTTCTTCCGATCTTTTCGAGGCTGCGGTGCCTTTTGACAACAGAAGGAACGGAATGATTTTGGGAGCGGGTGCTGTAGGACTTGTCATTGAAAAAGAGCCGGATGTGGCTGAAAGAGGTATGAACGGCATTTGCCGCATTTTAGGTACCCATGTCTTTAATACTGCCGGACACCAGTCAAAAATTGACAGCAACAAATTTGCTGTTGAATTTGACAAATTCATGACCAAGATGGAAGAAGAGTATGGATTTGATAGGAAAGATATTGCAAAGAGGACGGTATACTACTCCCATGAAACCTTCTCTCCAAGAAAGGGCGGATGCGCAAACGCCGAAAAGGCAGCACTGGAGAAGACTTTCGGCAGCAATTTCAGGGATATAAAGGTTATCAATACGAAGGGTATGACCGGACACACTATGGGTGCCTCAATCGAGGAAGCTGTGGCGGCAAAAGCTTTGCAATATCAGAAAATTCCTCCTATTGTAAACTTCAGGGAGCCGGATCCGGATCTTGAAGGCCTGAATTTATCCCAGGGCGGTTCATACAGCTTTGACTATGTAATAAGAATGGTGACAGGCTATGGAGCCCAAGGTAACTATCACCTTCTTAAAAAAATAGCAACCGGTGATGAAAGGATTTTTGACCGGGAAGCTTATCAGAGATGGCTTGACAAAATTACGGGTTCGAAGGATGCAAAGCTTACAAAGTGTGGAAGAATTCTTGTGGCAGAGGAAACAGAAGGAAGAATTATTGAAGATTCTACTGATAAATTGTCTTTTAGCAATAGTGCTGCGGGAGTTTTAAACAGCGAATCGGCCATGATGTGAATGCCGGAGCTGCTACTTCTTCTAAAAAGGATAATCCTCAGGTGGCAGATGAAAGCATTGTGGATGAGATACTGGGTATATATTCCGAAATAACCAGGTATCCGAAGGATATGCTGGATCTAAACATGGAAATTGAGGCGGACCTGGGAATTGATACGGTAAAACAGGCTACAATCCTTTCGATAATATCGGAGAAATTTAATATTCCTCAGGAGGATAGCATAAAGCTTTCAAACTATCCTACGATTGGCCATGTTGTTAGTTTGGTTCAGGCAAGATGCGCAAAGGAGGATGGCATATGTAAAGAAAGCTTTTCTGCTCATGCTAAAAACGATGATTTCCGAGATAATGGGAACACCGGCAGTGCCGCAACCGGAAATGTTGAAGAGGAAGTGTTTAAAGTAATTTCGGAAATTACGAAGTATCCCGCAGACATCCTTGAAAGGAACATGGAAATGGAAGCGGATTTGGGGATTGACACGGTTAAGCAGGCTACTATATTTTCCATCCTGGGCGAGAAGTTCGGCATTGAAGGAAATGGTGCAAATATATCCCAGTACAAGACCATAGGCTCTATCGTGGACCTTGTGAACCAAAGTCTCAAACTAAAATCGTCAGAGCCCGTAAATGCAGGATTTGGAATAACAAATTCCAATATAGATAATTTCGAAACAACGACTTATAAAGCCCAAAGCGGCAAAGAGGCCGGAGAGCGTGTAGGTAATAAGGTTGAAGTACATAGAGAGAACAATGAAAAGGACGTTGAAGAAAAAGTCCTGGAGATAATTTCCGAAATTACGAAATACCCGGCAGAAATGCTGGAAAGAGATATGGAAATGGAAGCAGACTTGGGGATAGATACAGTTAAGCAGGCCACCATATTCTCTTTGCTCAGTGAAAAGTTTGATATCGGCAAAAATGAAAGGATAAATATTTCGGAATATAAAACTATCGGCAGTATTATTGAACTGGTTGCGGGCAGTTTCAAAAAATCAGAATCCTCAAACGAAGATGCCAAGAGTGAAGTAGCGGTTGTTGAAAGCATCGATGATGAAGACATTAATATTGAAAGGGATCTTTGCCTGCAGATACCGGTTTTTTTGGAAAAACAAGCAGAGGGAACGGATTTTGATCTGAAGGACAAAAAGATATGGGTTGTTGGTGACAATGAAAAGCAGGTTCAAAAGGTGTCAGGGTATTTTGCAAAACTTTCGGCTGGGGTCGAAGAGTTTGTGTTTGAATACTTAGGTGATGGGGCCGAACTTGAAAGAAAAGTTGCCGATTTTCTTAGCGAAAACCATAAAGTGGATGCAATTATAGATTGTACTCACTTTGGTACTTTGATTGATTTTGATAAAATCTCTGAGAATGAACAGGACAGGATGCTGTTTTTAAGCAGCGAGGCGAGGTTCATATTCTACAAAGCTCTGGCACAAAAGTTTAGTGAGCCTAGAATAAGAATTTTATGTGTAATATCAATGGATGGCTGTCACGGTTATTCCCAAAACGAACAGGTTGGAATTGATCCGTTCTACGGTGCTTTATCCGGCTTTTACAAGGGACTTGGGAAAGAATGGGACAAATCCACCGTCAGGATTGTGGACTTGGGCCAGGGTAAGGGCAATGTATTGGATAGCTGGCATTTGCCGGTGCTTGCCCAAGAACTTCAGAATAGATGCGACGATTATGAAATTGGATATTGTGACGGCAAGAGAGGTGTAATCAAGCTTAAAAATGTGGAGCGCAGCAGTTTTAAGCAAATGAATATACCGGATAATGCCCATTTCGTCATTACCGGAGGCGGAAACGGAATCACTTCGGAGATTACAAAGGGACTATCCCGAAGATTTAAGGCAAAATTCACGATAATCGGCAGGACCGAACTATTGGATGGTTCTGAAGTAATTCTTGAGGGTGATGAAGCTTATGTAAATAATATCAAGCTGGAAATTCAAAAAAGACTGGAAAAGACCTATGAAAGGGTAACTCCGGTAATGGTCCAAAAGGAATTTGACAAGCTTGTGAAGTCAAACTCAATTAAAAGCTTTTAGAGAGCATAAAGAAGGACGGAAACAATGCAGTATATCTATCCTGTGACGTAAGAGATTATAAGGAGCTTAAAAAGGCCATAGATAAGGCTGTACAAGAAAACGGACCTGTCCACGTACTTATCCATGGAGCAGGACTGGAAAAAAGCAGGCATCTAAACCAAAAGGAAAAAGAAGAGTTTTATGAGGTGTTTTCTGTAAAGGCCAAGGGTCTTTGCAACCTCTATAGGATACTGGACAAAAAAGAGCTGAAGATTGCCATGGCTTTCTCATCCATATCCGGAAGGTTCGGCAATGAAGCCCAAATTGACTACTGTGCTGCCAACAGCTTTGTAAACAGCTTTATGTCTATGGTTGGAGCTGCTTACAAAGACATATATTCTTTAAGCTTGGCATGGTCAGGGTGGAAAGATTTGGGTATGGCTTGGAGGAATGAGTTTATAAAGATAAATTCTGAGGAAATGGGCCTTCATCTAATTGAGCCTGAGAGGGGAACCAATGAGTTTATCAATATTTTAACCGGGGGTCTTGACTCGAAAGAGGTGGTTATAAGCAGGGGACTTGGTGCTCTTGCCAATAACAAGGTAATGGATGAAAACCTGGATGACAGGCCGATGATTGATTGGGTAAGCAAAAAAGACGGCAGGATTGAAAAAGTATTCAAAGTTGTTTCTGTCAAAAGGGATGCCATTTTTGATCATCACAGACTCGGAACAGTGCCCCTGGCTCCGGCGGTAGCCTTCATGGAACTTGGTGCGGAAACCTTAAGCTTGATGTCCGGAAAGAACGGTCAATTCTGCTTTAGGAATATCAGTATCGATAAGCCTTTGAAGCTTTTTCATGAAGAACCTCGGGAAGTTATTGCTTTGATTCATCAAAAGGAAGGAACGGAAAGTTTTGATATGGAAACATATACTTATCTGAATTCCAGATTTGGCATTTCAAAGCTTATAGGCTTAAACAGCATGAATGTCAGCGGCAATTTGGGAGAATACCGTCACCTTCTTGAGATGATGAAAATTGAAAACGAACCTATGGAAGAAGGCTTTACGTCCGAGTCACTAAAAGCCTTCCTGCAAAAGAACAGTAATTCTATTAATCTGGGAACTTTGTTTATTGACGAGAAAAAGGAAAACAATATTTACAGGAGAAACAAAAACGGAGCGGTATTTTCAGTGGTTCTTCCTGAGGAGGAATTGATCAATAAAAAATATAATCTGGATAAATTACTGATAAATCCGGCTTTTGCCGATTCTATTTTCCAGGTTTGCGGGCTTCATTCCCAGTTTGAGAGCGAAGTGGTATTCCTTCCGTGGCAGGTTGAAGAGTTTGGTGTCGTGAAAGCTCCAAAGGAAAGAATGCGTTACAAGGCATATTCCGTATTGAAACACAAGGATGACGAAATAAAAGTATATGATGCTATTATGGTCAATGAAAAAAATGAGGTATGCTACTATGCCAAAAACGTTAAGATGAGGGTTATACACTCATGATTATTCAAAACGGGATTTCTGAGAAAGACACTGTGAAACTGGCAAATTTTTATTTGGAGAGACAGGCAGAAGAGTATGGGTTTTGCTATCATGTTGTGGATATGGATAAAATGGCCCAAAGGCTTAAAGAGGATGAGGACAGCGTTTTGTCGGTGTTGTCCGATAGAGAACTTGGGCATTTTGGGGATTTGAGAAACCCTAAGAACAGGCTGCAATGGATTTCGGGAAGATATGCGGTAAAGTCGGCAATTTTTAAACACAAGCTGAAAGAACAGAGTCTAATAGATCCCCGTTGTCTGGATGTTCTGAAAGGGGCGGATTCCGCTCCTTTCATTCTGCAATATCCCGGTTTATGCGTATCCATAACCCACTCTTTTCCGTATTGTATCGGCATGGTTTCAAAGAGGGCTGTCGGAATAGACATGGAAAGGGTTTTTGTTCCGGAAGACTCTTTGCTAAAATATTTCTTTTCCCAAAGAGAGGAAAAGTATTTAAAAAGTCTGGGAAATACCGGGGAATATTCAGTACAGTCTACAATTTTATGGACAAGAAAAGAGGCTATATCAAAGCTTTTTCGATTGGGAATGAAGATGGATTTCAAGGAACTGGATACCTTGGAGGACGAGATAATTTATCAGGATAAGAGTAATGTGCGTATACTTTCTTTCGTTTGCAACAATTACTGTATTTCCTTGGCTTTGCCGGATTGTGATGAAAAGTGAAATTATTGACTAAAAGTTTAAAAACTGTTCATAATATTAATGCATGGTAATCATAGAAAAATACATCCATAGAAAGTAAAAAAACTTTGTTAAAAAATTAATTATTTTTTAAGTTAAGTATTGAAAATAAAAATAAAATAATATAAAATGAATCATGGTGTAAGATATACTTGCCAGAGGATGAATTATTTACTGCATTCATGCTGTATGGCAGCTAATATAAGCATTAACTCAAATTTTAATTTACATAGGAGGCGATATTAATGGCAGTAAAAGTAGGTATTAATGGTTTTGGACGTATCGGACGTCTTGTATTCAGGGCTAGTCTCAACAACCCTAACGTTGAAGTTGTTGGTATAAACGACCCATTTATTGACCTTGAATACATGCAATATATGTTGAAGTATGATACAGTACACGGCCAATTCAAAGGTGAAATCTCAGAAGACAACGGAAAGCTTGTTGTAAACGGCAAAAAAATAAGCGTATATGCTTGCATGGATCCTGCTGAAATTCCGTGGAGCGAATGCGGAGCTGAGTACGTTGTTGAATCCACCGGTGTATTCACAACTACAGAAAAGGCTTCAGCTCACTTCAAGGGCGGTGCAAAGAAGGTAGTTATCAGTGCTCCTTCAGCAGATGCTCCAATGTTTGTTATGGGTGTAAACAATGACAAATACACAAAGGATATGAACGTTGTATCCAACGCTTCATGTACAACAAACTGTCTTGCTCCTCTGGCTAAAGTTATTCATGAAAACTTTGGAATCGTAGAGGGCTTGATGACTACTGTACACGCTACAACTGCGACTCAAAAGACAGTTGACGGTCCTTCAAAGAAAGACTGGAGAGGCGGACGTGCAGCAGCAGGTAACATCATTCCTTCATCAACAGGAGCTGCAAAGGCTGTTGGAAAGGTTATTCCCGAATTGAACGGCAAATTGACAGGTATGGCATTCAGAGTTCCGACTCTTGACGTATCTGTTGTTGACTTGACTTGCCGTCTTGAAAAGCCTGCTACTTACGATGAAATCAAAGCAGCTGTTAAGAAGGCTTCAGAAAATGAATTGAAGGGTATTTTGGGATACACTGAAGATGCAGTTGTTTCTTCAGACTTCATAGGCGATGCTCGTACTTCAATTTTCGATGCAGATGCCGGTATATCCCTCAACAGCAACTTTGTAAAACTCGTTTCATGGTATGACAATGAATGGGGTTATTCAAACAAAGTTGTTGATTTGATAGTTTATATGGCTTCAGTAGATGCGAAATAATTGCTTTTGAAAATAAAAATAAAAAGGTTCGGTTAAAACCGGGCCTTTTTGAATTTAAGCTTCTTTAACGAAGGAAAGACTTTTGGCGAAAAAACTTTGTTAAAAAATAGATAAATTTTTTTGTATTCTATTGAAAAGTGTGATAAAAAGATGTAAAATGTTAACGGTTTAATGGTGGCATTTCTTAACGTTAATACATAAAGTATGGCTTTAAAATCAATAATACAAATAATGTTCAATATGTTTAGGAGCGTGAATGTTTATGTCAATGATGAACAAGAAAACCATTGAAGATGTTGATGTGAAAGGTAAAAAGGTCATAGTAAGGGTTGATTTTAACGTACCTTTGGACGAAAACAGAAAAATTACCGATGACAAAAGAATAGTCGGTGCGCTTCCAACCATCAAATATTTGGTTGACAACGGTGCAAAAACTATATTGGTTTCCCACCTTGGAAGACCGAAGGAAGGTTTTGAAGAAAAATACAGTATGGCTCCAACTGCTGTAAGACTTGGCGAACTTCTCGGAAAAGAAGTAATTATGGCGAAAGATGTTATCGGTCCCGATGCAAAAGCAAAAGCAGCTGCATTAAAAGATGGAGAAGTTTTAATGCTTGAGAATGTTAGATTCCACAAGGAAGAGACTAAGAATGACCCTGCTTTTGCAAAAGAATTGGCAAGTATGGCTGAAATTTATGTAAATGATGCTTTCGGAACTGCTCACAGAGCACATGCTTCAACAGCAGGTCTTGCCGACTATCTGCCGGCAGTATGCGGATACCTTATCCAGAAGGAAATCGATTTCATGGGCAAGGCTCTGTCAAATCCTGAAAGACCGTTTGTGGCAATATTGGGCGGTGCCAAGGTTTCAGATAAAATAGGTGTTATCGAGAATCTTATTGACAAAGTTGACACTCTTATAATTGGCGGAGGTATGGCATATACATTCTTTAAGGCAAAGGGATACAGCATAGGAACATCCCTGTGTGAAGACGATAAAGTAGAACTTGCAAAGAGCCTTATGGATAAAGCAGAGAGCAAGGGAGTTAAATTGCTGCTTCCTGTAGACAATATTGTAGGTAAAGAGTTCAAAGATGATACAGAACGCCAGACAGTTCCGTCAAATCAGATTCCTGACGGATGGATGGGTATGGACATTGGCGAACAAACTGTTAAGTTGTATTCGGAGGCTATTAAAAATGCCAAGACTGTGGTATGGAATGGTCCTATGGGAGTATTTGAGTTCTCCAACTTTGCAAACGGAACAAAAGAAGTAGCAAGAGCAGTTGCCGATTCCGGAGCAATCTCAATAATAGGAGGAGGGGATTCTGCGGCTGCTGTTGAACAGCTTGGCTTTGCAGATAAGATTACTCACATTTCAACCGGAGGCGGAGCATCACTGGAGTTCCTGGAAGGAAAAGTATTGCCGGGAATTGATGTATTATTGGATAAATAAGGAGAGACGAGGTCATGAGTAGAAAAATTATTGCAGCTGGAAACTGGAAAATGAACAAGACAGCGAAGGAAGCTGTTGAGTTTGTAGAAGCTTTAAAAGGAAGAGTCGCAGATGCCGATTCCGAAGTAGTAGTAGGTGTGCCCTTTGTATGTTTGCCCGGAGTTATTGAAGCAGCGAAGGGATCAAATATCAAGGTTGCTGCGCAAAACATGCACTGGGAGGAAAAAGGTGCTTTTACTGGAGAAGTGGCAGGTCCAATGTTGGCCGAACTTGGGGTTGACTATGTTATCATTGGTCACTCCGAAAGAAGACAGTACTTCGGTGAGACTGACGAGACAGTCAATAAAAAAGCACATGCGGCATTCAAATACGGTTTAAAACCGATTATCTGTGTGGGCGAATCCCTGACTCAAAGAGAGCAGGGGGTTACTGCCGAATTGGTAAGATACCAGGTTAAGATTGCTTTGTTGGGTCTTACTGCCGAACAGGTAAAAGAGACTGTAATTGCTTATGAGCCTATTTGGGCAATCGGTACAGGAAAGACAGCTACAAATGAACAGGCAGAAGAAGTTTGCGGCATAATAAGAGAATGCGTAAAAGAGCTTTATGGCGAAGATGTTGCCCAAGCTATCAGAATTCAGTATGGCGGAAGCGTTAATGCAGCCAATGCAGCAGAGCTTTTCAATATGCCGAACATTGATGGAGGACTTGTGGGAGGCGCAAGCCTCAAACTTGATGACTTTGAGAAAATTGCAAAGTACAACAAGTAATTAAGTGCCTGTAATTTGTGACTTTAAAAATTTGTGTAGATTACATAAAACAGTCCCGTCCAAAATTAAAGGGACTGTTTTATTTACCTATATTCAAATACCTTAAAATGTGGTATATATAAATAGGATTGAAATCAATTTAAATACATAAATGAATAAATTGAAATGGAGTGTAGAATATGAAAGACAGGCTCGTAACATTGATTATTTTAGATGGCTTCGGTATTAATCCGAAAAAAGAGGGAAATGCCATAGAGGCTGCAAATAAACCGAATATAGACAGGTTTTTGAGGGAATATCCCAATACTATCATACGTACAAGCGGTATGGATGTTGGACTTCCCGACGGTCAAATGGGCAATTCCGAGGTAGGACACACCAACATTGGTGCCGGAAGAATTGTATATCAGGAGCTTACAAGGATAACTAAATCCATTCAAGACGGAGATTTTTTTGAGAAGAAGGAATTTTTAGATGCTGCTGAAAACTGCCGGAAGAACAATTCAAAGCTGCACCTTTTCGGTCTTCTTTCTGACGGCGGCGTACACAGCCATAATACACATCTTTATGGATTGCTGGAGTTTGCCAAAAAGCAGAATTTGCAAAACGTGTATATTCATTGCTTCTTTGACGGAAGAGATGTTCCACCGGACAGCGCAATGGGTTATGTAGAAGAACTTGAGAATAAAATCAAAGAAATTGGTGTTGGCGAAATTGCTTCAGTCATGGGAAGATATTATGCATGGACCGTGACAACAGGTGGGAAAGAGTGAAGCTTGCTTATGATGCCATGGTGCTTGGAAAAGGAAATCAAGCTTCAAGTGCAAAGGAAGCAGTCGCCGAATCTTATAAAAGGCAAGAATTTGACGAATTTGTCAAGCCTACGGTTATTATGAAAAACGGAGCTCCCGTAGCTACCATTGAAGAAAATGACTCAATAATATTCTTCAACTTTAGGCCCGACAGAGCCAGAGAAATTACCAGAACCTTTACAGATGTGAATTTTTCCGGTTTTGAAAGGGAAAAAGGATATTTTCCGGTGTTCTTTGTCTGCATGACTCAATATGACAAAACTTTCGAAAATGTTGTTGTGGCATTTAAGCCGGAAAGCCTTGAAAATACCTTCGGAGAGTATATTAGCAAGAAGGGATTGAGCAGCTTAGAATTGCCGAGACGGAAAAATATGCTCATGTAACTTTCTTCTTTAATGGAGGCGTTGAAGCAGTATATGAAGGAGAAGACAGGGTACTTATAAATTCTCCTAAGGTTGCAACATATGATTTGAAGCCTGAAATGAGTGCTTACGAGGTAACCGACAGCGTGTTGGAGTGCATAAATAAGAAGGAATACGATGTAATAGTATTAAACTATGCAAACCCTGACATGGTGGGCCACACAGGAGTGTTTGAGGCAGCAAAATCTGCAATTGAAGCTATCGACGAGTGCCTCGGAAAGGTTGTACCTGCAATACTTGAACAGGGCGGCGTGGCGCTGATAACAGCAGACCACGGAAACTCCGAACAAATGGTGGATTATGAAACCGGAGGACCTTTCACAGCACACACGACAAATTCTGTTCCCCTCATTGTTATAGGTTTGGGAGATGTCAAGCTTAAGGAAGGAAGACTTGCGGATCTTGCGCCGACAATGCTCAGTATTTTAGGGCTTGAAAAGCCTAAAGAGATGACAGGGGAATCGTTAATTATAAAATAAGATATATCCGAAACTTCGGCATTATGTCCGAAGTTTTTTTTGCCTCTGGGAGCGAAATGAAAGAGCTAAAAGCGAAGAGACTGAGAAAGAAAAGTAAATTAAATAGAAAATATTTCTTGCAAATACTTTCATATTGTAGTAAATTATTGTAGAATAAAATTGTAGTTTTTATGGGAAGTGGATTATTTGACATTGCTCCTTTTAGAATAGTAATGCTTTGCATGGCCTGTAAAGGCAAGCCATATCAATATGAAAAAGGAAGGTCAATATGATTGGAAGAGTTGGCAATACAAATAAAAATCAGCTTCAAAGCGATAATAAAGAAAGTTTGCTGTCGCGGCTGGGTTTGTCAAATAAAAAATCTTCTAAAAAGCTATTTTATATAATTTCCTCAATTCATATAGTCATTGTAATAATACAAGCATCAGGTGTGTTGCCGGTAGAGCTTCGAGCTGTTACAGGAATATTTGAAATCGGACTTTCAATTGTATTGTCTTACCGTTTTGGTTATAATGGGATGACTTTGTCCCTAATCACCAATGGTTTGGCATCTATGCGTCTTTTTGTCATATCCAGACAGATAAATGAGGTAGTAGTGAGTGAGGCGGGCCATTTAACAGGCGATTTAAGAATAATAGCAGACAGCGCATCGGGACTTCTTGTAAATCTTTCGGCTGCGAGGGTGGCTGTTATGATAGTATCGATAATTGTTGCCTATTCCTACGAACAGGAGCGCAAATATATAAAAAAGCTGGAGTGGCTGGCTTGTGTTGATGGGGCTACCGGAGCATATAATCACCGGTATTTCCAGACGAGGCTTGAGGAAGAAATTGCTCAGGCAAGTTTAAGAAACGGTTCCTTGGCTTTGGTGATGATTGATTTGGACAATTTTAAAAAATATAATGACACTTACGGTCATATAGCAGGAGACAGACTTCTATTAAAAGCAGCCAAGATATTTATGGAAAACGCAAGACAGCATGATATTGTCTGCAGATATGGAGGAGATGAGTTTGTCATATTAATGCCTGATGCAGACTCCAAAAACATCATTTCAATGATTAAGCAGATAAGAAAAGAATTTACCGGGTTTTTGAATACTGAAGAATTTCGTATACATAAGAACGAAATCAGCTTGTCTGTAGGATATTCAATATATCCGTGGCTTGCACGGAATAAGGACGACTTGATTATTCAAGCGGACAGTGCTCTTTATCAGGCGAAAAACATGGGAAGAAATAATGTGCGGATCTATAGGGATGTTTTTGAGGATATAAAGACATTTTTCAACTCAGATGAACAACAGTTGTTGGGTGGATTAAGAGCTTCTTGGTACGGTCTCGGCAAAGGATAAGTACACCTTGGGACATTCGGAACGCGTCATGGAGTATGCCGTGAGGATTGGAAAGGTAATGGGACTTGGCAGTGAAAGATTGCGTCTTCTTAAAATAGCTGCTCTGCTTCATGATATTGGGAAGGTAGAGATTCCAGAGTCTATACTGAACAAAACTGAGCCTTTAACTCCTTCTGAAATAAAAAGTCTTCGCAGGCATCCAATGTATAGTGTCGATATATTGGAGCCTTTGTCCAGTATCGAAATGTTAATTGATTCTATAAAATATCATCATGAAAGATATGACGGAAAAGGATATCCTACCGGGAAAAAAGGTAAGGAGATACCATTGGAAGCACGGATTCTATGTGTCGCAGATGCTTTTGATGCAATGCTGTCGGACCGTCCCTATAGAAGGGGAATGAAGATGGATGAAGTGCTGGCAGAACTAAAAAACAATTCCGGCACACAGTTTGACCCCGAGACGGTGAAAGCTTTTTTAAACACTTTTGATATCGGCTATGACAGCGCAAGTCTGGATGAGATAATCTGAATACACCGGTTGTTTCATGAAAATATTAAAAAGATGTTTTAATGCGGACCGTTATGGATAAAATATACTATGGTTTTGCAATAAATGCTTTTCCAATTATTGAGCTTTGTGCAATGCCATAGAAGGTTGAATATTAGTTTTCTAAAGATACAAAATAAGCTATATGAAGGGAGAATGAGAAATGAAACAGTACTTGGAGATTGAAAGTGTATTTGCAAGAGAAATACTTGATTCAAGGGGTAACCCTACAGTAGAGGTGGAGGTTATAGCAGAAGGCGGATTTATAGGCAGAGCGGCAGTTCCGTCAGGTGCATCCACAGGAGCTTTTGAAGCTGTAGAATTGAGGGATAACGATAAAAACAGATATCTGGGAAAAGGTGTGCAAAAAGCAGTAGAGAACGTAAACAATATTATTGCACCGGAAGTTGAAGGTATGAACGTATTTGATCAGGCTGCCATTGACAACCTGATGATTAGCCTGGATGGTACTCCAAACAAGTCAAAGTTAGGTGCCAATGCCATTTTAGGTGTTTCCCTTGCAACAGCAAAAGCTGCTGCTGAAGCACTTGGCATAAGCCTCTATCAATATATTGGTGGAGTTAATGCGAAAACACTTCCGGTACCCATGATGAACATAATAAATGGCGGAAAACATGC
Source organism: Acetivibrio straminisolvens JCM 21531 (assembly GCF_000521465.1). Taxonomy (GTDB): domain Bacteria; phylum Bacillota; class Clostridia; order Acetivibrionales; family Acetivibrionaceae; genus Hungateiclostridium; species Hungateiclostridium straminisolvens. Next base: position 55,579 of record NZ_BAVR01000014.1, read on the forward strand.
CGACAACAGCGTAAATATTCAGGAGTTCATGATAATGCCGGTAGGCGCTTCTACATTTAGAAATGCTCTTCAAATGTGTGCGGAAGTTTTCCACAATTTAAAGAAAGTATTAAAGGATAAAGGATATAGTACTGCTGTCGGAGACGAAGGAGGCTTTGCTCCGAATCTTAAAACCGATGAGGAAGCCATTCAGGTTATATTGGAGGCTGTTGAAAAAGCAGGTTATAAACCGGGAGACGATTTTAGAATTGCAATAGACGCTGCTGCTACAGAAATGTATCAGGAGGATGGAACATATCTTTTCTGGAAGTCCAATGTGAAAAAGACAAGGGAAGAGATGATAAGCTACTGGGAAGAGCTGGCAAATAAATACCCGATTATTTCTCTGGAAGACGGTGTTGCAGAGGAAGACTGGGAAGGCTGGAAAATGCTTACCGAGAAGCTAGGAGGTAAAATACAGCTTGTAGGTGACGACCTTTTTGTTACAAACACAACCAGACTTAAGAAAGGTATAGAAATGGGAGTGGCCAATTCCATACTTATTAAAGTGAACCAAATAGGAACCTTACGGAAACTCTTGATGCCATAGAAATGGCAAATCGTGCGGGATATACCGCTGTTGTGTCCCACAGGTCCGGAGAGACAGAGGATGCAACAATTGCAGATATAGCTGTGGCAACCAATGCCGGACAGATAAAAACCGGAGCTCCGTCAAGAAGCGACCGTGTGGCAAAATACAATCAATTGCTTAGAATAGAGGAAGAAATAGGCGCAGTTAGCCGGTATCCCGGACTTGATGCTTGGTTTAACCTCAAAAACAAATAATGAAAAAGACGTGCACAATAGATGGAAAAGGCCAATTTTTCCATATAGAAGACAAGATATGATAAAAAGCACCGGATGAAAATCTTTGAAAAAACATTGGCATTAATGCTTGTATTCTCCGTATTAGTATGTTAAAATGTATCTTGTCAATTTTTTAGGAGGTGCCTTTAGCATGCAAATAGTAGTTACTATTTTTCATTTGATTTTTTCAATATCATTAATCGTGATTGTATTGCTCCAGTCAGGTAAGCAGGCTGGGTTGTCAGGTTCTATTGCCGGCGGCGCAGAGACTTTTTTTGGAAAGAACAAGGGAAGAACTATTGATGCTATTTTAGGTAAATATACAGCAGTTGCAGCTATAGGATTTCTGATTACTTCAGTTATATTACAGCTTATTATTTCAAAATAAGATAATAAAAAGAGGAAACTGTATTACTTGCAGTTTCCTTTTTTTGCTGCTTTTTACACCATTCTTTATTCTTTGATATAATTCATGCTTTGGTTTATGCTATAACTATGTAATTCAAATGTATTATCTTTTTTGAAAACTCGAAGTTTTTATTTATTCCTTGTAATTATTATTCTAATTTAGTAATATAATATTGGGCTTTGAATTTGTCTGCAAGCTATAAGCAGCTTCGATGATATTTTTGGGTTTTTGGTTGGGTTTTGTTATAATTGATTTAAGCTATTCAATAATTAATTTTGGAGGTATTGGTTTCGATGGAAAGAGAACAGGCACTGGAAGAGTTAAAAGGCAGAATTCAAAATGAGAACTTGATAAAACATTCTCTTGCAGTTGAAGCAATAATGAAAGATCTGGCTTTTTATTTTAAAGAGGATATAGACAAGTGGGGCTTAGCCGGATTGCTCCATGACATTGACTGTGAAAAAACAGCAGGTGACATTTCAAAGCATAGCTTGGTTGGTGCGGAGATTCTTGAGTCTCTGGATATTGAAAGTTCAATTATATATGCAGTAAAAGCCCACAATGATTATCATGGTATTGAAAGAAAGAGAAAGATTGACAAAGCTTTGTACAGTGCTGACCCTGTGGCAGGTCTTATAACTGCTTCAGCTTTGATCCTTCCTTCAAAGAAACTGGAGGATGTGACTGTTGATTTTGTAATAAAAAGGATGAATGAAAAAGGCTTTGCAAAAGGTGTGAACAGAGAGCAGATAAAGGCATGTGAACAGTTGGGCATTTCTTTGGATAAATTTATTGAAATCGCTTTGGAAGCTATGAAGAAAATTTCCGGCGAGTTAGGCCTTTAAAAGGTTTCTTGAGGGAACTCACAATTTAGATAACATAAAAAACCAGGGTTTAATAATCTTGGTTTTATTTGGCTTCTAGGAATGGAATGAAAGATGCAAAAGCAAAGGGACTCGATGTCTAGAGCTTTTATTTGACCTGAATTATTAAAAAAATATATTAAAGAGTGTACTTTTTGGGGAAAATAGTACAATCAAGCCATTTACTAATATAAAAAGGAGGGAAAATGCTGTATATAAATACAGCTTTGCGAAAAATATGATGGATAAAAAAGAAAAAATACTGGCATTTATGAGGGAGGATGCATATAAACCCCTTTTATTCGGTGAATTGGTTACTGTACTAGACGTCCCAAAAAGTGAGATTGGGAAGTTTGAGAGCCTGCTGATGGAGCTGGAGGAAGAAGGCAGAATATTTAAAACCCAGAAAGATAGATACGGAGTCCCTGAGAGGATGAATTTAATATGCGGATATCTTCAGGGAAATGAGCATGGGTATGGATTTTTAATACCTGATGATGAAAACATGAAGGATATATTTATTCCTTCAGGCGGCTTAAATGGCGCCATGCATAAAGACAGAGTTATAGCAAGGATCAACAAAAAAGGCATCGGGGACAAAAGGGCCGAAGGGGAAATAATAAAAATTGTAAAAAGGGCTAACAAGACCGTTGTCGGTACCTTTGAAAGCAGCAAGTACTTTGGCTTTGTAGTACCGGATGACCCGAGGATATCTGGGGATATTTTTATTCCAAAGGATGAGATAAATGGCGCTAAGTCAGGTCAAAAAGTTGTGGCGGAGATTGTTGTATGGCCGGCAAAAAGAAGAAATGCCGAGGGCAGGATAGTTGAAATAATTGGTGACAAAGATGAGCCGGGTTCGGATATTCTCTCTATTATAAAGGCTTACAATCTAAGGGAGGATTTCCCTGAGGAAGTTATGAGAGAGGCCAAATCAATCAGCCAGACTGTGACCGAGGATATGATCAAAGGAAGGCGCGACCTTAGGGATTTGACCATGGTCACCATAGATGGCGAAGACGCCAAAGACTTGGATGATGCTGTTTCCCTTGAAAGACTTCCCAATGGAAATTATCGCCTGGGAGTTCATATAGCTGATGTAAGCTATTATGTCAAGGAAAACTCTCCTTTGGATATAGAGGCTTTGAAAAGAGGTACCAGTGTTTATCTGGTTGACAGGGTTATACCTATGCTTCCAAAAGAACTTTCAAACGGAATATGCAGTCTAAATCCTAAAGTTGACAGGCTTGCTTTCACTGTCATGATGGAGATTGACAAATCCGGCAGAGTTGTGGACCATGAAATATTTGAGAGTGTAATAAACGTTAATGAGAGAATGACCTATACCGATGTTTACAAGATTCTTGAGGAAAATGACGAGAGACTTATTGAACGTTATAAAGACCTCTGCGGCACCTTCAATACGATGAAAGAACTGGCTCTTATACTCAGAAAAAAGAGGATGGACAGAGGAGCTATTGACTTTAATTTTGACGAGGCAAAGATTATACTTGATGAAAAAGGTGTGCCGGTTGAAGTTAAAAAGTATGAAATGACTATTGCCAATAATATAATTGAAGAATTCATGCTGATATGCAATGAAACGGTTGCAGAGCGCTTTTTCTGGACAAATACACCTTTTGTCTACAGGATTCATGAAGACCCGGATACGGACAAAATTGAGGCGTTCAGCGAGTTTGTACACAATATGGGATATACACTCAAAGGCATAAACAAAATTCATCCTAAGGCTTTGCAGGACGTTTTGGAGAAGGCCAGAGGTACAAAAGAGGAGACCATAATAAGCACAGTAATGCTGAGGTCTTTGCAAAAGGCCAGATACAGCCATATCAACAGCGGGCATTTCGGGCTTGCTGCAAAGTACTACTGCCACTTTACATCGCCTATTAGAAGATATCCTGACCTAATTATTCATAGGATTATGAAGGAATATCTAAAAGGTGATTTGAATCCTGCAAGAGAAGATTTGCTAAACAGTAGGCTTCCCGAGGTTGCAAAGCTTTGCTCCGATAGAGAACGGGCTGCGGAAGAGGCGGAAAGAGACACGGAAGATCTAAAGAAAGTTGAATTCATGAAGAAGCATGAAGGAGAGGTATTTGAAGGTATAATATCAAATGTAACTTCCTTCGGTATGTTTGTGGAGCTGGAAAACACTATCGAAGGCTTGGTGAGAATGAGCAGCTTGGAGGATGACTATTATGTTTATAACGACAAGACCTACAGCCTGATAGGGGAAAGAAGCAGAAAGGTTTACCGAATAGGTGATGTGGTAAATGTCACGCTAATCAAAGCCGATATATCTGCACGCAAAATTGAATTTGCGATTGTTGATACAGGTAATACGGAAAACGATGAAAAATCCGAAGAGCCTGATTGGGATGAAGATGTGAAGCCAAAGAGAAAGCGCAAGAAGAAAATAATGGATGAAGCTGTAATTCTTCACGTTCAGGGAAAAAAGAAAAAGGTCAAAAAAATAGAAATATAATAGAAGTATAAAGGGAGAGATTTGATATTTTACTTGTGAGTGCGTGCCTTCTTGGAGTGGATTGCAAATATAATGGAGAAAATAATCTAAACAGCAAGGTCTTAGAACTTCTTTCGAAAGAGACTTTGATACCGGTATGCCCTGAGCAGCTGGGAGGATGTCCTACGCCGAGAGTTCCTTCTGAAATAGTAGACGGAGACGGTGCGGACGTTTTAGACGGCAAAGCCAGAGTAATGACCAAAAATGGGGAAGACGTTACCGAGTATTTTATTAGGGGTGCCCGGGAAGTGCTAAAGATCGCACAATCCATGGGCATTGAGAAAGCAATAATGAAGGCCAGAAGTCCATCCTGCGGATTTTGCAGTATTTACGACGGTACGTTTTCGGGAAAAACCAAAAGTGGTAACGGTGTCACTACAGAGATTCTGAAAAGAAACGGAATTTCGGTTTTGACGGAGGAAGATGTATAAAACGCGAAGAGTGAAAATGAAGGATAACATTATGAGGAGGTAAAATGTATTTACCTCCTCATTACAAACTACACAATAAAGTTTTTGATTTCTTCGCAGAAGCCTCCGCATTCGTCAGCGTGAACATCTACTCTGATAGGTTTACTTAAGTCAAGACTGAAGATGCCCATGATAGATTTTGCATCAACCACATAACGTCCAGATGTTAAATCAATATCAAAATCATATTTATTAACTATATTAACAAAATCCTTAACATCAGTAATGGACTTAAGTGAAATATTGAATGATTTCATACTATTTCCCCCTTTATATTTCTTTACGCATTATTTTTTCCTGTTTATATCTTAACCTGTTTGAAGTTGCAAGTCAATCGTGATATTGCTAAAATTTACTTAGTATTTTATAACTATTTTTTCATATCAAAATAGAGTAGAGGAGTTTTAAACAAGCAATGAAAAGGGCTGCATTCTATACATTAGGCTGCAAGGTAAACCAATATGAGACCGAGGCAATTTCCGAGATGTTCGAAAAAGCGGGCTACGAGATAGTAGACTTTGAACAAGAAGCCGATGTTTATGTGATTAATACATGTACCGTTACCAATTTGAGTGACCGAAAGTCTCGGCAAATGATAAGAAGGGCAAAAAAAACTAACCCGGATTCCGTAGTTATCGTAGTCGGCTGCTATGCCCAGACCGCACCCGAGGAAGTAAGCGAAATTGAAGGGGTAAACATGGTTGTCGGTACCAAGGACAGGAGCAAAATTTTAGAGTATCTTGAAGAACTGGAGGCTTCTGGTGGCCGGAAGAATTATGTTGGAGACATAATGAAAACCAGGGAATTTGAGGAATTAGGTGTTGATGTATACAAAGAGCGTACCCGGGCTTTTATTAAGATACAGGAGGGATGCAGTCAATTTTGCACATACTGCATAATTCCATATGCTAGAGGGCCTGTGAGAAGCCGTTCGGAGGAAAACATCCTGAAGGAAGTGGCAGGACTTGCCCAGAGCGGATATAAAGAAATAGTACTTACCGGAATACATGTTGCATCTTATGGAAAAGATATAAAGACTACTTCATTGGTTGATATTATAAGAAAAGTTCATGAAATTGACGGGATAGAAAGAATCAGGCTCGGCTCAATTGAGCCTACAACGGTAACGGAAGATTTTGTTGAAGCGGTAAAGGGACTTCATAAATTGTGTCCGCAGTTTCATATTTCTCTTCAAAGCGGTTGTGACAGTACCCTAAAGAGAATGAACCGAAAGTATACCGCCAAAGAGTATCTGAGATCTGTAAAGCTTCTGAGAGATAACTTGAAGGACGTGGCTGTTACAACAGATATTATGGTTGGTTTTCCGGGAGAAACCGATGAAGAATTTAAAGAAACATACAGGTTCCTTGAAGAAGTTTTCTTCTCAAGGATGCATGTGTTCAAATACTCCCGTAGAAAAGGTACACCGGCGGCATCTTATCCTGACCAGGTTTCGCCGCAAAAAAAAGAAGAGAGAAGCCGCATGTTGATTGAACTTGCTTCCCGTATGACCTTAAAGTACAACCAGAGTTTCATAGGCAGGGTTTTGCCGGTGTTGTTTGAGCAGGAAGTAAAGGAAAAAGAAGGTTTTATGGAAGGGCTGACACCAAATTATATAAGAGTTGAATGCCAAGGGGATAAAGATATCGAAGGAAAAATTTTAGATGTGCTTTTAAAAGAGACCAAAGACGATTTTATCATAGGAGAGGTCGTAAGTTAGCTCTTATGACGGTAGCAAGTTTTTTAAAATTTTAAGGAAACCGCGAGAATAAAAGATACATCATAATCAAATAAGCAGAATTAATATGAATCGCACTCAAAAATATTGCATAATTTATCCTGTTGTATTACTATATATATATACGCGTGGTGTTATGGACTTGGGTTGGTGCTATTTAACTTTAGTCCTCACTTGGACAGGAGAGTGATTAGTTATGGCAAACAATGAAACTATGATGTTTAGTGTAGAGAAAGAAAAGGTTAATGAAGCCAGGGAATTGCTTTTATCTGTATACCAGGCTTTAAAAGAAAAGGGTTACAATCCTATTAACCAGATTGTAGGTTATATTCTTTCGGGGGATCCGACCTACATAACTAATCATCTGGATGCCAGAAGTTCTATCAGAAAATTGGAAAGGGACGAGCTTTTAGAGGAAATATTAAGGTGCTATCTGGAAGAATGTATCAATAAAGGCTCCGTATGATATATACGGAGTTTTTTATAGTATTTCGATTAATAAATAATAAAGTTGTTAGGCTGGTGTAATAATTGGAATATTGTAAATTGGGCAAGACAGATTTGGAAGTTTCAAAGCTGTGCTTTGGCGGACTTATTATTGGACCTCTTCAAGCAAACCTTTCTCCGGAACTTGGAGCTGAAATAATTTTAGAGGCTTTTGAGCTTGGCGTCAATTTTATCGATACGGCAGAGCTTTATGGTACCTATCCCCATATTGGAAAAGCATTAAAAAAATCAAATAAGAATATTATTGTAGCGACTAAGTCCTACGCCTATTCTGCCGAAGGAGCAAAGGAGAGTCTTGAAAAAGCAAGGAGAGAATTGGATATTGATGTGATTGACATTTTTTTGCTTCACGAGCAGGAAAGCAGACTTACATTAAAGGGACATAGGGAAGCTCTGGAATATTATATTTCCATGAAAGAAAAGGGAATAATAAAAGCAGTTGGAGTATCGACCCATAATGTTGAAGTTGTGGATGCCTGCTGTGAGATGCCCGAGATTGATGTAATTCATCCTCTGGTAAACAAGGCTGGTATCGGTATAGGAGACGGATCAATTGAAGATATGCTCAAAGCCGTCGAAAAGGCTTATTTGGCGGGAAAAGGAATATACAGCATGAAGCCTTTGGGAGGAGGAAATCTTATTAAATCCTATAAGGAGGCTATGGATTTTGTACTGAATATTCCGTATATACATTCCATTGCTCTTGGTATGCAGTCGATAGAAGAGGTTATTATGAATGTTTGCATATTTGAGGGCAAAGAAGTGCCTCAAGATGTAAAAAAAGTCTTGAGAGCAAAAAGAGACAGCTTCATATAGACTGGTGGTGCGAAGGCTGCGGAAAATGTATAGAAAGATGCAAGCAGGGAGCTTTAAAATTGGTTGACGGAAAAGCAACAGTCGCAGAAGAAAAATGTGTATTATGCAGTTACTGTGCATCGGTATGTCCTGTATTTGCTATCAAAGTAACGTAATATTTTGCACAAAAGAGCCCTGGACCAAGTGAATATCATGGAAGTGGTGGAGGTATCTATGAGGATAATGGGGATTGATTACGGAGACAGCAGAATAGGGATTGCCATTAGCGATCCTTTCGGATGGACAGCTCAAGCACTTGAAACTATAAACTGGAAGGCAGATATCGAAGTTCCGATTAAGAGGATATCTGAACTGGTTGAAGAGTATGGGGTAAAAACGGTCATTATAGGTTTTCCGAAAAACATGGACGGTACTGTAGGTGCCAGGGGAGAGAAGACAATAGAGTTTATCGATTTGCTCAAGCAAAGGGTAAAGGGCATTGAAGTAATAAAGTGGGATGAAAGGCTGACTACAGTTGCTGCCAACAGGACTATGCATGAAATGGGAGTAAAAAAATCAAAAAAGAAACTGGTAGTCGATCAGATTGCAGCAGTATACATTCTGCAAGGATATCTCGATAGCCTGGGAAAGGTGTTATAAATTAATTTTTGTGCTATAAATATTGATAAAGTGAAAATAATAAAAGTGAAAATAATAGTTATATGTACTGGAATTTATAGAAGGTTGTGATATAATCTATACTTGATAATGGAAAATAGGAGGAATATTTATGACAGAAGAAAGAGATGGTCTTGTAGTATTAGTTGATGAGAATGGCGAGGAAACTGAGTTTGAACATCTTGATACAATTGAATATAACGGAAACGAATACGTAGTTCTCTTGCCGGTTGAACAGAGTGAAGAAGAAAACGACATTGAGGAAGTGGTTATTCTTAGGATTGAACAGAACGATGATGGAGAAGACAGTTTTGTGACTGTTGAAGATGATGATGAGTTAGAGGCTGTTTTTGAAGAGTTTAAGGTGAGATTGGAAGAGGAATTCGAGTTCGAAGAGTAATAATGCAAAAAACATCCCCGAATCTGATACTGAGAGATACAGATTCGGGGTTTTGCTTATAGGCGAAACACGGATATAAATTGTTTTTTCTGGTGGAAATTAAAAGGATTTTACTTTTTTATGTAGAAATATAACGAAGCAATAGATTTCGGCAAGAAAATTTTTTGCAAACGAAAAATATTGATTGAACAGAAAGTGTTGTAAATCTTCAATTTACTAAAGATAATGGGGGTTTAAAATGTTTAAAAATATTTCTTTTAAAAAAGGAGCAATATTGTTGGGAATATTAGCGCTTATGGCGTTTTCGGCTGCTGTAATCGAAACAGCACGGGAAATGACGCGGATACAAGCCCTGTACCTACAGAAGACAGTACCAACTTCGACTATATTGAGCAGCCAAGTCCCGAGCCGGACAGCGATGCAGAAGCAGTTGATTTTCATTTTCCTGAAAAAGGGGTACGGCCTTATGCTGTAATGATTGACAACCAAGGTACGATTTGTCTTCCCCAGGGCGGGCTGAGCCAGGCGCAGGTTATATACGAGGTAATTGTTGAGGGAGGCATAACGAGATTCATGCCTGTATTCTGGGGGCAAAAAACCGAGCTTATAGGGCCGGTGAGAAGCGCACGCCACTATTTCCTTGACTATGCAATGGAGCATGATGCAATTTATGTTCATATTGGGTGGAGCCTATGGCTATGGCGGATATACCGAAGTTGGGCGTTAACAATATAAACGGTGCTCCCGGTGTTTTCTGGGATATCACGAAGGATAAGTCAAACTGACAGGATACATATACGTCGATGGAGAAGCTTCAGGAATATGTAAAAAAAGTCAATTTCAGATCAAATTCAGACAAGGAAATGGTATTTAAGTATAATGAGAAAGACTCAGAACTCACAAACGCAAAAAAAGGCTGAAAAAGTCAATCTTTCATACTCTGCCGAGTATAAATCCTATTATGAATATGATGCTGACAAAAAACTGTACTTTAGATTTAGAAACGGGAAACCCCACATTGAAAGGCAGACTGAAGAACAGCTTACGACAAAGAATATTATTATTCAAAAGGTTAAAAATTATGACATAAAGGGCGACCAGTACGGAAGGCAGGAAGTTAATACCGTAGGAAGCGGGGAAGGCTATTATATTACAAACGGAAAGTGCATTGAAATCACATGGTCAAAATCCTCTAGAACAGAGAGAACGAAATACCTTGACAGCGAGGGAAAAGAGATAGTTTTAAATCCCGGTCAGACATGGATTCAGATATTCCCTGTTTCGGGAAAAATTGAAATAGAATAGCTGAAGTATTATTCTGAATATGACAGCCTGCTAATATAGGTTGATGTTGATAAAAAAGAACATATTGGTTATTATTATATATAGAACACTTGTAAAGAGTAATGCTCAAAGTGTTTAAAAATTCTGAATAAGGTATAATATTTTGACCAAAAACATATTTGATTTTTATTCTATATATATGTAATATATAGTTGGTATTATATACCTATTCGTTTGATTTTTATGGAGGTTAAGTTGGGTATTAGAGTTAGTGATAAAATATTACAAAACGTAGAGAAACCATCGAGATATACTGGGAATGAATGGAACAGCGTTAAGAAAGATTTAAAGGAGATTGATATAAGATTTGCTTTCTGTTTTCCAGATGTCTATGAAGTTGGGATGTCTCATCTTGGTATGAAAATTTTGTACCACCTTCTCAACGAGAGAGATGATACTTACTGTGAAAGGGTTTTTGCTCCCTGGGTTGACATGGAAGCAAAATGAGGGAGCATAATATACCTCTTTTTGCCCTTGAGACCCATGATCCCATAAGGGAATTTGATTTTATTGGTTTTACTCTTCAGTATGAGATGAGTTATACAAACATTATAAATATGCTTGATCTTGCAGGAGTACCTGTTTTAAGCAGCGAAAGGACAAAGGAGCATCCTTTTGTCTGCGCTGGCGGGCCTTGTGCATACAATCCGGAGCCTTTGGCAGATTTTATAGACTTTTTTATGATGGGTGAAGGCGAGGAAATAATCAATGAAGTGATGGATGCGTATGTTAAGTGGAAAAGCAAAAACCTGCCAAGAGAAGAATTTTTACATTCCATATCGTCAATAGAGGGAATATATATTCCTCAATTCTATGAAGTAAAATACAACGATGACGGTACTATAAGCTCTTTTTGCCAAAAAAGGACGAGTATCCGAAAAAAATAAGAAAAAGAATCATTAAGGATTTGGACAAGGTCTTTTTCCCGGATAAAATAGTGGTTCCCTTTACGGGAATTGTCCACGACAGGATAATGGTTGAGCTGTTCCGCGGTTGTACCAGGGGATGCAGGTTTTGTCAGGCAGGTTTTATTTACAGGCCTGTGAGGGAAAGAACGGCGGACAGGCTTTTGGAAATATCCCGAAAGCTTCAGGAAAGTACTGGGTATGAGGAAATCTCGCTTACTTCCCTAAGTACCAGCGACTATACGTCTTTAAAAGAGCTAACCGATGGATTAATTGACGAGATGGAGCCAAAAAAGGTGAATCTGTCCCTTCCATCCCTTAGAGTGGATTCTTTTTCCCTTGAACTTATGGAAAAGGCGCAGAAGGTGAGAAAAAGCGGTCTTACCTTTGCGCCGGAAGCGGGGACTCAGAGGCTTCGCAATGTTATAAACAAGGGTATAACCGAAGAAGATTTGATTAAATCTGTTTCTACAGCTTTTGGAGGAGGTTGGAGCGGAGTAAAGCTTTACTTTATGCTGGGTCTTCCGACAGAAACCTTAGATGATATTGCAGGCATAGCAGAACTTGGACATAAAGTTGTTGATGCATATAAAAGTACGCCGAAAGAGAAAAGAGGGAAAGGACTTAATGTTACCATCAGTACATCATCTTTTGTTCCAAAGCCCTTTACGCCCTTTCAGTGGGAAATGCAGGATAGTATGGATACTTTGAGAGAAAAACAGTTTTTCTTAAAGAGCAAAATAAAAATTAAGAGCATCAAGTACAACTGGCACGATCCGCAGCTAAGCTTTTTAGAAGCGATTTTTGCCCGCGGAGACCGGAAGCTGGGAAAGGTGCTGCTTAAGGCTTTTGAGAAAGGGTGCAAATTTGACAGTTGGGGAGAACACTTCAAATTTGATAAATGGATGGAAGCTTTCATAGAATGCGGAGTAGATCCTTCATTCTATGCTAACAGAAAAAGGTCATATGATGAAATTTTGCCTTGGGATCATATTGATGTAGGGGTCTCGAAGAAATTCTTAATAAGAGAATATGAAAAGGCTTTAAAAGAAGAAGTCACCCCGAACTGCAGGGTAAACTGTTCTGGCTGTGGCGCTACCGTGTTTGAGGGGGGATTTGTGTTGAGTAGCATAAGGGTAAGGTTTGTCCGAGGTGAGGAAGTGAAGTACATTTCCCATCTGGATTTGATGAAGATGTTTGAAAGAGCTTTAAGACGCTCGAAAATCCCCATAGCATATTCCCAGGGGTTCAACCCTCATCCCCATATGGTGTTCGGGCTTCCGCTTTCGGTGGGAGTTACCAGCGAATCGGAATATGCTGATTTTGAGCTTGAAACTGATATCGATTCCGGTGAATTTACACAGAGGCTGAACCAAAACCTGCCGAAAGGTATAGAAGTTGTCGATGCAAAGAAGAACAACACGACATCCAATATTATGGCTCAAGTGGCGGGAGCATCGTATGAAGTATTGGTTTTAGCCGATAGCAAAATCGGAATAGAGGATTTGAAATATAAACTTGACGAATTCCTAAAAAATGAGCAAATATTTGTTGAAAAAGAATCTAAAGGAAAGATAAAGAAAATAGATATACGCCCGATGATTTATAATGCTGATGTAAATAGTGCAGGAAATGCGCCAATTTCAGAAGATCCACAAGCGAATATTACTGAAAACCGTTGCAAAAATCCGTGGATTTTAAGATACGTTGAAATACTTGAAGCTGAGGATGATTTGTTCAAACAAAGCAATGAATCGGCTGTTTTCTGTTTTTCAATGCTGCTTGCTGCAGGAAGCATGGCAAATTTGAAGCCGGAATTTGTGATTACAGCTTTTGGGAGGCGCTCAGGAATTAGCTTTGATATATTGAAGATTCATCGTTCCGGTCTTTTTACAGGAAGCAAAGAAAAGTTGACGGATCCTCTGGGCGGTCATGTATTATTATCTATATGAGGTGGTATAATGGTTAGTGAAATTGTAGTTGATGTGGGGCTTAATGAAAAAAGAGTGGCTCTGCTGGAAGACAGGGAACTGGTTGAGGTATTTATAGAGAGAAATGATTGTGAAAGGCTTGTAGGCAATATTTACAGAGGAAGAGTGGAAAGTGTTCTGCCTGGCATGCAGGCGGCTTTTATAGATATTGGGTATGAAAAGAATGCATTTTTGTATGTTGGTGATGCCATACCCCAGAAAGAGTTTTCGGAAGATGACGAAGAGGTTTATAATGATGTTAAAAGCCACAGCATAGAAGAGATATTAAGACCCGGCCAGGAAATAACGGTACAAGTGACCAAAGAACCGATAGGTACAAAGGGACCTAGAGTTACTACCCATATAACTCTCCCGGGAAGGCAGATGGTGCTTCTGCCTAATGCCGATTACATCGGTATTTCCAGGAGAATAGAGCATGAAGAGGAACGTGCGAAGCTAAAAAAAATTGCAGAGAAAATTAAGCCCAAGAATATGGGTATTATTGTAAGGACTGTTTCGGAAGGCAAACGAGAAGAAGACTTTAAAAACGATTTAAACTTTTTGGTTAAGCTTTGGGCAAAGATAAAGCAGAGGGAACAGAGCGGACCGGTTCCCCGTTGTCTGCACAAGGACTTGAGTGTAATTTACAGAGCTGTCAGGGATATCTTTACATGGAATATTGATAGATTTGTTATTAATGACCGGCAGGAGTACAACAAGGTTCTCGAACTTGTTGAAATGCTTTCGCCGGCTCTGAAGCTGAGAGTTGAGTATTTCAATAAAAACATTGATTTATTTGAGTGG
>NZ_BAVR01000013.1 GCF_000521465.1 Acetivibrio straminisolvens JCM 21531
CAAATAAGCTAATTCGACTCATTCAAAACTTCTTAGGATTTCACAAAATACCTGTTTCGTATTTGCAAAGGATACAGTAATACCATAATACGGGCAGTCAATAACCGGCCAACATTTACGGAAAACAGTTTAGTCAACCAAATTTTCGTTGCTCGAGACTTTAAAGATGAGTGAAAGATATAAATAAATATACTGAAAATCTACTTGAGAACTAGCAAGAAAAGTGATAAAATAATTTTGAATAAACACTAGTTCTAGAGATGTCGGAACAAAGCATTTTATCGTAAAATAGATAACATATTCATAATTTATACTTCACAACGAATAGAATTTAGTATAAACTATAATTAAGTCTTTATTTATACAATTTGAATACACAACTAAATATTTTTTGAACTCAAATATTCTAAAATAATTATATATGAGATGTGGGGGTACGAGATGCTAGGAGTAGATACAAGAGGTATTGATGAAATACTTTTGGAAATGGGTGTTTTAAAAATAATTGATCTTAAAAAAGGCCTGGGATATTCAAAGGGAAAGCAATAAGAATATTGAGGATGTGCTATTAGAACTTGGTCTTGTATCCCAGAAGGATATTATGCATGCAAATGCCGTGAAGATGGGTATATCCTTTGTAGACCTTTCAACTTATCAAATTGCCGATTCCAGTGTTCCCTTATTAATTACGCGAAATATAGCAAACAGATATAAGGTTATACCTATAGAAAAAGACAATGGCGTTTTGACAGTTGCAATGAGTGACCCTACAGATATTTTCTGTATAGATGATATACGACTCGCAACTGCCCTCGAAATAAAGCCTGTTCTTGCGGATGTCAAGGAAATTGAAAGACTTATTATTGAATATTTCGGAGAAGAAAAAAAGCCGCAGGGACCGAAGTTAAAGGTACTAAAAAATGATGATGTTAGAAAAGAAGAGCTCTTAAAAATGGAGGAAGAACTTCTCGGAAAAGATATATATAACAATATAAAAGGCGATGTAGAGTCGATTGAGCCGGAACTTGAAGTGATTACTAACAAGGCATTTGAACAAGATAATTATAACGAAAGCGGAATTTTTAAGGATAAAATAGGAAACATTCTGGTGCGCGCCGGAGTTATCACGCAGGAGCAGTTGGATAATGCTCTCAGCATACAGCGTAAAACCGGAGAACTTATCGGTAAAATCTTGGTAAAACAAGGCTATATTGATAGAAGGTCTCTTTACGAATTTCTTCAAAAGCAGATGGGAGTCGAATTTGTCGATATTGAGGGAATCGAAATCGGTGAAGATGTCATTAGTTTAGTATCTGCAAATTTAGCGAGAACCCACAAAGTTATTCCTATTGAAAATATTGACGGCAATTTAAAGGTTGCAATGAGCGACCCGATGAATATTTTTTCAATTGATGATTTAAGGCTTACAACCGGTATGGAGATTATTCCTTGCCTTGCCGATGAGGAACAGATTTTATTGCAATTGGATAAATACTACAAAAGTGACTTTAAGGTGCTTAGTGCGAAAGATATAGAGCAAAAGGTTGCCGACCTTGATGAAGAAATTCAAAAGGTGCAAGAGAAAATTGCAGTTGAAATAACCCAAACGCAAGAGGAAGATACAACAATTGATATTAGCGATCTTGAAAATGCTCCTATTGTCAAGATGGTTAATATTATTTTCCAGAAAGCTGTAGCTACAAGAGCAAGTGATATTCATATAGAACCGCAGGAAGACTGTGTTTTGGTTCGATTCAGAATAGATGGACAATTGGTAGAGATAATGAGGCATGATAGAAAGATTGTTCCGTCAATTGTTGCCAGAATAAAAATTATCAGTGGTTTGAACATTGCGGAAAAGAGGGTACCGCAGGACGGAAGAATAGCAATAAAAATTGACGACAGGGATTATGACATGCGTGTTTCCGTTTTGCCTACGATGTTCGGGGAAAAGATTGTTATAAGAATTGCAGACAAGCAAGGCTTTAATGTTTCAAAGCTGGATCTGGGATTCTTTGAAGATGATTTGGAAAAATTTGATCAGATAATATCAAGTCCTCACGGCATCGTTCTAGTTACCGGACCTACCGGAAGCGGTAAGTCAACAACACTTTATACCGCGCTCAAGGAATTGTGCAAACCGAACGTTAACATACTTACGGTTGAGGACCCTGTTGAAAGTACTATAAAAGGTATAAACCAGGTACAGGTAAATGTAAAAGCAGGTATGACTTTTGCTTCGGCATTGAGGTCCTTCTTAAGACAGGACCCTGACATAATAATGGTAGGAGAGATTCGTGACGCTGAGACGGCTGAAATAGCAATCCGTGCAGCTATTACGGGACATCTTGTTTTCAGTACATTGCACACCAATGATGCTGCAAGTTCTGTTACAAGAATGATTGATATGGGAATAGAGCCATTCCTGTTGTCTTCATCTTTGGTTGGCTTGATTGCGCAAAGACTTGTGAGAAGATTGTGTCCGAATTGTAAAGAAGCTATACAGCCGGATATGAATGAAAGAGACATTCTTGATTTAAAAGAAGATGAAGAGGTTACAATATATCGTGCAAAAGGCTGCGATCAATGTAACAATACCGGTTATAAAGGAAGAATAGCAGTTTATGAAATATTGACGGTCAATAGGGAAATAAAGGAACTGATATCTAAGAATGTTAGTTCCGATATAATTAAAGAAGCTGCTATTAAGATGGGTATGAAAACATTAAGAATGAACTGTACGAGACTGGTGAAGAACGGTACCACAACAATAGATGAGATGCTGCGTATTGCATACTTCAAAGATTAGAAAAGGGGATGTAACATGGATGTAAATGATTTACTTACAAAGACGGTCGAAAAAGGTGCATCTGACTTGCATATTTGTGCGGGAGTGCCGCCGGTTATAAGAGTTTACGGCGACCTTGATAATTTAAATGAACCGATATTGACCCCACACGATTGTGTGCAGCTTGCCAAGCAATGTTTAAGCAGCAGAGCGTATGAACGTTTTCTTGAAGTCGGTGAAGTTGATGCTTCTTATTCAGTTCCGGGTGTAGCGCGGTTCAGGGTTAATGTTTTCAAACAGAGAGGTACTTGTGCGATTGCGTTCAGAACAATACCTACAGAGGTTCCGGTGATTGAAGACCTTGGACTTCCCGGCTTAGTGTATGACCTTTCTTTGAAACAGAGGGGACTTATACTGATAACCGGACCTACAGGTCATGGGAAATCCACTACACTGGCAGCTATGATTAACTACATAAACAGTAAAAGGAGATGCCATATAGTTACGATTGAAGATCCGATAGAGTTTTTACATAGACACAACAAAAGTATTATAAATCAAAGGGAAATAGGTGCCGATACTAAATCTTATGCAAACGCGTTGAGGGCTGTCCTAAGAGAAGACCCTGATGTTATACTCATTGGAGAGATGCGTGACCAGGAAACTATTTCAACGGCACTTACGGCTGCTGAGACAGGTCATTTGGTGCTGTCTACTTTGCATACCGTCGGTTCTGCAAAAACCATCGACAGAATTATTGACGTCTTCCCGCCTCATCAGCAGGCGCAGGTAAGGACCCAGCTTTCCACTGTGCTTATGGGTATTATATCCCAACAGCTTATTAGAAGAGCCGATGGCAAAGGACGTGTATTGGCTACTGAGACCATGGTGTGGACACCTGCTATAGCAAACCTTATTCGTGAAAGCCGTACACCTCAGATAAATACTTGTATTCAGACGGGTTCGCAGTTTGGTATGTATACCATGGACAGCTGCCTTGCAGAACTGTATAAAGCCGGAGAAATTGATTATGAAAGTGCGTGCCAATACTCTGTTGATATGGATAATTTGAGAAAATTAATTTCAAATTAAAAAAAACACTAGCATTTTCTTCAAAAATGTATTACAATATTATTAAGTAAAAAATTAAGAAATAGATATAAATTGTTAATGAATATTTTGTTTGTTTTTATTTATTGGTGTGTTCTAATATGGGAGGTTGGATAGATTGATGGCATATCTGACTTATGGCTTGGAAACAAGCTCTCTGTATCAATTGAAAAGAACCGTCTATTTATACATATTTAAAATTATGAAATTCGTTTTTGAATTGTTCATCAATATATCTTCTTATCCCACGTTAAAGTATAATCATAATGCGAGGTCAATAAATTCTAGGGTTCCATAAAGCGTATAAATGTAATCAATTATTATAAAAATCATAAAAATATAGCGTTAATTGCGGACAATATTTTTTGGGGGTTTAGGGAATGCCATTATACAGCTATAAGGTTAAAAATGAAGCCGGCAAATTGTTTACCGGTGAAGCCAAGATGGACAGCGAGGAAGAACTTAGACGGCTGCTTCTGGACAAGGGATATATCCCGGTGGAAATTGTCGAGAAAAATGCAATAAACGATATAAGCCAGATTAGTTTGTTTAAGCCAAAAGTAAAGACAAAAGATTTGGCTATTTTCTGTAGGCAGTTTGCTATAGTGTTGGAAGCAGGTGTACCTATAGCCACTTCCTTGGATGTTTTAAGGGAGCAGACCACAAACAGTACCTTGAGAGAGTGTCTTGATGATGTTTATGATAACATTCAAAAAGGTATTGCGCTCTCTAATGCCATGAGGCAGCATTCGAAAATTTTTCCGGAGATGCTGATCAACATGGTTGAAGCAGGAGAAATAAGCGGTCAGCTTGATTTGGTTTTTAAGAGAATGGCTGTTCAGTTTGAAAAGGAAAACAAACTAAATCAAAAAATAAGAGGAGCCCTTACATATCCGATTATAGTATCAGTTGTAGCTATAGCTGTTATAATGATATTGATGGTTGCAGTTGTACCGACATTTGTTAAAGTTCTTACCGATTTTAATGTTGAGATGCCTGTATACACAAAGATATTGATTGCGGTAAGTGGCTTCTTCAAATCCTTTTGGTATATTATATTGGGAGCCTTGGTTATAATTGCTGCATCAATAGTATACTTTTCACGTACTTATGAAGGGAAGATATTTTTTGGAACATTGGCAATTAAGCTGCCTGTAATAAAGGGAGTAACAAAGAATATTATGACAGCTAGGCTTACAAGGACATTAGGAACGTTGATGTCCAGCGGTGTACTGTTAATTCAATCCATGGAAGTAGTTCAAAAGGTTTTGGGAAATCAGGTAATAAAAGAAAAGATTGACAGTGTAATTGAGGAAATAAAAAAGGAAGAGGTCTTACAGCACCTCTTGCATCTTTAAACTATTTTCCACCGATGGTTATTTCAATGATACGAATCGGGGAAGAGTCCGGTAACCTTGACTTTGCTCTTGATAAATCCGCAGATTTTTATGATGAAGAAGTAGAGGCTTCTCTTGCATTGCTGACAAGTTTTATTGAGCCTACAATTATAGTTATGTTAGCTTTAATTGTCGGTTTCATAGTAATGAGCGTATTAACACCGATGTTCAGTATTTACAACGAAATGTCTTTTTAGTTTTTGCTTATACATTTATCTTATTCCAAAAAAGTTTAGGGGGGGGATACTGCTAATTTAAATTCTTTTGGGAATAAGATAAAATATAGGCAAGTATAAACAATATAAATAACCAAATAAAACAAAAATAGGAGGGTTTTGTATGAAAAAAATGTTAAAGAATCAAAAAGGTTTTTCCTTGGTTGAGCTGCTTATAGTTATTGCAATAATGGGTGTACTGGCAGCTGTAGCATTTAGTATGTTTGCCGGTGTATTGAGTAATAGTAAGAGACGGGCTGATGAGAGAACTGCAGATCAGATTGCAAAAGCTCTGACAGCTTATATGGTTGATTCTGGAGATTCTGAGTTGAAAGCATTTTCTTCCAAAGATTCAAAAATTATTATTACAGAGTTACAAAAAGAAATTAAATATACTCCTACAGGTAGTACAACTGAAAAATCATATGGACCATATTTAACACCAAAGGAAGGCAGCGATGCTAGCTATGATAATTTTGCACCGCAATATGACAAACATAAAGGATATTCAATAACATATTATCCACGTCTTTTGAAAGCTGATGTTGAAGCTGTTGAAGATACTCCAACTGTTGCTTCTGGTGAGTCTTCTGGTGAGTCTTCTGGTGAGTAAGGAACATAATATAAGCTACATATAGTGTTTTAACTTATCCCGGTCGGCGTATGCCGGCCGGGAAAGGATTTATAACCGATAGAATGTTTTTCAGGGTGAGTGATTATGCTTAAAAATAACTGTAAGGGTGCAACGCTTGTAGAGATGTTGGTTGTGATAGCTATGCTGGGTATAACTGCCCCCATCATTTATACTATATTTATTGGAGGGCTTAATAATTTTGCGCGGGGATGTAACTTTATTGACCAGCAGCATGATATTCAGGACGTTATACGACAGGTAAGGCATGACGTTCAGGATGCAAAAACCGTTGAAATGTGGATGACCGGTGATGTGGCTGCGAAAGGTGAGGAAAAACTTAGTAGTGTTAGTTTCACCATGAATCTGCCGGGTGAACCGGATGAAAAGAAGGAATGGAAGTTTGAGGATGATGCGCTTCAGTTAAGAATTATTAATAATGGTATAGCTGGTGAATTTGTTAAAGCTGTTGATAATGTTGATGTTGCAAAAAGTTATTTTGAATATTATGAAGACGGTGACGTTAAGCAATTGATCCTTCATATTTTGCCAAAACGAAATGACAGAATTGTAAACAAAGCTGGAAATGTTCAGAGTGAGATAATTACAGAGTATTCTGTTAGATATAAATCAATTGAGAAGCATTATTGATTATTAAAATACATAAGGGGGTAATTATCATGAAGGGCGATATTAATTTACTGCCTGAAGACATAATGTCTACAACGAGCTATGAACGGCCGAGTTCGGGTTCTGGTGCGCTAAAGTTGGTAATAGGGTTGATTTTAGTGGGTGTCGTTGTTGGAACTTCTCTCTTGGCACCGTTTTTGCACGTAAAAATGTTGGAGAGAGAGCTTGCCCAGCTTGAAAAAGAGATAGCGAGTCAAAAATATAATGAGGTAAAAAAGGTAAATTCTGATTTGGATTCAATCAATGGTGTATTGGGAAAGAAAGAGGCTGTTTTAAATCAAATCGATAATGCAAGTTATCCAATAAATGATATATTAGTTGCGGTAAGCAACGCAGCGCCAATAGGCTGCAAGTTAACTGCTATAGAATTCAAAAACAACAAAATGAAACTAACCGGGTTAGTTGAGGATAATTTAGTGGTTGCTGAATTTGTATCTGCTATACAAAGACTTAGTTTTCTAGCTTTAGATAGTGAAGTTAAGATTGAGGAAGGCAACGTATTTGAGCTTACAGTGCTTGTAGGCAGAAAGGGTGAAAAGTAATGGGAAACGGTAAAGGTAAAGTAGCACTTTTAATTGTGTTGTTGTTGGTTCTATACAGCGTTATATATTATCAGTTTATTTGGAGGCCCAAATTCAGCCTTGATATAGAAGATATTAATGGTAAAATCGAGATTGCTCAAAAGAAAAAGCAAAAATTGGACAATGACTTGGCAAACATAGAAACGCTAAAAAGAAACTTTCAGATGAAAACCGTTCAAAATGAGAGACTTGAAGCATATTTACTTAATGATTCCAATGTAACCGACGGTTTTGAATACGTTGAAAAGCTTGCCAAACTGTTTAAGAATAATTTGTACGATGTAAAGATTAAAAGACCGGTAGAGAAAAAAGTTGGGGATTCCAAGGATAACAAGAATGACAAGAATGCTCAGAGTTATTATGAAATTCAAATTGATTTTAGTGCGACAATGACTTATAGAGAAATTATGGATCTAGTGGATTATCTCGAAGGGGGTACCAGAAAAGTTAAGATATCAAAATTTGAAGTGACCCCTTTGAGTGATAAACAAGAAAACAGATCACAGACTCCGCAAAATACAACAGCTCCTCAGACTGAAGCAAATGGGCAGGAAGAACAGATTACTACTGTAAAAACGGTTTTTGATGAGAATGAAGTGTTGAATTTATCTTTAACCGTTAATCTGTATTCCTTGAATCAGGGAAATATAGATAAGATTTATGACTTCAGCCGTCAGAATTTCCAAAGATATTATGAAGGAGACAATGTTTTTTTTGAAAATACCGGAATAGCACTTAATTCCGGGGAAGGAAGCGAAACCGTAAGTGCAGATGGAGGTGATGGCTCGTCAAGTGGCGGCTCTTTAGTTGATAGATCGGATATAGTGGTGACCGGAAATGCTAAGCCTTTGGAGGAGATTTAGGCATATATATGCAGAGCTTTCTCACTGGGGGGCAAAATTTTTGTACTTATGATAACACAACAAATAAAATGATAAATTTTAAAACGAAGATTACACCAAAGGTTATAATGACATTTAATGGTGATACTGTTGATATAAATGTTGTGGGTAATGCAGGTAATACATATGATATGACCGGGCATGTGCCAAAGGATACTGTAGAGATGCATATTGTACTCAATTATAATTTGAATCCTGTTGAAAATAAAGATTTAGGTGTGAATGTTCAGATTATCAATAATACCGATAAGAAAATAAATATTAATTTATATGACAAGGTCAGAAGAGCAAAAATAACAGATAGAAACGGTAACAGCATCTACAGCAGCAGTTCAACTGAAAAGGTTACTATTGTCTAGTCAATAGAGATCAAAATGGGTTAGGGCATATAAGGTGATAGATATGATTAAAAAATTTATCAAATTAAATAACAATAAAGGAATGACCCTTATAGAGGTTGTTGTGGCAATAGCTTTGCTGGGTATTTTGATTGTTCCGATAACAATTGGCTTTATGAACGCTTTAAGAGTATCTAAACTTATTGAACGACAGACAGAGCTAAATGCTGTCAGCGAGGTAGTTAAAGATCAGGTAGCAGAAGCTTTGCTTCAGGAGAATTATCCTCTTGTGCTTCTTGAACCTACACCAACAGAGACAGAGTGGAAGTTGAGACAGTTTATTGTTGATGCGAAATCTACTCCTGATGTGGAAAAGAAATCACCAAATCTTGCTGTAGTTTATTCTTCGGGTGCTGTAAATGAAAAGTTTTTTTATACAGTAAGCTATAAGCATAATAGTTGCTATGATCCAAATTATCCGTATACTTACCATGTGATTGTAAATATTTTAACAAAAAACTCTAAAGGTGATATTGAATCATTAAATACTTTTAAAATTGCGGCAAATGTAAATGGTACACTTTAGTACGCCATAAAGTTGTAAATAACATAGTTTTATGTTTATATATACATGTTATTTTTTGTAACGGGGGTGCTGAAATAAATGTATAGACTGTTAAGAAAAGAGCAGGGAGCTGCACTTATGACAGTAATAATTATTACTGCAGTTCTTACGACACTTTCTGTAATTTTTTTGAGTTCAGCTATTCAGGGATTGACATTATCTAAACGTCAAAGCAATATCAAGCTTACATATTTTGCGGGTCAATCTGCCATTGAAAAATGGTTTAATGTAATACAAAAGGAATCGGAGAATGAAGATATTGGTTCAGATTTTACTCAAGAAGTGACTGCTACCAATGTTGATGATTATGTTGATAAAATTATTGAGAAATTAAGAGGGAAATTAGAAGATATAGAGTATATCGATGTCACTTCAAGAGCCTCAACAGTTGCGGGTTTGTCAGGAGATGATTATTCAGAGATTAAATTAAAGTCATTGAATATGATAGGTGCTCCGCAGTTGCTGTCCGGAGGGAAAAAGGTAAAGGTTAAAATCGGTATCGAGGCAGAAGCATCTTTTGATAATCCTAGTAGTCCATATGGAAATACTCGCCAGCCAATATATGCCGAGAAGGAATTTATATTTGAAGTACCTCAAAATGACTTTAAGCTGGCCTTTGCTATAGCTACAGCCGGTGATTTGTACATAAGCACAAGAAATTATGACGGCTCTGGAAATATTAGGTCGAATGTTAGTGGATTCAGGGCGGATATCAAAGGGGATGTGTCTGCTTTTGGTACTTTCCCAAAAGATACTCTCTGGCCCGAACAGTTCTATTACGGCGGAATAATGGCAATGCACGGCGCTCGGATGGACATTAAGGGAAATGCTACTCAAGAGCCTTTATTAGAACAGGGCCGTACAGAGGTGTTTCAGAAGCTCCCAACTTTAACGATGGAAGTATGATAAACATATATCGTGATGCCATTGCCCAGTGTCTACAGGTATTTGGAAATCACAACCTAATATCTGTATTTAGAAATGCATATACCTTTGATGATATAGAAATGAACGGTGAAGATTCAATAATTGCCATAAATGGAAGTGCTATTGGTTTGTCCCACTATTTCGAGACTAGAAACCACGATGCTTTGAGTGCCATTATAAGCAGTGCTCCAGTGCATAATCTGTTGTCCGAAGCATCGCTAAGGTCTACTATAGCTGTCAATGGTGATGTTATTATTCCGGGAGGAACCTTCAGAGTAGATGACAATGGTATATTCACCGGACTATTGGAAGATGCATCTGTGTTCTGGTATGAAGATACCAACGGTATAAGAATACCGTTTTACAAGATGTATTCGTGGGGCGATAAGGATATAGATGACCCGGATGAGTACCATAGAGAGTTAAGAAATAAGCTTACGTCTTTATCAAGTGTCTATCTAAACGGTCCTTTCAACTTGTTCCAGCTTTGGCCTAGCAGACAGCCGGTAAATGGTGATAATGATATTGAAACAGGTGGAGGATTGGCTGATTATGTTATTAACGATTTTATAAATAGTATAAGAGCAGTTCGGAGCGATACAAAACGTCCGGCAGGAATTTCCACTCCATCGGCAATATCTGGAGCATGGTCATATGAATTGGCTGCAAACTGGGGTTATTATGCAGTACCTTTAGCCCCTGACTATAATGCTGTTGGAATAAAGGGAATCAACTATGTTAAGCGTCCGGAATTTGTAATTGACAATATTTACAAAAAGGATGACTATGGAAATATAATTGGTTTAAAGTTCGACGAAACTATTTGGGATGACGTTCCAGAAATCAGTGAAAGCACTTATTATTACTATACACAGAGTATTTTCACCAAGTTGGATAGAGCAGGAGTGTTTGGTGATCCGGACAATATAAAAAATAATCTTTTAGATTATACTCAATTGCTTGCAAACAGGAAATATCCATCGAGCGGAAGTGAATGGGATATTTCAGGGGAACATGGTATTTCCAAGTTGATAGAAAAGGCCAAGAGCAGATTTAGTGTATATACTACCAATGGATATTATATTCAAGTAGATCCAAGTCTTTCACCAGGTGAATACAATTTATCATTGTTGGCAGGCTTTAATTTGTATCAAGAATGTGCAAACAGCAGAGCTGGAGGAGACTTCGAAAGTGATACAGAGTATTATCTGGTGTTTAACGAAAACCCAAATATTGATCTGGTTGTAGATGGTGTATTTAACGGTATAATACTCACAGCAGGTTCAGTTATATTACACGGCGGTGCGACATAAGGGGAGCTATAATCAGCGGCGGCGGTGGAACCTGGTCGGGAGGAGAGTATCAACCGAAACTTACAAGACTTGATAGAAACACTTCGCAGGCGGTTAAGCTTGACCATGGGGAATACGCTGGTGTTAAAATTGTACCAGCAACATATAGTGATCCTGGCATTGTGAAGGTTGACTTTTACTTGGGACTTACAACCGAGTCTGAAATTATTGAAAAAGGCGGAGATACTTATTTAAACAGGGCAGCTAGAAATAGTCTCCTTAGAAAATTTTCAGAACATGATATTTATTTAAATACTATATTTTAATAAATTATGGGGTGGAGCTTATGAATAAAAAATTAAAGATATTTACAGTTTCAACTTTAATTGCAGCGACAATTTTCAGCACAGGATGTTCGGTGTTGTTTAACAAGCCGCCGGCGACTGACAGTGAGCCGCCTAAGATTGAGACACCAGATACAAGTGCTGAGGAAGATAAAAAGGTTCAGGAGTTTATGACAGAGTACTTTGGCGCTTTGTTTGGCCAGACTGTGGAGAGCTATAAAAATAGTCTTCTAACGGGTGAAATTCCTGCAAGTATTATCGGCTATATAGCGCAGCGGACCGTTAGTGAGGGAAATAAGAATCCTGAGATAGGCATTCATATTCCAAGAATTGTTGAAGTTAACGGGATGTCAATATTAAACTATGAAATACTTAAAGATGCAAACGATAAACCTATTGTTGAATCAACTTTTATAGGCAAAAATGGCGATGCTTATCTTTATTATGTAAAAGTGGGTCTTAAAGCTAAGGGATTGCCAAACAGTTTGTTCAACAAATATTATGTATTAAATACCGAAAATAATACTTATGAAAAGATTAAAGAAAATGGTGTGGAGAAGACAGTTCCTAATGAAGATTATGACTATATAAAAGTGACTGCCAAATATGATGTTGAGGTTGTAAAAGACGGAGACGGCTACAAGGTGCTTACTCAGAGGGAGGCAGACTTTAAATCGCCCCTTTCAAAAAGAATTTCAAAACTTAACAATGAATTCATGGAGAAGAGACCGTACCTTGATGTGAGTATTCCGGAACAGAAACAGCAATTTGATAATGAAAAGGCATTGTTGGAGCAGTTCTTCAATAATTTGTTGAAGCTAGACAAGGAAAGAATGGCTCTTTTGAGAGCAGAATGGTATAAAGGATATGATGGATTTATTCAGTTTTTGAATAAACTGGAATTAAACAAGGTAAATGGCAGCGAAATACTGTTTACCGATGCGAATTACACACAGAAATTCAATATTGCGTCCTTCCCGCTGCAGGTTAATATGGAGAGAATAGAAAGCATCAACAATATTAAAGTAACTCAGCATCCGGGTTATACCGAAAAGAATAAGATATATTTTGTATCCTTTGATGCAGCGGTTGTAAAAGCGAATGGGATGATAGGCAATAACGTTGTATATAAATATGATTATACTGTAACGTTGAAGAATAAGGATAATAAGCTTATGATCGACGGAATCAAACTTCATGAGTTCTACAAGGCGGATGATGCAAAGTCAAAGGAGAAGGCGGATGAGAAGAAAGAAGAAAAAAAGGATGACAGTATAGATCTTAAATAAAAATCTCCGGTTATTATGAGCTATTTACATATAAAAAGTCTGCATGAAAAATAAGTGCAGAACTTTTTTGTTGAGTATAATATTTTTCGTCTTAAAAATAATACTAATAGTATTACTTTATACATACTAAGGATGTGATGATTTGATAGAGGAAAACAAGGTTACAATTGGAAGAGCTTCCGTTGATGAAGCCGCAAATACTGAAAGTGAAAAAAAGCCCGAATTTGAGGAAATAAAGGAATTGGGAAAAACGTCCATATCAACTGCAAAGGGAAATATTCACTGTCTAACCGTTATAGGCCAGATAGAGGGACATATGGTGCTGCCTCCACAGAACAAGACAACAAAATATGAGCATGTAATACCTCAGCTTGTGGCTATTGAAGAGAGTGAAGAAATCGACGGTTTGCTGCTAATTTTAAACACCGTCGGAGGAGATGTTGAGGCAGGTCTTGCTATTGCCGAAATGATTGCAAGCATGTCAAAGCCCACTGTTTCGCTTGTGTTAGGAGGAGGACACAGTATAGGTGTTCCTATGGCTGTATCAACCAAGTACTCCTTTATAGCTCCATCGGCAACAATGACAATACATCCCATAAGGCTCAACGGTATGGTTATAGGGGTACCGCAGACCTATGAATATTTTGACAGAATGCAAGACAGAGTAGTGCAGTTTGTAACCAAGAATTCAAAGATATCAAAGGAAAATTTCCGGGAGCTAATGCTAAAGACCGGAGAACTGGCCAATGATGTAGGTACCATATTGTTTGGCGAAGAAGCCGTTCAGTATGGGCTCATTGACGAAACAGGGGGACTTCAGGATGCATTGAAAAAGCTATATGAATTAATCGAGGAGAAAAAAAGAAACGGGAATAATATTTCCAAAGGATCAGGACAGAGGCCGGAGGGATTACAATGATACTTTATTCAATAGTACCGCCGGAAGTTGTATTTGGAAATTTTGGCTGGTGTGAAAATCAAAACTATATTGAAGTGAATTATTCCGGAGAAAGGGTTGTGGTTATGCCCCTCTCAAATAACCGATATATGATAAGCAGGGTTATCAGCACTTCACCAAAGGCTTACTTAAATCCAAAGCTAATGCCGGGAAATATTATAACCGGGACATTTTAAGCTATTTATACTATTAATGCTGTATTTTTCAAAAGTTAATTTGCATGCAAAATTTTTAAGGACTATACCCTCTTTGATTTATTTGCAGCGAAGCTACGGTTATGTTATATTAAGTATAGCTTGTATTATCTCATCTCACAACTGAAGAGGGGTAATTTGTGGGGGTGTCAAGTTGAAGGCAAAGAAAACACAAAAGAAGAAATTTACCAAAAAGAAAAACGGTGTTGGAAAATATAACAATGAAATAATTGGAATTATGCTGCTGGCACTGGGCGTGCTGGCTTTGTTCGGTTTGCTTATGGAGGATTCCATAGGCGTATTCGGTACATTTATCAAAACTCTAATTTTAGGTCTTATGGGATGGTTAGGGTATGTTGTTCCTCTGTTTATAATTTTCTATTCGATACTTTTGATATTTAAGAAGAACAGTGGAAGTGTAAAATTAAAGACTGCATATGTATTTGCTTTGGTACTTATATTGACTGCAATGGTTCAGACATTGTTTTACAATGAACAGGATTATATAAATAAAGGAATTGTTGAATGCATCAAAAAATTCTTTTATGACGGAACTGCCATGCAGGGCGGAGGTGTACTAGGAGGGATTATCAGTATACCTTTCCTGCTGTTGTTTAAAAACCTCGGTACAATAATCATTCTTACCACCATTGCGTTAATCGATATTATTATTATCACAGATATATCAATTGCAGGCGTGATTTTGAGGATAAAGAATGACATTGCGGCAATAACTGCGAAGTTTGAGAACCGCTTTAGGGTAACGAAAAATGAGCTTAAAGAGAAACTGAGAGAAGAGGAAGAAGAGGACAAGCCTGAGACTGAAGCAGATGCCGACATTGATATTGTGATGAATGGCAAGAAGCTTCCTAAAGTTTTGGATTTTAAAGAAAAGAAGGCTTCAAAGCAAAGCATGCAAAGCAAGACTGCAGATGCCGGTACTTTGGAAATGGCTGATGATAACAATGAAGTATCCAAAGTTATTGAAGTCAAGCCCGAAACCGAGGAAGTAGAATTTATTGTACAGGATTTAAAGAAAAATGATATGTCCAATGCCAAAGTGGAAGATATTGCAGAGAGTGTCAATAGGGAAATCACTTCAAAGACCCAGGACAATGTCGAATACAGGTATCCTCATACCGGGCTGTTGGACGACAACAAGGTAAGTTCGGGAAATGCGGAAAACTATAGAAGTGCTGCCCTAAAAGGGGCAAAGAAGCTTGAAGAAACCTTAAAAAGCTTTGGTGTGGATGCAAAGGTTGTAAATGTCAGTATGGGGCCTGCAGTTACCCGCTACGAACTTCAACCCAGCCCCGGTGTCAAAGTAAGCAAAATTGTGAGCCTTTCCGACGATATATCCTTAAACCTTGCGGCATCGGGAGTAAGAATAGAGGCGCCGATTCCGGGCAAAGCTGCAGTTGGTATTGAGGTCCCGAACAAAGAAGTAGTTCCGGTATTTTTAAAGGATGTTTTGGATTCCAAGGAATTTAAGGATTATGACTCAAAGCTTGCCTTTGCTTTGGGAAAGGATATATCCGGGCAGAATGTGGTGGCGGATATTGCAAGATGCCTCACCTTCTCGTTGCCGGTGCTACCGGATCGGGAAAAAGTGTATGTATCAACAGTCTTATTATAAGTCTGCTCTTTAAAGCTTCTCCCAATGAGGTAAAGCTTCTGATGGTGGATCCCAAAGTGGTTGAGCTTGGTATATACAACGGAATTCCACACCTTCTTATACCTGTCGTAACAGACCCTAGGAAGGCAGCAGGAGCGCTGAACTGGGCGGTGCAGGAAATGGTAAACAGGTATAAGCTGTTTGCGGACCGGGGAGTCAGGGATATTAAGGGATATAATGCCCTGCTTACCAAAAACGGTGAGACTGAACTTTTGCCCCAGATTGTTATAATAATCGATGAGCTTGCAGACTTGATGATGGTTGCTCCAAACGATGTTGAAGATGCCATTTGCAGGCTTGCACAAATGGCAAGGGCGGCAGGCATGCATCTTGTAATAGCCACCCAAAGACCTTCGGTGGACGTAATTACCGGTGTAATCAAGGCCAACATACCTTCAAGAATTGCCTTTTCAGTGTCCTCTCAAGTGGATTCCAGGACCATAATCGATATGGCTGGTGCAGAAAAGCTTCTTGGAAAGGGTGATATGCTCTTTTACCCTGTGGGTGCGTCAAAGCCTATAAGAGTAAAGGGGGCTTTTGTATCCGACGGCGAAGTTGAGAGGGTTGTAGAGTATATAAAATCCCAGGGAAATGCAGAATATAATGAGGATATTATTGAGGAGATAAATAGTGAAAGGGAAAGTAGGGACAGTGACCCAGGAGACAATGACGAGCTTTTGCCCCAGGCAATAGAGCTTGTGGTTGATGCCGGGCAGGCATCGGTATCTTTGATACAGAGAAAATTCAAGGTGGGGTATGCCCGGGCGGCAAGAATAGTCGATCAGATGGAGGCTCGGGGTATTGTAGGTCCTTTTGAGGGAAGCAAGCCAAGACAGGTGCTTATAACTAAACAGCAACTGCAGGAAATGAATATGAAAAGTTCAGAGTAGTATGATGGTTTAGGAGTGAAGAAATGGCTTTTTTACCTGTGACAAGAGAAGACATGATGAAGAGAGGGTGGGATGAGCTGGATTTCCTTTATATCAGCGGTGATGCATATGTAGATCATCCCAGCTTCGGACATGCTATAATAACAAGACTATTAGAGAGTGAAGGCTACAGAGTGGGGATTGTTGCCCAGCCGGACTGGAGGAAAGATGATGACTTTGTGGCATTGGGAAAACCTCGGTTGGCTGTACTTATATCCTCGGGGGTAATAGACTCCATGGTAAATCATTATACTGCGAGTAAAAAGCCAAGAAGTGAGGATTTGTACAGTCCGGGGGGAAAGAGCCACAGACGGCCGGATAGAGCAGTGATTGTATATACCAATAAGGCAAAGCAGCTTTTTAAG
This sequence comes from Acetivibrio straminisolvens JCM 21531, assembly GCF_000521465.1. Classification (GTDB taxonomy): domain Bacteria; phylum Bacillota; class Clostridia; order Acetivibrionales; family Acetivibrionaceae; genus Hungateiclostridium; species Hungateiclostridium straminisolvens. The sequence continues at coordinate 17,251 of NZ_BAVR01000013.1, forward strand.
GATGTACCGGTTATTATCGGAGGAATTGAGGCAAGCCTGAGGAGGTTTGCCCATTATGATTATTGGGATGACAAGGTCAGACGATCTATTCTGGTTGATTCAAAAGCTGACCTTTTAATTTATGGAATGGGAGAAAAACCGATATTGGAGATTGCCCGGTACCTTTCCATGGGAGTGCCGATAAATAAGATTCAAAATATGAGAGGCACAGCTTTCTTGGCAAGAAAAGAGGACATGAACGGAGAACTGAGAAAGTTTATCGAAGGAGAAGAAGACAAACCAAAGAAGGGTTATATTCTGCTGCCGTCATTTGAAGATGTGAACTGGAGTAAAAGAAAATATGCCGAGGCTTTTATGACTCAGTACAATGAGCAGGACCTATAGCGGGAATATTCTGATACAGCAGCACGGTGACAGGTTTGTAGTCCAGAATCCTCCGGCTTATCCTCTTTCCGAAAAGGAAATGGACAGGATATATTCCCTTCCCTATGAGAGGACTTATCATCCTTCCTATGAGAAGGAAGGGGGTGTTCCTGCCATAGAAGAGGTAGAGTTCAGTATAACGAGCCACAGAGGCTGTTATGGCGGTTGTTCCTTTTGCGCATTGAATTTTCATCAGGGCAGGATAATTCAGAAGCGCAGTCAGGCCTCAATAATAAATGAGGCTCGGAAACTTACATGGCTTTCGGGGTTTAAAGGATATATTCACGATGTGGGTGGCCCTACGGCAAACTTCAGGGGCAAGGCCTGCAAAAAGCAGGAATCCTCAGGCGCGTGCAAAGAAAGGCAGTGTCTTTATCCCAAGCCTTGTAAAAACCTTATTGTCGATCACAGCGAGTATCTGGAGCTTCTAAAAAAACTTCGGGAAATACCGGAAATAAAAAAGGTTTTTATTCGTTCGGGTATAAGATATGATTATCTGATGTTGGATAAAAACGATGATTTCTTTGTGGAGCTTTGCAAACATCATGTAAGCGGGCAGTTGAAGGTTGCACCGGAGCATGTGGTGGACCGTGTGCTCGATAAGATGGGAAAGCCCCAAAGGGAGGTGTATGACCGGTTTGTCAAAAAGTTTTATGAAATAAACAAGAAAATAGGAAAGGAGCAATATCTTGTTCCTTATATGATTTCCAGCCATCCGGGAAGTGACCTTAATGCGGCTATAGAGCTTTCGGAGTATATCAGAGATATGAACTATACGCCCCAGCAGGTACAGGATTTTTATCCCACTCCCGGGACTCTGTCCACCTGTATGTTTTATACGGGATTGGATCCGAGGACAATGAAAAAGGTATATGTTCCCAAAACTGCAAAGGAAAAGGCGATGCAAAGGGCACTCTTACAATTTAGAAAAAAGGAGAATTACAAGTTGGTATATGATGCCCTTAGACTTGCCCACAGGGAAGATTTAATCGGTTACGGCAAAAAATGCCTAATAAGGCCTCCAGTGAATCCTTCTAAAAGCAATTTTAGAAAAGATAGCGCAAAAACAAAATCAAAAAAGGAAAGAAAAAGCAGGAGGAAGAATTCAAGATAAGCTGAAAGAATTTGACAAGTTGGTGAGAATAAACTAAAATGATAAAGTTGAATGAAATCCGGCGAAAGCTATTTTAATAACAAATTGTTTTGGAAAGGTTGGTTAAAATGGAGGCTAAGGTATTAAACGGCAAAGAATTGTCAACAAAAATAAAGGGAGAGTTGAAAATCGAGGTCGACGAGTTAAAAAAAAGCAATATTAATCCGGGATTGGCTGTAATAATTGTGGGTAATGACCCTGCATCAAGGGTATATGTTAATTCAAAGAAGAAGGCTTGCGCTGAAATAGGGATTGAGTCCTTTGAATATGCTCTTGATGAAAATACGACCGAGGAGGAGTTGATTGAGCTCATACATAAGCTGAACAAAGATGACAAGGTTAGCGGGATTCTTGTTCAACTGCCGCTGCCGAAGCATATTGATGAAGAAAAGGTTATTTATACCATAGATCCGTCAAAGGATGTGGACGCTTTCCATCCGGTAAATGTGGGAAAGCTTATGATTGGAAATCCTGATTTTCTTCCGTGCACGCCTGCAGGTGTAATGGAGCTGATAAAAGAGAGCGGCATTGAGATTTCCGGCAAGGAATGTGTTGTTGTGGGAAGAAGCAATATTGTGGGTAAGCCCATGGCCATGCTTTTGCTGGCGAAAAACGGTACTGTGACTGTATGTCATTCCAAGACAAAAAGTATTGAGGAAGTGTGCAAAAGAGCCGATATACTTGTTGTAGCCGTCGGGAAGCCGGAATTTATCAAGGGTAGCAGCATAAAACCCGGAGCAGTGGTGATTGATGTCGGGATTAATCGTTTGGAAGACAAAAAGCTTGTGGGTGATGTTGAGTATGAATCGGCAAGCCGTGTAGCATCGGCTATAACTCCTGTACCCGGTGGAGTTGGTCCTATGACCATAGCAATGCTGATGAAAAACACTGTAAATGCCGCTAGGCTTCAGGCAAAAATAAAGGGTTAGGTTTTAAGGATACGAATGAAAAATGGCAGGAATGCCCCAAGGTATGAGCAGGAAGGATGCAAATGAAAAGGAAGGCAGGTAGAAAGTGTGGAGCAAAGTACCCTTTCAAAATACCGCAGCGATATTGAAAATTTCAAACAAAGATACGAAAGAGCAAAGATATACTACTACAACCAAAAGGGCAAGATGGATCAGCTCATAGAACAGAAAGATTCATTGGAGACACAGCTAAAAAAAGCTCTTGAAAACATAGATATTTTGGAAAAGGTAAGACTGCTCCTTCAAAAAGTATCCGAATACGCAAGAGAACAGTCAAGGGTACAAATTGAGTCACTGGTGACCAATTGCCTTCAATACATATTTGATTCCAATATTGAGTTTAAAATTGAAATAAATGAGGTAAGAGGAAGACCTGAGGCAGAATTTTACGTTGTGAGCAACTTTGGCGGAACGCAGATAAAGACTAAGCCGCAAGAGGCAAGAGGCGGAGGGGTAATTGATATAATTTCCCTTGCTATAAGGATTGCCATGTTAGAATGCAGTAACCTGGAAATTAAAGGTCCGATTATTTTGGATGAGCCTGCCAAGCATGTTAGCGATGATTATATTACACACGTGCAGAATTTTTAAAACAAACTACACATATGTTTCAGCGACAGGTAATAATGGTAACACACAACAGGCATCTTAGCGAAATGGCAGATCGATGGTATCGGGTTGAAATGACAGACGGAGTAAGCATCGTTACTGGAGGCGAAAGCTAACTGGCCTAATTGATTCTTGACATAAAATATAAAAAAGATTAAAATGAAAAGGTACTTAAATAGTGCATATAGATTTTGAATATTAGAAAACTGACCATTGAAAACTGAATAAGGAGGTGTGTGCTATAGCTTATTTTGTTGGATTTCTAATAGGTATAGTAATTGCAATAATTGCTTCAATTATTGCTTCAGTAATAAGTTACCGAAAAGGTATTGAATTTAGAAAAAGAAAAGCAGAAGCCGAAATTGGCAGTGCCGAACAAGAGGCTGAGAGAATAGTCAGCGAAGCTCAAAAAATTGCAGAAGCCAAAAAAAGGGAAGTGCTGCTTGAGGCAAAAGAAGAAATTCACAAAAGCAGGTTAGAGCTTGACAGAGAAATTAAGGACAGAAGAAACGAAATTCAGCGTCTGGAACGAAGACTTGTTCAAAAGGAAGAGGCTCTTGACAGAAAAGTCGAATCCTTGGAGCAAAAAGAAGAAGTTCTTAGCAAGAAGTCAAAAGAAATTCAAGAGCTTTACGATCAGACACTGGAGACACAGAAGCAGCAGATAGCCGAACTTGAAAGAATATCCGGGCTGTCTGTTGATGAAGCAAAGGAAGTTCTTCTGAAGAATGTGGAAAGTGAAGTAAGACACGAAATGGCAATCCTAATCAAGGACATTGAGGCAAAGGCTAAGGAAGAGGCAGAGACCAGAGCAAAGAATATCGTCGCCATGGCGATTCAAAAATGTGCGGCTGATCATGTATCTGAAGTTACCGTTTCTGTTGTTCCACTTCCAAATGATGAAATGAAGGGTAGAATAATAGGCCGTGAGGGAAGAAATATCAGAACCCTTGAAACGTTAACGGGAATCGACCTTATTATTGATGACACGCCTGAAGCCGTTATCCTTTCCGGATTTGATCCAATAAGGAGAGAAGTGGCAAGAATTACTCTCGAAAAGCTCATTCTTGACGGGAGAATTCATCCTGCAAGAATTGAAGAAATGGTTGAGAAGGCCAAAAAAGAAGTTGAAAACACCATTCGTCAGGAAGGTGAAAATGCAACATTTGACACGGGAGTTCACGGATTGCATCCCGAGATTATCAGGTTGCTTGGTAAACTTAAGTTTAGAACGAGCTATGGCCAGAATGTTTTGAACCATTCTATTGAAGTGGCTCATTTGGCAGGTTTGATGGCGGCAGAGCTTGGCGTAGATGTTAATCTTGCAAAAAGAGCAGGTCTGCTGCACGATATTGGTAAGGCTGTGGACCATGAAGTTGAAGGCTCACATGTTACAATTGGGGCTGACATTGCCAAGAAGTATAAAGAGAGCAATGAAGTTGTCAATGCAATTGCTTCGCACCATGGGGATGTAGAAGCCACCTCTATAGTGGCAGTACTTGTACAAGCTGCGGATTCTATCTCGCAGCAAGGCCTGGTGCTAGAAGAGAAACTCTTGAGTCGTATATCAAGAGGTTGGAAAAGCTTGAGGAAATAGCAAATTCATTTGAAGGTGTGGATAAGTGTTTTGCTATTCAGGCAGGTAGAGAAGTTCGTATCATGGTTAAACCCGAGGATGTATCGGATGCAGATATTTCATTGATTGCAAGAGATATTGTTAAAAGGATTGAAAATGAGCTTGATTATCCTGGGCAGATAAAAGTAAATGTTATCAGGGAAACCAGGTTTATCGAATATGCTAAATAGATTTCCGATATTTTCTGCACAAAAAGCGTGAATTCACGCTTTTTGTGTTATTTGGCGTCTTGGAATGAAATGAAAGAGGCAAAAGCGAAGGGACTCAATGTCCCGAGCTTTCATTTATAAGAGTTTATGCTAATAGAATAATTATTGAGTACATATTGTGTTGCCATACGTTAGAAATGGAGGATATAATTTGAAAATTCTGTTTGATGGAGACATTTTTGGCAATCCTGGTAGAAAAGCTGCGAAGGAAATGGTACAGAAATTAAAAAGGGAGAGGCAAATAGATTTTTGCATTGCCAATGGTGAGAACGCAGCAGGTGGAAGCGGAATAACTTATGTAGTTGCCCAAGAATTGTACAAATACGGAATTGATGCAATAACATTGGGAAATCACACATGGTCGAAAAAGGAGATAATGAATTTTATTGATTCGGACAGCAATATCGTGAGGCCGGCCAATTACCCGCCTGAACTTCCGGGAAAAGGTTCTACGATTATCTCCGGTGAAAATGGGAAGATAGGTATCCTTAACCTGATGGGAAGAGTATACATGGATAGCATAGACTGTCCGTTTAAGGCAGCAGAAAGAGAGCTGGAGTTTTTAAAGAGCAACTGCAAAATAGTTGTTGTGGATATGCATGCAGAGGCGACCTCGGAAAAGTGTGCTTTGGCATGGTATCTTGACGGTAGGGTCAGTTGTGTGTTGGGAACCCATACCCATGTCCAGACCGCCGATGAAAGAATTTTGCCCTTCGGTACGGCATTTATTTCTGATGTTGGGATGACCGGGCCCTATGACGGTATTATAGGTGTAAACAGAGAAATTGTAATTCAGAAGTTTTTAACGCATATGCCCGTGAGATTTGAGGTGGCTGTCGGACGAGTTCAGTTTAGTGCAGTATATTTGGAAATTGATGAAAAGACCGGAAAAACGATAAATATAGAAAGAATACATCAAATACTTGAGGTGTGATCTAAAAAACTTATATCACCTCAATTCCAAAATAAATAGAGCATGAAGATATTTATTGTTTCGATATAATGCCGGTATATTACTAATTATTGACTAAAAAAGAGGATTTTCTGATTTTATGTAGAATTATAATAAATATAACTTATGAACCGAACTTGTTTTTTGGCGTGGTTTTTGTATGTAAAAAAAGGGGGTAAGAAAAACCATGAGTATTTTAAAGGTTTCAGCAAAGTCTAATCCAAATTCCATAGCAGGAGCGTTAGCGGGTTTTGTCAGAGAAAGCGGTACGGTTGAGATTCAGGCAATTGGTGCCGGAGCGTTGAATCAAGCTATAAAAGCGATAGCTATAGCAAGAGGTTTTGTTGCCCCATCGGGAATTGAATTGATTTGCATCCCGGCTTTTACTGATGTTGAGATTGATGGTGTTGAAAAAACAGCAATTAAGCTTATTGTAGAGCCGAGAAAGAGATAATGTCTTTAAATAGAGATATTATCTTGCATAAAAAGTACTGCCCTTTTAGGGCAGTTTTTTTATGCCGTTTTCTAAAGACTTGAAGTGTCTTACGTTTACTTTCAAACCATAATATGCAGAAAGTGTAACCCTTTTTTTATTTTTTAATATACTGATAGTGTAGATAAATTCTTATGATAAAAAAATGGATGAATAGCACAGGAATTATAAATCGGTATAAGGAATTATGTAAAAAGGAGGATTACGCTATGCATGCACATGGACCTAAAATTGAAGCCGGTCAGATTTTAAATCCTGACTGCTTTCCACCACCATCAGAATTAGTATGTATACAGGTGCCGAAGGTATTTGACCAGGTGGCATTGAGAGATTGTGTGACAAGAACCATATGCTTGAAAAAGGGTAGTGACCACTGTCATTCTGTCTTTGCATTTGAAGGTGCAACAGATTTTGACATCGTTGAAGTTAAGGTAATATCAAAAACAGACTCTTTGACAAGACCCGGTTATAAAAAACTGAAACTTTTTGTGAAGATAAGGTACAAAATACACTATTCCGACGGTTCCGAACAGCTTTCCCAGACCGACGAGGCAACATTCAACCTCACGATTAATGAAATATACTGCCCAAGCTGTGTTGCACAGGTTGGAGTAATCAAATCCAATGATGACTTCTGGGATTGTTCGACGAAGACCAAGGATCCCGATGGAACCATGATAAAAGTTGAAGCTTTGGCTGAAGCTTTTAACGACGTGATTAATCCTAATACAGGAGTGCTTTCACTGGATATCGGAGTATTCTTTATAGTTAAATGTGAATGTGTTGTACAGCTTCTTATTCCTTCTTACGGCTATTGCCCGGTTCCACCCGAACAGGTCAATCCGGCCGTACAGAACTGTAAAACATTTAACGACAAGACAAAGACACCTTTCCCGACGAAGTTCTTCCCAGATCAGAAGTGGAATCCGTTGGATCATAGAAGTGAATAGGCTATAAAACGCGCAGAACTGCAATAAGCTGCAGTTCTGTGTGCTTTTAGCCTCTCGGAGTAAAAAGAAAGAGGTAAAAGTGAAGGGACTCTACGTCCCGAGCTTCTCTATTGTTGTGGAGTGGTTTGGATGGAGTACTATTATGTTGGCTTAGAGTCAAGAACACATGCTTTTCTTTTAGAGCACAGGATGAAGATTGAGGGTATGAAAACCTGTGAAATAACTTATATGCCCAGAGATATAATGATAGATTTGTGCAATATTGGAGTAAGATTTAAGGAAAATGAGCTTCCAAAGGCTATAGATTTGTTGAGACGTTTTAACCTGCAAGGACTGAAATTATACAAAGAGGTTGCAAGACCTGACAGGTACTGCTACCATGAAATCTCGTATTAATCATTAGAACCCCATCTAAAAAGTAATGGGGTTCTGATTTTTTTTTAGAAATTTAGTTCTGAGCTTCTATATTTCTCCATATATCCGGGTTTTGCTTATACCACAAAACGGTATCTCGTAATCCCTCTTCAAGATTGAATTTTGCGCTCCAGTTCAGGTTGTTTTTCAGCTTGCAGCTATTTAGGATACATCTAGTGTTCGGCAGGGAACTGTCATTGATTTTTTCAATTGCTCCGCCGGGTTTACCGGCAAGTTCAAGAATCTTTTTTGCCATATCAAAGTCCGATATTTCGTTGCCGGAGCTGATATTATAAACTTCACCCGTCCTGCCGTAGAATAATATTCTTATTAGGGCTATACAATGATCCAGCACATATATCCATTCCCGCACCTTGTTTTCGCAGACCGGAATGGGTTTATCCGAAAGCGCATTTATTATGCACTTTGGAATGAAATTTCCAACATTCTGATAAGGTCCGTAGGTTGGGCAGCACCGGGTTATTATCGCCGGAAAGCCATAGGTTGACTGATAGGATTTTACCAGCATATCGGCACCGGCTTTTGAAGCTGAAAATGGATTATCAGGCAAAAGCGGTGCATCTTCGTTGAAAAATACGTCACTTACCGATGTGCTCCCATATACCTCATTTGTTGATACTTGAATAAAAAGGTTTCCCTGAAATTTTTGTTTTCCCCAGAAATACCGGGCACTTTCGAGCAATGTCTGAGTACCGAGTATATGTGTCTGTGTAAGATTCAGGGGATTGTTTGCACAATTATCCAAATTTGATTCTGAGGCAAAATTAATTATATAGTCGGGTCTATGCCTTTTAATAACATAGTTTACAAGCTCATGGTTTGTGATACTGCCCTTTACAAAATGGTATCTGGGCGATCTTTCTAAATCCTTGAAATTTTCAAGGTTTGACGGATAGTTTAGATTATCCATGTTTATGATAATAAAGTTTTTGTTTCTTCTAAGAAAGAACGTATAAAGTTGCTTCCTATAAAACCTGCTCCCCCTGTGATAAGCATTACCTTCATAGAATCACTTCCCTTGTCAAGAAAGCCCAAATTTTGCTTTCTTACATAAAAAATTTATCCCGCTTTATTTTAAAAATTAATATCATCAAAGAAAGTCTCAATGTCTTGTGAAGTTTTTTCTTCTGCGCTTTTTTCTGTCATATTTTTCTTTGATATGTTTTCTTCTATCATGCTTTTTTCTGTTGATGGGCTCTGTATTTTCGTTTCCTTGACAGTCAGCCTTGGGCCAAAGTTTTGGATTGGAGCTAAAACCTCATCGGCCACTCTCTTCCAGGTATATTTCGACACAGCAGATTCATAGGCTTTTTGTCCCATTTTATAGGCTGTCTGAGGGTTGTTAAGAAGATGGATTATACAGTCGGCAAAAGAGTCCGGATTGTTGTAGTCCTTTATTACAATGCCATTGACATTATTTTTAAATATTTCAGCATTTCCACCCCGGTCGGTTGTTATAATAGGAAGACCCGCGGCCATTGCTTCGTAATGTATCCTTGCCAACGGCTCATTCCATTGGGATGCACATACAAATATATCTGCCACATTATAATAGACCGGAATATCAGCGGGGGGAATAAAGCCTGTAAAAATAACCGGACCGTTTAATTCTTCTGCCAAGGCCCTGCACTGTCTTGTATAATCGTCTTCTTCGTTTCGACCGTACCACTTGCTTCCGATTATTACTAAAGCAGTGTCGCTGAAACTTTCCATTACTTTCTTCATGGCCGAAAGGACTATATGGGGCCCTTTTTTGGAGTTAGTCTTGTGACATGGAGTATTACCCGTTTATTCTCAATCCCCAACTTCTTTTTTAGAAGCTCTTTATTCCTAATACCTTCATCAGACCAGTTGGTTTTGAATTTTTTGATGTCGACTCCGGAGTAAACCACTCTTAATTTACTTTCCGCCATGGGATAAAGCTGTTTTATTCCATCAGCTATGAACTTACTCACGGTGTTTATAAATTCAACTCTGTTTATGCACTCAATTGCCTTTTCCGGCGGTATCTTATCCGGCGAAAACATTTCGTTGTGAAGACTTAGACTGAATCTGACAGAAGGAAGTTTTTCACTTAAGTCCAGCACCCACTTTGGACGGTTGAAAATGTGTATCAGATCAAAACTTTCGTCTAATTGATCCTGAATATTCCTAAGATACCTCAGTGCACTACTGGCCGGTACCCGGATATATCTTACATTGTCAACGACTTCATTGTTGGAAAGTTCAGGATAGCGCTTGCAGAAAACGGTTATTTCATGCTGCTCTTTGATATACGGCAGTATTTCACTTATATATAGCTGAACTGCGCCTCCGGCAACCGGAGGAACAGGAAGTTTCTCGGTACATACAAAAGCAATCTTCATTTTAAAAGCCCCCTTTAGCTTAGTGATTTTATATCCCGAAGTTTTTCGGTAAGCAAAGGCACCTTGGAATTCTCAAGCCTTGCGATTTTTTCAATTTTTGACGCGCTTTCGTTTTTGTTATTTTTGAAAATGTTTTTAACAAGGCCGAAAAACCAATGGGGATACATAAGGTCAATATATATGAGTTCTCTGTCGGCGGGGGAAAGGGGATTTATTTCGCTGTACCAGTCAAGGATTTTTTCAATTTCGTCCAAAGACCAAGATCCTCTGTTCTCCGACAGCTTGCCGATTATTTTCCTTAAATCGCGTCCGGGGTGATCCCAAGTTACTCCGTCGAGATCAATAACATAAACACCATTGTCTGTAAGAAGCGCATTTCCTTTGCCATAATCCTGATGGCACAGAACAATTGTTTTGGAATCTTTATCTGTTAATTCGGTGTACTTTGAGCCATTTAAAAGCTCTATAGCTCTATGACAGATATCGAGCATATCGTCAACATATTTCAGGTAAGAACTAATAGATGCTGAAGCAGGCTTTTCCATGGATGCTTCTTTCCAGGAAGAAAGATTATCAGCCATGGACTTGTAGTGTTCGGGCCACTTGTTAAGCTTTGAAGAGACTTTGGCATTTTCCGGGGCAACATAGCCCTTTGATGCAATATGAAATTTGGCAAGGCCATGCAAGGCAGCTTTTAGGTCATCGGGATTGCCAAAGGACAGATCCCGGCCGTAAAGCCATTCATACACAACGAACAGTTGGTCATTAAAGGAATGGATAAGGTTGCCTTCTTTATCCCGGATTATCCCGGGAACATTTCCGCCGCTATTATATATAAAATCCTGTGCATTTACAGAAAAGCGGGCCTTATCCAATGTCTGCTTCAGTCTTTTTAGGCACAGATCACGGTCCCTGGTTTTTATTTTCCATACGGTTTTTATGCTTGCACTTTGAACTACACTGATGTCTTGAGGTTCTATTTCATACCCCTCCAATACATAGCTTGCAAGCTTATTCAGATCTATATTTTGGATTTTGTTAATATCGTTCAAGCTGCTCAGTCCTTCCTTTGATTAATCTCTTCATAAACAATTGAATCGAAGTTTTCCAAAAGAGGTGCGATGGTCTTTTCAAAAGCAGTCATTTCGGTTATTCTCTTTAGATACTTTTCAAAACTCCATTCCTTGTCTCTTTGATAATAAAATTTATTCATGGCTCCCAAGAACAGATGGGGGAACATAAGGTCGAGTTTTACAACCTTCCACTCGGAATAATCCAAAGGATTTTCCGATTGATAGAATCTTACAAATTTTCGGAAAGTCTCCGTATCCCATCTTCCGCTTTTTTTCATAATTTTATTAAGGAGCTTTCTTATATCTCGTGCCGGAATGTCTATGGTAATCGAATCTGTGTCGAGAACAAAAATTTTACCCGTAGAATTTTTTAAAAGATTTCCGGCTGCAAAATCCTGATGGCAAAGCCCACCGTGGCTTTTTACTTTTTCTACCCAGTCTTGATATTCTTTTCCCTTTAAGCCTTCAATCGCTTGTTTTGCTCTTTCATAAAAGGCGGGAAACTCTTCAATGATTACTTTACCTATCTTATCGTTTTCGGTTTTTTCAAGCTCGGCTTGATAGAACTTGTTCATGTCTTCTACTTGCTCTGTGTATTGTTCAATCCATTTACCCAGATGGATTTTGGGTTTTGTACCTTCCAGAGGAGAAAATCCGGCTGATGCGGCATGAAATCTGGCAAGTTCTTTAACAATCGCCTTAAAGTCTTCAGGTAAACTATATGAAGGGCTTTTGCCTTCAACTGCTTCAAACAGGACATAGCAGGTTCCGTCAATATTCACATAGTCTTTTCCATCTTTGGTTTTATATACAGAGGGAATATTCACTCCATTTTTTCTTAGGTGAGATGCAGCACTCAATATATATTTAAAAGTATCCTCAGAATTGGATATTTTCTTTAAAATCCTGTATTCATCAGGGGTTTGTATCCACCAAACGCCTTTTTTATCTTTGTAGGTCTCATTTCTTATTGATACGACCTTTATATCATATTGTGAAAGGACGTCAAAAAGAGGTTCGTGGTTTATAGAAGTCATGTTCTTATGCATCCTCCTTTAAAGAGAAAATAAATATGGCTGCAAATAAAGCGCTAAGAAAGAAAAAAGGTATGGAAAGAGGGGGAAAAACCCCCTTTCCAGGCAAAAAATCAATTAGTCTACATCCAGTTCTAATCCTTCTTCTTCAACTGCAGTTCCATTGTCCCAGGAAACTTTAAGAGTGAGTGCACCACCTTGTTCGTCTTCGCTGTACTTGATCTTGTAATCAATTTCACGGTCAGTAGGAATTGATACACTTTTTCCTTCAACTGTCAATTTTCCTGCGAACAATTCAGGAACAACTCTTTTCACGAAATCTGCAAACTCACTTTTTGTGCCGAAAAAATCTTCTTGATACTTCATAAAGACTTAGCTCCTTTCTTATTTGAGATAATAATTTAAATAGTTTAAGTTATTTAAATCATTTTTTGCTTCTTATACATAATATTCATTTGATAGTTTTATGTTACCTATATTTTTGATTTAAAAATTAGGGGCGTTTATAGGGAATTAATCAATGAAAGCAAAAGAAAAAGTCTTTTTTCAAGACTTTTTTAGCTGAATCACCTTTTATTCAGATTTCTGAGATATTCTGCGGTAATTGCTGAAAATCCGGAACCGGGCATTACCGGCATATTACCGTTTTCTTCGAACTGTATATTAGAGGAATCTCTCCTTAAAATCTCCAGTTCTGTTTTGATATTTGAAAGTTCCGAGTGGGAGATTTGGCTTCTGCACGATTCTTCGGATTCAATCTGGGATTCCAACAAAAGCATTTGGTTTTCTAAATTTTCAACCCTTTCGCTAAGGTTACTGATTGAACGGTGGATTTCTTTGATTTTTTCCATAAAGGTATCGTTAATGCTTTTGAAGGTGTCCAGTATCAATTTCTTGTTATCTTCGGCATCATCAGTCTTTTTGAAATCACTATCGCTTTGGACATCTGGCGAATTATTTGAGTCGATTGATTTTGGGTTCACAGGATATCTGTTTATGTACATTCTACGATTATTAAACATCATATGGCAGTTACCTCCTTCCTTTATTATATTAAAGAATAAAGAAAATAGTTCCATAAGTGGCCCGGTATTTCAATACATAGAATAAAAGCTCGGGACATCGAGTCCCTTCGCTTTTGCCTCTTTCATTTCATTCCAAGAGACCAAAAAAGAGCAGGGGATTTGAGTGTGCCCCTGCTTTTAAAGCCATTCCGACTAGGAATTGGATGTCTCTTGGAAGTTTCGAAATAAAAAGGAAGAAAGAATTTTTATTTGGATATATCAAAAGAGTAGTTGGCTCCGCAGTTATTATCCCAGTTGTTTGCGCAGTCTTTGAAGCAGATGTTTAGAGTGTCTGCTTCCATGACAGGGATTGTTGCTTCAAATCCCATTGGAGTCTTTATCATAGGGTAGTCATGAACGTGGTTCCAGTTGCTGTCAAAGCCTACGTGTGCATATAGGTGGGATGCACCGCTTTTTGAAAGAAGACCGTCATACATGATGGTTAGATTCTCTCCGGCGGTAGGAGTAGCCGGTTTTATGGTGATACCGTTGGACATATAATCATTATTTGCTCTGGTGTTTCTTGGCATGTTTATTCCTCCATTCATAATAAAAATTATATTTTTTGTTAATAATTTCTGACAGGTAATGTTGTTTATGAATTCATAACCTGCGGGGTTTTTTATTATTTGATAAACGGCATGAAAAAATACTGGTATATAAAGACGAAGCAGTTAATATGTAATATTTCGCGGACAAACGAGCATAATAAAAAGACTCGTTAAAATTTTGCGGCAAAAGCAAAAAATAGCAAAGATGATTAAATTTAAAATGAATTAAACTTGCCGGTTTTACAAAAGCTTTAATTAGGAGACTTTATTTATTGTTAGGGAATTTATTTGTTTCTCAAGCTTCATGCAAGAAATCTATGAAAGGATGAATAGAATGAAAGCAGTTATCATGGCGGGAGGAGAAGGTACCAGACTAAGACCTCTTACGTGTAACAGACCAAAACCAATGGTACCTATTGTAAATAAACCTGTTATGGAACACATAATTGAGTTGTTGAAAAAATACGAATTTAAGGATATTGCCGTCACCTTACAGTATTTACCGGATATGATAAAGGACTATTTTGGGGATGGTAGGGATTTTGGAATAAATTTAAGGTATTACGTTGAAGACAAGCCGATGGGAACAGCGGGAAGCGTTAAAAACGCCGAGGAGTTTTTGGATGACACATTCCTGGTAATAAGCGGAGATGCCCTTACGGATATTGATCTGGGGAAAGCAATTGATTACCATTTCAGCAAAGGCTCCATTGCAACTCTTGTATTAAAGAAGGTTGATATACCTTTGGAATATGGAGTTGTAGTCACTGATGAAAACGGCAGAATAACAAGGTTTTTGGAAAAGCCAAGCTGGGGAGAAGTGTTCAGTGATACTGTAAATACAGGCATTTATATACTATCTCCTGAGGTTTTAAAATATTTCAACAAAAATGAAATGTTTGACTTCAGCAAGGATTTATTCCCAATACTACTAAGGGAAAACAGACCTATGTACGGGTATATAACCGATGAATATTGGTGCGACATAGGTGATCTTATGGCCTACAGTCAAGCGCATATGGATGTTTTGGACGGCAAAGTGAAAGTAAACATACCAGGAAACAAGATAAGAGACAGGGTATGGGTAGGAGAAGGAAGTGTCATAGAGGAAAATGCTGTCATTGAAGAACCCTGCGTGATTGGAGCAAATACCCGAATTAAGAAAGATTCTGTTGTAGGCAGTTATTCTGTTTTGGGAGACAACAATATTATAGGTGAGAGAAGCGGCATAAAAAGAAGTATTCTCTGGAAGAACAACGTACTTGACAGTAATGCCCAGCTGAGGGGTACAGTAATATGCAATAAGGTTAATATCAAAGAAGGGGTATCAACCTTTGAAAATTCCGTCATCGGAGACGATACTCAAATAGGAAAAAATGCAGTAATAAAACCCAGCATTAAAATATGGCCTAACAAGATTGTGGAGGGAGGAACTGAGGTAAACTCAAACCTTGTATGGGGCTCAAAATTCGTTCGCTCCATATTTGGCTTTAGAGGAGTTGCCGGGGAAATAAATGTGGACATTACCCCGGAGTATGCTTCCAAGCTTGGGGCTGCCTATGGAGCTATTTTTAAAGGCAAAGGAAAAATCGGAGTAAGCTCTGACGACGCTGCTGCGGCAAAAATGCTGAAGATGTCCTTTATGTCGGGGTTGCTCTCGGCAGGACTTAAAGTTTTGGACTTTGGAGTCCTTCATTTGCCGGTTGCCAGATCTGCGGTGAGATTTTACGGTGCAGACGGAGGAATTCATATAAGTACATCAAGTAAGAATTTTGGCCGGCTTACTGTGGATTTTCTAGACAAGAATGGAAGCAACATAGAGAGAGCGGTGGAAAGAAAAATTGAAAATGCTTTTCAGAGGGAAGACTTCAGCAGATGTGAAGGGGAGGCGATTAAGGATATTGAAATAATACCGGATTACACAAAATACTATTTGAGAAACATAATGAACAATACCCGGTCAAAAGAATTGGGCTATCGTATAGTACTGAATTCTACTTCGGATTTTATTTTCGGCACGGTAAGCAATTTGCTTGAAAATCTTGGCTGTACGGTGGAAAAAACTTCTTTAAATTTACAGAATGCCAAAACAATGAAAAGTGGCAATGACTCAAAAGAAATGAGCTATTTTACCGATATGGTAAAATGGGAAACTATGACTTGGGCGTGTCAATTGAAGACACTTCTGAAAAAATGATGCTGATAGACAATAATGGGCGGGTTATATCGGATGATATGTTTACAGCCCTTATTTCATTAATCATGTTTAAAACTGTCCAAGGCGGGACAGTGGTTGTGCCGATTTCTACGAGCTCCGTTGTGGACAAACTTGCTGAGCAAAACAACGGCAAGGTAATAAGAACCAAAACATCTCCGCAGGATGTTATGAACAAGATACTGGGAAATGAAATAAAGGAAAGTGTATATGAGCAGTTTACACTGCATTTTGACGCAATTGCGGGACTTGTAAAAATTCTTGATTTCATGAAATCGGAAAACTACGCCCTTACAGACCTTGTGAATATGATACCGGATTTCTATGTAAGCGAAAAAGAGGTTGAGTGTTCATGGAATGCAAAGGGAAAGGTAATAAGGCAGATTATACAGGAAAATGAAGGGCAAAGCATTGAAACCCTTGAAGGGGTCAAAATATTTAAGGACGGAAGCTGGGTACTGGTTTTACCTGATGCCGAGCAGCCAATATGTAGAATAAAAAGTGAAAGTTATTCTGCTGAATTTGCGGAAGAACTTACAAATCTCTATGTAAACAAAGTAAAGGAGATAAGTCAAAAATAGCAAAAATGACGTAACAACTGTTTTAATGCAAAAAAAGTGGGGCTTTGATGCCCCTTTAAGATTAAATATGACTGAATGCCGGCGATTATCAATCCCCGAATATGGGGTCGTAATCCTCTTCTACATAAGGTTCAAAATAAAAATCAATGTACATTAAGTTATTCTCTGAGTCTTTGCCTGACGAAAATGCAGCTCTGAATTCAAATTCCGGCTCATTAACCTGTCCCTTGCATTTCTGTCCAAAGGAATATTTTTTGCAAGGTAAATATTATACTCTTCGAGTTTATTTACCACCCAATTAAATTCATCCATATCATCAACATCCATACATGGAATGCTGCCCTTTCTCATCTCAGCGACCATATCTTCAATTTCTCCTGTTTGGTACCTTATCTGATAGAACATCAAAACCACCCTCCGCTTACTATATTAACATTTAATATATACCACAAAAAGTAGTTTGGAAGCAAAGTTTAAAAAAATAATGCAAATTAATCCGCATAGTTTGAAGGAGGGGTGGAAGTATCAAAATTTCCGATTATAGATGAAGATTCCTCGGGAATAAACATTTTAAAGCCGTCTTCGTAATCTTTCACAGCGTCAAGAAAAGCTTTGTCCTCTGCTCTTCTGAGACAGCAAAATATTATATCATCCATGTAATCGTCAAAGTATGAGGTGATAAGGTAATATTTTACCCGGGTATCTGTCAGGCCTCTGAAAAAGTTTCTCGCCGGTGTCAGTCCGATATCCATAATAAAGCTTAGGTCTTTGGCTGCGATGTCATAATTTGCACTGGCGCGAAGTATATTCATGTTCCCTGCGTCTGTACCGGGGACAGTGTCGATTCCGAGCTTTTCCAGCTCTTGGGCTAATATAGCTCTGCAGAGATAATGTTTGGTACTTTCATGACTCATTTTCTTGTATTTGACCATGTATGTCTCTTCTCTAAAGTCTGTGATTGTTCTTATAAGGAAAGCATCTTCCTGTAAAAGCAGCTTGTTGTCCACCAGAAATTTAAGGAAATTCACATCCCTTTCTCCGCCGCTTGAGGCTTTTGCATTATCTAAAACATTATCAAAGGATACGCTGATGTCTCTAAAGTTTAGTTTTTCCCTAAGCAAGTTGCAAAACATAAAACCCACCTCCACGATTCTAAGATTGAACTTTGAAGATTAAAATCCGATTTATTTAGTATAACCAGAGTTTGATTATTATATCATTCATTTGGATTTTCAGATTTGGTGTAATGTATAATAAGAAATTTATATATTGGTACTTGAAATAGTGTATTTTTAATGTAGAATTAAATTATCGAATGTTTTTCATAAAATGTAGAATAGTTTTACTTCACTACAAAGAAAAGGAAGCTGGGGTATGAAAAAAAGTGATAAGAGCTATATTTTGGCAGTTTTATTCATGTTTTTTGGAATACTTTTATCAGTCCAGTTTAGAAGCGTTTTAAACTCTAAAAAGAATAAGCCTTCTATTGCTTATCAGATTGAAAACCTCCAAAACGAAATAAAAACTGAAAAACTTATAGCGAGCAAACTTAGAGAAGAAATTGACCAGAATATTAAAAAGCAGGATGAATACATTAAGATGTTTATGGAAGGAAGTAACGACAACGAACTTGCCAGAGAGTGGGAGAGCGTGAAACTTGCGGCAGGCCTTACCGATGTAATGGGAAATGGAGTGATTATATTTATGGCAGATGCTCCCGAGCAGTTGGGAGGGAAGATCGAGAATTATGTTGTGCATGACGTTGAAATAGTGGAGGTTTTAAATGAGCTGAAAAAAGCAGGAGCACAGGCTATATCGGTGAACAATGAGAGGATTATATCCACAAGTGAAATAATATGTGCGGGACCTACGGTGCGTATCAACAGAAACAGGTATCCGGTTCCATATGAAATAAAGGCTATAGCAATCCGAAAAAGCTATATGATGCACTTGTAAACAGTCATATTGCCAGTGAATTTCAAATGTTTGACAAAAGGTTTGAAGTTCGGATAGCCAAAGACATAGTAATACCTAAGTACAGCGGAGATATCAATAATTTGGTTGACGGCTTGGAGGTGATTGAATAATGAGGTTTGCAAGAAATATGTCCATTACTGTAATTTGTATTATATTGGGTATCATGCTGTCTTGGCAGTATAAAAGTATTGAAAGCAACAAAAAGGTATCGGCAAGTCAGACGAAAAACTTGTACGATCTGCAAAAGGAACTGCTGGAAGAGAAAAAGAATAATGAGAATTTGCGGGCCCGAAACGAGGAATTGGAAGCGCAGCTGTCGGAGTACATCAATGCTGCAGGAAACAATAAAAAGATTGAGGAGAGTATAAGGGAGCAGCTCATAAGGGCAAGGATGCTTGCCGGTTTGGTTGATGTTGAAGGTCCCGGCATTGAGATAGTTTTAGATGACGGAGAGTATGATTATCAGGCTGTCTACGATATTGACCTTTTGAAGCTTGTCAACGAGCTTAGAGCAGCAGAAGCACAGGCTATATCGATAAATGGCGAAAGGGTTGTGGCCATGACGGAAATCAGATATACAGAACCGTATATGGTTATAAACGGAAGGCAGATATATCCGCCTTATATTATAAAGGCCATTGCCGAGCCCGAAAAGCTTGATTATGCCCTAAACATGCTGGGAGGTATAGTAGAAATTTTTCGGGACAGTTTTGGATACAAAATCAGCGTAAACAAGGTGGACAGGATTACAATACCAAAGGTGAGGATGATGGTTCGGTATTAAAATACAACCTCCTTACTCCGTTGTGATTTAAAAGCCTCTTTATAAAAAAAGAATAAATTTTCTGTCTAATGAAGAACAGGTTATTTTTTTGGAAAATCCAATATATAAATATTGTAGGCCTTAAATTTTGTACTATGTTTTTAGTGCACTATTTAAGGCTCCACTGTTTTTATAGGGAGGCTTGTACAATGAAAAAAGGGGTAATTGTTATAGTGATTGCTGTATGTTTGCTTCTGGCAATAAGATTTTTGCCGGGAGGAGAACAGGAAAACCTGGAGCTGCCGGATATGGGCGGAGTGTACTCGGTGAGCCTTAACAATCTGGATTTTTCTACTGAGATTACCGGTATGTTAAGCGATGGAGTTATAGACGAGGTACCCTATGAAGAGTATGAAGATGTATTTGCAGAGGCGCTTCCTGTCAGCGGATACAGCAACAAAGTTCTTCGCTGGGGGATAGCAAGAAGGGGATATGATAAAATACCGGACGCAGACCCCGGAGCACCGGAACTTTTGGCAAAATACGGCGGCGTCTATTTGGGCGATACATCAAAAAAGGTGATATACCTTACTTTTGATGAAGGATATGAAAACGGGTACACTCCAAAGATTCTTGATGTCCTGAGGGATAACAATGTAAAAGCCGTATTTTTCATAACAGGACCTTATCTAAACGAGCATCAGGACTTGGTGAGGAGAATGGTGGAAGAAGGTCATGTGGTGGGAAACCATACGGTACATCATCCAGTCTTCCCAGCGTTTCGGATAAAGAACTTGAGGAGGAAATCCTGGGGCTTGACAGAGCCTTTCATGAAAAATTCGGTATCAACATGAAGTTCTTAAGACCGCCAAAGGGAGAATACAGCGAAAGAACCCTTGCAATAACGCAGAAATTGGGCTATACCAATCTGTTTTGGAGCTTTGCTTACGATGATTGGCACAGAGACAAAGTAAGAGGGCCTCAATATGCTTACAACAAAGTTATGGATAATCTCCACAACGGGGCGGTACTTCTTTTGCATGCAGTGTCAAAGGACAATGCGGATGCCCTTGATATGATTATTAAAGGAGCGAGAGAGAAGGGATTTGAGTTCGGAGATGTAAATGACCTTATACCTGACAGATGAATCAATACATTTCCAAGAGCATAAATTTAATACTGGTGAAAAATGTTTTTTGAAGGAGAAGATTTATGCCCGAAAAAAGAAAGAAATCAGCCAAAAAACGCAAGGAGGAAGAACCAAAAATAAATCTTAAGGAGAAAATGGCAGAATTGCTGGAACTTCCGAAAGAGCTTGTGTTGGATCTGCCTAAAATAACGATGTTTGGAAACAAAAACCTGATTGTAGAAAACTACAAAGGAATTATTGAATACGACAATAACAGAATAAGGGTAAATACGGGGAAAGGAATCATAAGGGTTACCGGAGACAGCCTGATTATCAAGGAAATTACATCAGAAGACCTTATGATAGATGGAGAAATCCTTTCCCTGGAATTTCTAAAGTAGCTCGGGGGAATATAAATGTTGATATTAAGGTTATGGAATTATATAAGAGGATATGTTATTATATTTGTTGAAGGATATTTTCTAGAGAAATTTGTAAACATATGCACCAGAAGACAAATTTTGTTGTGGGATATCAAAAGGCACAAGAACAGCAAAATGACTCTGAAAGTCAGTATCCGAGGCTTTAAAATGCTAAAGCCCGTGGCAAAAAAGACTGGCTGCAGGGTAAAAATACTGAAAAAAAGAGGTTTGCCTTTTTTGTTAAACAGATACCGGCGCAGGAAAACTTTTTTACTTGGTGCAGCGGTATCTATTGTGTTATTTTATATAATGACATCCTTTGTATGGAGTGTTGAGGTTTGTGGAAATCAGAAAATTGAAACGGACATTATTTTAAAAAGCCTTGAGGAGCATGGAGTAAAGCCCGGAGTATTTAAATACAAGATAAACCCCGAGGAAATTGCAAGCAATATAATTTTGGACGTAGACGGGCTTTCCTATGTCAATGTGTTGGTAAGAGGCACAAAAATAAAAGTAGAAGTGGCTGAGGGTGTCAAGCGTCCTCCGATTATACCTTTGAACGAACCCTGCGATATTGTGGCAAAAAAAGATGGGGTAATCAAGTCTATTGTTGTCAAGGTGGGTCAGGCACAAGTCAAAGAGGGGGATACGGTAAGAAAAGGCCAGATTCTTGTATCGGGAAGTATACCGATAAAGAGGGCGGAAAACAACCCAAAAAGGGTGCATGCAATGGGAGAAGTGCTTGCCAGGACGTGGTATGAGGGCAAGCATCCGGTGGAACTTAGAGCTGTTGAAAAAATTAGAACCGGGAGAAAGAAAGACAATTTGACTTTGGTTTTGTTTTCAAAAGAGATTCAATTATTTCATAAAGAGGCAGGTTTTAATGATTTTGAAAAGGTGGAAATCAAAAAAATCTTTCAATAGGAGAAGAATTTGTTTTGCCCTTTGGGCTTATTATTGAAAGGTATTATGAGAATGATGTGATAGAAGCCGATATTTCTTTAGAAGATGCAAAGGAGAATGCCGCAAGCGTTGCATATAAGAAAGCCGCAAAAAATATTCCCGAAGGTGCCAAGATAGTTGACAGAAAGGTTGAGTTTATTGAAAATGAAAACGGTGAAATTGTAGCGGACGTTATTATAGAATGCTTGGAGGACATTGGAGTTGCAAAAGAGAATGGAGGAGAATGATTGGAAAGTCTTGTAGAAGTTTCTTTGGAATTTGACAGAATTGAGCATGCTATGAACCTTTTTGGGAATTTTGACGAAAATATTAATATAATTGAGGATGCTTTTAATGTAAAGATTATTTCAAGAGATAACGAAATAAGAGTAGTGGGTTATAGTGACGGAGTATATAAAGCTCAGACGGTTCTTAACAGACTTATCAGCATGGCGGCGCAAGGGGACATTATATCAAAGCAAAATGTAAGTTATTTTGTTCAGTTGGCCGAAGACAACCAGCTTGATAAGGTTAAAGGTTTTACAGCGGATTTCATCTGTCTTACGGCAAGAGGAAGACAGATAAAAGCAAAGACCCACGGACAGAAAATTTATGTGGATGCAATAAAAGAAAATGATATAGTATTCGGCATAGGCCCGGCAGGTACGGGAAAGACGTTTCTAGCTGTGGCTATGGCAGTGACTGCTTTCAGAAACAAGGAAGTAAACCGGATAGTCCTTACCAGGCCTGCGGTTGAAGCGGGCGAAAAGCTGGGATTTTGCCGGGAGACTTGCAAAACAAAGTGGATCCGTATTTGCGGCCGCTGTATGATGCTCTTTATGAAATGATGGGAGCCGAAACTTATCACAAATATCTGGAAAAAGGCATGATAGAAGTTGCACCCCTTGCATACATGAGGGGAAGGACCTTGGATGATTCTTTTATTATACTTGATGAAGCCCAAAATACTACTCCGGAGCAAATGAAAATGTTTCTTACAAGAATAGGCTTTGGTTCAAAGGCTGTTATTACCGGAGATATTACCCAGATAGACCTTCCGGGGGACAAAAAATCAGGTCTTGTAGAGGTAATGAAAGTCTTAAGGGATGTGAAGGGTATTTCTTTTATCCAATTGTCCGACAAGGACGTGGTAAGGCACGAATTGGTTCAGAGGATTATCCAGGCATATGAAAGGTATGACAAGGGCAAAAAGGGAAGCAATTAGAGGGGTTTAAGCAGCTTCTTAACTGGAGGAGAACAATTATTATGACAAAAGACAAGGATAGGGGCAATAACGGCAGTAAAAAATATTTTTCAAGAGTAAGCGCATTCAGAGGTTTTTTATTGCTGTTGTGACAATTATTCTTGCATATCTTATCGTCTCAAACGGTGCAACTCCGAAAAAATACAGAGTTGTTTTAGGTACAATATCGGGATATGACATCCTTTCTCCAAGAGACATAGTAAACACTATAAAGACTGAGGAGAATGCAAGAAAAGCCGCTTCGGAAGTTTTACCGGTTATAAAGGATATACCGAATGCGCCTATAGAAGTAATAAATGTCCTTGATAAGTTGTTTTTCCTGATTGATGAGGCCCAAAACTCTTACAAGTTGAGGATTGATTCAATCTCCGGCAGCCGCCGCTATGAAGAGCTTACTTCAAATGCGCTAAGTGAGGCAAAGGCAGCATTTGTAAAGGACATAGGTGAGCTTGGCATAAAACTTGAAGATGCCAGGTAGATTATCTTATATCAAAAGCAAGTGAAGAGGATATAAATAGTTTTGAGGCTTTAGTTCGCAGTCATGTCAGCGATATAATGAAAAAGGATATAACTGAGGACAATCTAAAAGAGAGGATAAATGAGCTAAAAGACGGCATTTTTAATAGCGAAATAAAATATGAGCTGAAGAATGTAGCCTTACAGTCGCGGATTTTATTCTAAAGCCCAACAGGACTATTGATGATGAGCTTACAAAGGCAAGGAAAGATGCTGCATATAACGACCCTAGAAATATTGAGACAATTAAAAAGGGTCAGAGGATTTTAAGTGTCGGTGAGAGAGTGACAGAGGACAAGCTTAAGGTATTGGAGGAACTGAATCTTCTTGAAACCACGAGCAGGTTTGACTTTTCTTTTGCCGGAGGAATACTGGTTATTCTGATTCTTTTGTCCTTGCTTTTGATTTTGTATATGCATAACTTTTGCAAAAAAGTATATTACAACAGAACCGATTTGATTCTGTTGTCCGTTGTTATTCTTATGATGCTTCTTATCGCAAGAGGGGCTTATGAGTATTCCTCTTTGATTATACCTGTATTTATAGCAACAATGCTTATATCTATTTTGCTTGACTTAAGGCTTGCCATCGTGGTCAATGTTGTTTTGACCATAGCAATATCCTTAATGATAAATTACGATTTCAAGTTTGTCTATATGGCCCTTATATCCGGGACCTTTTCTGCTTTCATAGTATCAAAGGCAAATCAAAGAAACAGGCTTTCTTTGGCCGGAATTGTTGTTTCGGTAATCAATGTGCTGTTAGTGGCTGCCATAGATATTATGTATAAGGCAGGATGGGAGACAATACTTAGAGAATGTACCTGGTTTTTGTGAACGGAATAATGTCAATGGTAATTACAATCGGGGTTCTGCCATTTCTTGAAAGTACATTTAATATAATTACGCCTTTGAGACTTTTGGAGTTTGCCAATCCCAATCAACCCCTTTTAAAAAGGCTGCTTATGGAAGCACCTGGGACATATCATCACAGTCTGATGGTGGGTAACCTTGCGGAGGCAGGTACCGAAGCTATCGGGGGAAATGCTCTGCTTGCAAGAGTTGGAGCATATTTTCACGATATCGGAAAGCTTAAAAAGCCCAATTTCTTTATTGAGAATCAAATGAACGGCAATCCCCACGACATGATGACTGCAAACTTAAGTGCCCTTATTATTACATCTCATATCCATGACGGCAATGAGATGGCGAAAAAATACAAAATACCGCTTCCGATAAGGGATATAATTTTACAACATCATGGGACTACTCTTGTGGCATATTTTTATCATAAGCCAAAATGGCCGAAAACTCGGAGAATGTTGAAGAAAAAAATTTCAGATATGATGGAATAAAGCCCATGACAAAAGAGGCTGCGGTGGTTATGCTGGCAGATTCTGTTGAAGCTGCTGTAAGGTCTATGCCCGACAAGACGGAAGGAAAGATTGAAGGTCTTATAAGAAAAATAATAAAGGACAAGCTGGATGACGGACAGCTTGACAATTGCAATCTTACATTAAAAGACCTTGATAATATTGCAAAAGCATTTATGAAGGTTTTTAGCGGGGTATTTCATGCAAGAGAGGAGTATCCCGATATAAAGAAAGAAGGCGGCGGGGAAGAAGTTCATAATGATAAAGAGTTGGAGCATGAAAACTTGGAATCGGAGTCTTTGAAATAAGCATTTTTAATAGGAAATTTGGAAAAACTCTTAAAAATAAAAGACTAAAATGGATTTAGAAAGAGATTTAAGGGGAGAAAATATATGGAAATATTTATTGAAAACATACAGGATGAGATTGAAGTTACCGATGAAATGCTTGAGCTGATGAAAAAAGCTGTAAAAGCATGTCTTGAACATGAAAAGTTTGAGCATCCTTATGAAATAAGTATAATTCTTACGGACAATGAAAAAATAAGAGAGGTCAACAGCGAGCAAAGAAATATTGACAAACCGACGGATGTTTTGTCATTTCCTATTGTAGATATGTATGAAGGAGTGATAAAATCAAGTCAGGGCGATTTTGACATGGATGAAGGACGGATTATTTTAGGTGACATATTGATTTCTTTGGAAAAGGCAAAAGAGCAATCCGTTGAATATGGGCATTCTTTTGAAAGGGAGCTGATATTCCTGTTGGTTCACGGTGTTTTCCACCTTTTGGGTTATGACCACGATATTCCCGAAAGGGAGAAAAAATGTTTGAAAAACAGGAGATCATTCTTAAAAGCTTAAACCTTGAGAGGCATTAACAGGCTTTAAAAATATTATAAACTTTGGTAATTGGATAATAAAATATTGCCGATAAATTAAAAACTGGATAGAATATCAATTTGAGTAGCAATAATGTATTTTGGAGGCAGAAAAATGGATGACAGAGAGCTTTTGGCTATAGCTGAAAATATAAAAAAGAACTCCTATTCTCCTTATTCCAATTTCAGGGTGGGGGCTGCCGTACTTACTCAAAGCGGTAAAACTTTTGCGGGAGTGAATGTGGAAAACGCAAGCTTTGGTGCCACCATCTGTGCGGAGAGAACTGCTGTTTTTAAGGCAGTATCCGAAGGCGAACGAAAAATAGTGGCTGTAGCCATAACGAGTGACAGTGACGAGTACACTTTTCCGTGCGGTATATGCAGGCAGGTGCTCAGAGAATTCGGTGATGACGGTACTCGAGTAATATGCGGCAATAAAAGCGGAGAATTCAAGGTTTTTAAGCTCGGAGAGCTTTTACCTAATGCTTTTTTCAAATTCTAATATTTTTTGACCGGAGGGTGAGTATATGGCTTTTAAATCAGGCTTTGTCTCAATAGTGGGCAGGCCCAACGTAGGTAAGTCTACTTTGCTTAACAAATTTACTGGAGAGAAGATTGCAATTATGTCGGACAAGCCCCAGACAACCAGAAACACTATACGGGCAATAGACACAGGGAGGATTATCAGATAATATATATTGATACTCCCGGTATACATAAGCCGAAAACAAAGTTGGGGGATTTCATGGTTAATATCGCCAAAGATTCCCTGAACGAGGTGGATTTGGTGTTGTTTTTGGTTGAAGCATTGGATAAGGAGCCGGGACCGGGGGATTTATATATTATAGAACAGCTTAAAAAGGTAAAGACACCGGTATTTTGCTTGATAAATAAAATTGACCTTGTGGAAAAGGACCAAATACTGCCCACAATAGCAGCCTATAAGGAAACTATGGACTTTTCCCAGATAATACCTATTTCTGCTCTTGAAGATAAAAGCGTGGATATCGTTAAAGAAGAAATCAAAAAGGTTTTGCCGGAGGGACCAAAATATTTTCCTGAAGATATGATAACCGACCAGCCAGAAAAAGTAATAGCGGCAGAACTTATAAGAGAGAAGATACTGGGACTATTGAGTGATGAAGTGCCCC
The DNA here is from genome assembly GCF_000521465.1 of Acetivibrio straminisolvens JCM 21531. Classification (GTDB taxonomy): domain Bacteria; phylum Bacillota; class Clostridia; order Acetivibrionales; family Acetivibrionaceae; genus Hungateiclostridium; species Hungateiclostridium straminisolvens. The sequence goes on from NZ_BAVR01000013.1 coordinate 44,379, forward strand.
ATGCGTCGGTGTTGAGGTTATAACTTCAAGAAAGAGGATAAGGACATTTTGGATATTCAGGCCAATATTTACTGCGAAAAGGACAGTCATAAAGGGATTCTGATTGGCAAAGGAGGTAAAATGCTAAAGAACATAGGCAGCCTATCCAGAGCGGAAATAGAAAGACTTTTTGCCACAAAAGTATTTTTGGAACTGTGGGTTAAAGTAAAGCCTGATTGGCGGAATAATGAGTTTATGCTAAAGATGCTGGGGTACAAGAAATAGATGCCTGAAACTCTTGTGTAAAGCAGCATTCAAGCTGTTACATAAGTGTGGTTCCCGGGTAGAAATTATATGATAAATTTTCAAAGTATACAAATAAATTTTTAGTGTAACCTAATTATTATCAAGAAATAATAAGGGGGAATGCATTTATGTTGAAAGAGTTTGCATGGAAGGCTTTTGAAAATACAGGAGATATTACAACATATATGTTTTTTAAAGAAATAGAAGAAAAAGCTAAAGCTGTAAGAGAGACCGAGATAGCAAGGGATGAGGTTGCAAGTACTCATCATTAGAGGGATATAGAGAATGAGTTATTTAAAAACATCAGGAATAGTTATAAAAGAAGTTAATACAGGAGAAGCTGACAGGATAATAACTATATTTTCTAAAAACAAGGGAAAGATGTCTGCTTTAGCAAAAGGTGCAAGGAGACCGAAAAGTCACCTGGTTGCAGGGACACAGTTGTTGTGCTATAGTGAATTCGTGCTTTTTAAAGGTAAGGATATGTATTCTGTCAATAGTTGTGATGTTATAGAGTCATTTTATGATATTCGAAACGATCTTACAAGGTTGACATATGCAGCCCATATGATAGATATAGTAAATGACGTTATTTTGGAGAATCAGCTGCAAGCAGGTTGCTGCAGCTTTTTTTAAACTCATTGCATATGCTTTCGAAAACGGATAAGTCCCCGTTGCAAATAGTAAGAATATTCGAGTTAAGACTTCTTTCGATGATTGGATATGCACCATGGGTGAGTAGCTGCACTGAGTGCGGAAGCACCGTCTTTGACAGTATGTGTTTCAGCTTTTTAAAGTGCGGTTTTTTATGTACCAAGTGCGGGGAAAAGGATAAAGGAGCATTAAGGATATCAGAAGGTGCTGCAAAAGCATTAAATTATATAGTGCACAGTAAAATGAACGCTTTGTTCAGTTTCGAGGTATCCGGAAATGTTTTGGAGGAACTTGGCAGAGTGTCGCAAAGATATATGAGGGATAGACTGGAGAAGAATTACAACAAGCTGGATTTTATTAAGACCTTGACAGTGTAAAGTGTAAAAAAAAGGGCGGTATAAGGAAATATCTTATGACCTATTTCCTATTAAAATTTATTTTAAAGAGATTAAACAGGACTTTTAATGGCAGCCTGGCAATCATAGCTTTAAATTATTAATTTAAAACGTTAGACCCACGGCTTTGCGTCATCACCTTTCAGTGATTTTGCCCTGTTTCATAAGTCACAGTTTATATCTCCTTATACCTTTTTCGGGAGGAAATATTGAACTATATATTTATTATAACACAGCATTTATAAAAAATAAAGAGGCATTCGAGTACTATTTTACGATTTTCTTATAAAATATTACTATTCTTAAAAAATTCAATAATAGTCTGTAATTTAAAAGTAAATAATGATATAATTAAACTATGAAGATTTTTCTGTCATTATTTATCCCAAGTGTTTTAATAGTTTTTGGTTTATTGTGAAATAAACATTCTATGAGGTTTTATTTCTTTAAGTCTGTTTTGGGGAAAATGGGTGTAAAGTTTATTTATCATAAGTCTGAAATTGTAATTCTTGATGGTAGTTATTATTGACGTTTGGAATTCAACTCGGAAGGAGTGGAAATATGACAAAGTATAATCTGGATGGGGGTACCGGACTGTTTAACGTCTTAGGAATCAGAAGTCATACAAAAGTCATTAAGCCAGGTTCTGGAGTTGACATAAAACATTTTAAAATGTTTGAATACATAAATGCCGAAGTTCTTGCAAAAAAAGACGATACAATAAAGGTAGAAGCAAAGGATATTGTGAAAGAGACCCTTTTCTTTCCCGGTGATCACGTTGTCGTAAACTATTCCAATACCAATGAACTTTATGTAATGGATGGAAGTATTAACTACGTTTATAATATAAATCCTCTGCTTGTTGATGTGAAGATAAACAAAGTTGAAAAATTAAATGATTTGAGAAAGCATGAGAGATTTTATGTAAGCCTTATGGCCAATATCAGAGTATACGGTACTTCCAAGCTTGTTTTTGCCGTTGTCAAAAACATGAGCTCCGGAGGCATAAAGATAAATTGCAACGATCAGCTTACGACGGAAGATGTTCTTGAGGTGGAAATTTTACTGGACAGGACGAACAAACTTGTTTTCAGTGGAGCAGTAGTGAGGAAAAACAAGGTGAGGGATTATTTTGAATACGGTATTGAGATAAGGGGTATATCGGAGAATAACTTAAAATGCCTTTATCACTACTTAAAATGGCTCGATTCGGATTATAGATAATTTTTCATATGAGGAAATCGGTCTTTCCGGTTTTACGGAAGGACTTTTTTATATGCAATTTTTTAATATTTCTTTTAAAATTGCAGATTTTATTGGTTAAACTATATATTGTATGTTAGAATATTCTAAAGTGTAAGTCTTAATGATGAACTGAAGTGTTATAAAATACAGTAAGTTAAATGAGACTAAGGAAAGGAATTGAGATGAGCAGGGAAATTTATCTTGACAACAGTGCCACTACAAGGCCGTATGATGAGGTTATAGAGTTTGTAACTCATATAAGCATGAATGTTTACGGCAATCCTTCTTCACTACATACCAAAGGGATTGAAGCCGAACGAATGGTGAGAAACGCGAGGGAGATTGTTGCAAAATCTTTGGGAGTATCAAGGGATGAGATTTATTTTACGTCCGGCGGAACCGAAGCCAATAATCTTGCTATTTCCGGATATCTTTATGCAAATCCCCGAAAGGGAAAGCATATTATTACCACAAAGATTGAGCATCCTTCCGTTATGGAAGTATATAACAACTTATCCCAATACGGATACAAAGTTGATTTTATAGATGTTGACAAAAACGGTATAGTGATTGTTGATGATTTGCGAAAAAAAATAAATGAAGAGACTTCTTTGATAAGTGTAATTTATATTAATAATGAGACTGGTGCGGTTCAGCCTGTTGAAGAGATCGCAGAGATAAAAAACAGTTTAAACAGGGATATAGTGCTGCATGTGGATGCGGTTCAGGCATACGGAAAGATAAAAATTGCTCCCAAAAAACAGGGAATTGATATTTTGACCATGAGCTCCCACAAGATTCACGGACCTAAGGGTGTAGGGGCTTTATACGCCAGCCGTGACATAAAACTAAAACCGGTTATCTTTGGCGGAGGGCAGGAGAGCCAGTTGAGATCCGGTACTGAAAATGTTCCGGGAATCTGTGGTTTTGGGGCTGCGGTTGATATAACCTTTAGGACAATAGAGGAAAGTGCCGGGCGCTGTGAGAATTTAAAAGCATTGCTTTTAGACATGCTGAAGAGAGAGGTTGAGGATGTGGTTGTGATATCTCCCGAAGGAGCATCGCCTTATATTCTGAATGTCTCTTTTTTGAATGTCCGTGCAGAGGTGCTGCTTCACCATTTGGAGACAAAGAATATATTTGTGTCAACAGGTGCAGCCTGCTCTTCCAGAAAGCAGGTTTTAAGCCATGTGCTAAAAGCAATGGGAATTAAGCCTGAAATAATTGAAGGGGCGATTAGGTTCAGCTTTTCGTCCTTCAACACCGAAGAGGATATAATAAAGACCGTGGAGGCTATTAAAGATATTTTGCCGAAAATTAGAATAAAACGTGGAGGAAGAAAATGAAGAAGGTTATTTTGGTAAGATATGGTGAAATACTTTTGAAAGGCTTGAACAGGCCTATATTTGAGAGTAAGCTCGTAAGTAACATAAAAAGGGCTATTCACAAGCTGGGCAAGGTGTCTATTACCAGATCGCAAGCAAGGATATATATTGAGCCTGAGGAAGAAAATTATGATTTTGATGAAGCTTTAAAGCTCTTATCAAAGGTTTTCGGAATCGTATCCGTAAGTCCGGTGTGGAAGATAGATTCGGATTTTGAAGTTATAAAAGAGTATTCTGTAATCATGGTGAAGGATCTCATAAAGCGGGAAGGATATAAAACCTTTAAAGTTGAGACAAAGAGGGGAAATAAGCGTTTTCCCATGGATTCGCCCGAGATAAGCAGGGAATTGGGAGGACATATTTTGAGAAATATTCCCAGACTCAGTGTTGATGTGAAAAAACCAGATTTTATTTTGTATGTGGAAGTAAGGGAGTTTACGTATATTTATTCGGAGATAATACCGGCGGTTTGCGGAATGCCCCTTGGCTGCAACGGAAAGGCAATGCTTTTGCTTTCGGGAGGTATTGATAGTCCTGTGGCCGGCTGGATGATAGGAAAAAGGGGTGTTGAAATAGAGGCAGTGCATTTTTACAGTTATCCTTACACTAGCGAAAGGGCAAAAGAGAAGGTTATTGAACTGGCAAAAATTCTTGCTTCATACTGCCAAAAAATAAATCTTCATATTGTACCTTTTACCGATATACAGTTGGAGATAAATGAAAAATGCCCCCATGAAGAATTGACAATAATTATGAGAAGAGCGATGATGAAAATAGCCGAAATAATTGCCAAAAAGACAGGGGCTCTGGCTCTTGTGACCGGAGAGAGTGTCGGACAGGTTGCAAGTCAGACAATGCAAAGTCTTGCGGTTACAAATGCAGTGGTAAGTCTCCCGGTTTTCAGGCCCCTGATAGGTATGGACAAAAATGAGGTCATAGATATTGCCAGAAAAATCGGCACTTTTGAGACATCGATTCTTCCTTATGAGGATTGCTGCACGGTTTTTGTTGCAAAGCATCCTACTACCAAGCCGAAGATGGAAAAAATACTTATTTCGGAAAGCAAGCTGGATATGGAAGATTTGATAAGCAAAGCAGTGGAAAATGCTGAAGTTTTGACAATAACCGGGGATTAAAGCAAAATTAAAAAATAAAGTTTGAAATGTATGTAATAATATATCAACAAGCAACAATATCTATATAAAGAGATGTTCGATTGAAGGATAGAATCAATTGGCATAGAAGGTATGGATATGTTGCTTAATTTTTTATCAAAAAACAAAAATAAAATTTTAATCATTGCAGTAAGCAGCTTTCTGCTTATAACTTTAGCTGTTTCAATCCGTATTATGGTTGTCTTAAACAGAAAAACCTTTTACGATGGTGTCGTCATTGAAGGGATAGATGTCTCGGGGCTGAGTATTGACGAGGCAAAGGAGCAGGTAAAAAGAAAACTTGACGGGATTGTGTATGGAAACAGTCTTTTACTAAACTACGAAGACATGTCATGGAAGATTGGACTTTCGGACATATCCTACGGCTTTCTTGTGGATGAGGCAATAGAAAGAGCCTATTCAATAGGAAGAGAGGGCGGAGTTTTTAATAGGCTTAAAACCATAAGGGGCCTAAAGTCTAATAAAAAGAATGTTCTTGCGGAAGTGGTCTTTTCGAAATCACAGCTTGAGGAGTATATTACCAGCATCAAAAAGCAAGTGGATGAAAATGCGAAGAATGCAACTGTAACCTATCAAAACGGCAAAATTGTGTTTGATAAAGAGATTATTGGACGATTTATGGAAGTTGACAAAAATGTGGATTTATTAGAAAATAAATTATTAAGGAGAGATTTATCGTCTTTTGAACTTGAAGTCAAAAAGATTTATCCGAGAGTTTTGTACAAAGATATTTCTCATATTGAGGAGGTAATTTCCTCTTTTTCTACTGTTTTTAATTTATCCAATGTTAATAGAAGTCATAATATTAAACTTGCATGCGAAAGAATCAATAATAAAATATTGCTTCCCGGTGAGATATTTTCCATGGATGCCTCTTTAGGGACAAGAACAAAAGAAAACGGCTATAAAGATGCACCTGTTATTGTTAAAGGCCGTTTAATTGAAGGAGTCGGAGGAGGTGTATGTCAGGTTACGACTACGCTGTATGTTGCAGTGCTCAAGGCAAAGCTCGATGTGTTGAGAGGGTGAAGCATTCAATGCCTTTAGGTTATGTGGAACCCGGGCAGGATGCGACAATATCGGAAGGCTATATTGATTTTAAATTTAGGAATAACACAGACCGTGCCTGCCTTATAAGCGCGTCGGTTGTCGGAAACAAGATAGTCATAAAGCTGCTTGGAGCAAAAAGTGATTCTAAGCGTGATGTAAGGCTGAAATCTGTTGTTGTAGAGCGTATGTCTCCTCCGGCAGATGAGATAATTGTCGACAATACATTGCCTAAAGGAGCGGTCGAAGTTGAAAGAGAACCGGTACAGGGTATGAAAGTGGTGGTTTACAGGGAAACTTATGAAAGCAATAAACTAATTGAAAGAGAAAAAATATCCGAAGATATTTACAAACCGGTACAAGGCCGCAAAAGAGTAGGCCCGAGTAACAACGATGTTGCGGAAGACGGATAATAAACTATAAAAAAGAGGGATGAATTAATGCTTGATTCACTGTATAACAAAACTGTAGTATGTCCTGTATGTCAAAATAAAATTGAGGTTACAAAAGTTAAATCAAAGGATTGTGTTATTGCATCCAGGGATTCGGATTTTTGCATTTATTATGAAAATGTAAATCCGCTTTTCTATGATGTATGGGTTTGCGAACACTGCGGTTATGCGGCACAGCAAGAAAGATTTGAAAATATTTCGCCGATTGAGGCAAAGATAGTAAAAGAAAATATTTCTAAGTATTGGAAACCTAGAAGCTTCTGTGGGGAAAGGGATATTGAAAAAGCCATGGAAGCTTTTAAACTTGCGCTTTATAACCTTTGCAAGACCAGCGCAAAACCGATTGAGTTTGCAAAAGTATGCTTACGAATCGCATGGCTCTATAGAATGAAAAAGGATGAGCGTGAGATAGAATTTTTAAAATATGCTTTGAGGTACTATAGTGAAACCTATGAAAGTGAAACGTTTCCTGTGGGGAAGCTTGATCAGTATACATGTATGTATCTGATTGCAGAGCTGAACCGGCGTGTGGGAAAATATGACGATGCCATATCTTGGTTCAATAAGGTAATAAGCTCTCCTGAAGCTAGAGCAAATAAAACATTGATGGATAATACCAGGGAGCAGTACCGTTTGGCAAAGGAAGCCAAGGAAAAAGGGTAAAAATTTCATTTTTTGATAAATTAGATCTTTATATTTGTTAAAAATTATGATATACTTATATAAACATAGATATATTGCAAAAAAGATTTTGCAAAAGCAGTTAAAGCATCTGCCTTTTCAGGATAGAAGCTGAACTTTTCTCAACATATAAATCAATGTATATATTTTTAATATCCAAAATCAATGTAAAATGGTTATTGTAAATAATATAGATTTTTTACGTGGAATTAGCCTGTGTAAAGTGTACAAACTTTAGTATTTTTATACAAGTTAACTTGTCGACGGAGTTGCAGCGGAGGTAAATATGGAGATAGGTAAAGTTCCGAACAGTGTATTAACGGAACTGATAATAAATAAGATTAGGGCGAACAGAAAAGAGATACTCATAAGACCAAAGGTAGGCGAGGATTGCTGTGCTGTGGATTTCGGCAAGGATGTTTGCGTTCTGTCGTCCGACCCCATTACAGGTGCTGTTAGCGAGGTGGGGCGCCTTGCCGTGCATGTATCCTGCAATGATGTCGCTTCGTGCGGTGCCGAGCCGTTAGGCCTTCTTATGACAATTCTTGCACCGGAAGGTACCGAAGAAAAGGATATCGAAAGTGTCATGACTCAGATTATCGATACTGCCAATTCTTTGAATGTCGATATTATTGGGGGGCATACCGAGATAACTACTGCCGTAAACAGGATAGTTATAATCAGTACTGCCGTAGGAAAGGTATTAAAGGATAAGCTGGTTACCACATCGGGGGCAGAGCCTGGAGACGATATTATTGTTACCAAGGCTGCGGGTATCGAAGGAACGGCTATTATAGCCCATGACAGAGAAGAAGAGCTGGTAGGCATAATTGGTGCGAATGCTGTGGAACGGGCTAAAGCTTTTATAAATGACGTAAGTGTGCTCAAGGAAGGAATTATAGCGGGATCCTTTGGAGTAAATTCAATGCACGATGTGACCGAGGGAGGTATACTAGGAGCTGTATGGGAAGTGACAGAAGCCTCGGGAACCGGAGCTGTGGTATATAAAACCAAAGTTCCTGTGAAAGATGAAACACAAAAAATCTGCAAAGTTTATGGAATTGATCCTTTAAAGCTTATATCAAGCGGTTGTATGATAATAACCTGCAAAGACGGTCCTGCACTTGTAAAAGAGCTTGAAGATAATGGAATAGAGGCGGCTATTATCGGAAAAATAACAGCCGATTTGGATAGAAAGCTTGTTTATGAGGATAATCAAGTCATTGATATTTGTGAGCCGGGTTCGGATGAGTTATATAAGGTTTGACAAAACGATTCATATAATAGCAATAAAGCATAACTTTGCAATCCAAGAAAATTTTTTCACAACTCAAAAATTTTTCTTTAAACTGAAGTCTTGTAATATCATAAAATAATATTTTTTAGCAATATAATAAAGTTTCTAAGGAATTAAAAATCTAACTGTTCTTGTTTTTGAAAACACTATCAAATCAAGTTTCTTAGCTTTCCCAGAGTATATTTAATCATATCTAATTTGCCGAGAAGGCAGAAAGGAGGAATTATGAGTAGTTGGGTTGCAGTTGTAAGAGAAGAAAGTACCGCAGGTAGCTACTATTTTACGATTCATACACCGGAGGGGCAGTTGATTATGAAATCAGATTCGTATAAGGAGCGTCGAAGTGCTGCTAAAGGTATTTTGACCTTGAAACTTGCTCTTGTTAACAAAAAAGGTTCGGTAGTGATAAGCAAGAGAAATAATCTGTATTATTTTAACGTGTATGCTGGAAACGGAAAGCTACTGGCAAGCAGTGTGGAATTTGACAGTCGTGAGCAATGCGAAAAAGAAATTGAAACGGTTAAGAAGATGTTTCAAAAAAAGGGGGCCTCTCTAGATAACCGGAAATCAACCCGGGCAAAAAGTGTACCGCTCGATTCTAAAGTGGTTGATTCGCTGTACAGTTTAGATGCCAATAAACGTGAATCGGATAGAGTGGGCTTTAGACAATGGGAAAACGAAGAATTCTGGTTTAATAAAAATAACGGAATAAAAAACAATTTCTTTGCAAAACTAATGGGATTCGATAAGTAAAAAACTAAATAAATGGAGGTGTACATATGAAACCAAAAGGGCATATATTGTCGGCAAATTTACTTCGAGATGAACTGATAAAAAACAATGGGTGCCTTTATCTTGAAGAGTACGAGAACGGAAAGATGGTAAGAAAAGAATACAAAGTACCGGATATGTTTTATAGAGCTATAAAAATTGTCCTACATATTTTCGCGGCGGTGCAGTAGGACCGGACTTCTTTCCTGATATTTTTGAAGGGCAGGGGGGGATACACCCGAGAGATTCGGGCAAATGGCTTCCCTATATGCAAGAGAAGCTTTTAACCTACTCCCCGGCAGATAATGATTTTAATGAAGCGTTGGCTTTTTATCTGGGATATATGATACATTATGCTGGTGATATGTTTACACACGATTATGTAAATGATTATGCCGGCGGTCCATTCCCTGAAATCTCCAGCATTTTGGAAGCGGTTGATGATTGGAAAAAAATAAGTCTGGATAACCCCATATTCCAAAAAATCAGAATTATCATTATACATTTCGCAATAGAAACTCATCTGGATAATTTAATAAGCTACGACCATTCTGAGGATGATTTCCGCATTGACATTCCTATAAGCTTTCTTCGAACCTGTTTTGCAACGCGGGGCGCTATAGAGGAAACAAATGCATTGAAAGGAAAAAGCGGGGTGTCGAAAGGGAAATTTACAGATTTCAACTTTTTGGAGCGTTTTGTATTCTATTATGAGAGGCTTCTCGAAGAAAATGCTCAAGGGGGATCGGTATCCCTCACTGATATTACGGAAAGAGGAGAGTATATTGAAAGATGGCTTAGGGTTTGGGGCGAATTTACGCAGAGAATAATCGACAAAGGTTTCTCGGAAGCATGGTCTGACTATAAACCGGATTTTATTGATTTGCTGGCTAATTATTTGTGTAGTTCGGAAGAGGCAAGAAATACTTGGGAACTCTTTTCTTCAGTTGCAAGACTGTTCTCTGATTTATCAATCCCTTTCATTGATGTAATAAGTGAAGAGATTGAAGATATTATTGAGGACAAAATACTCCTTCCTTATGTTCGTCCCATTGCGGCGTATATTACCGGCAGAGACCCGAAATATATAGATGACTATGATGAGGCCATTGAAAGCATTAAAGAGCATTTCGCCAATCCTGCAAAGCTCTTCCTTTCATTGGGAATGAATAATCTTCAGCAAAAATTGGAGAAGGAATGGGGCGAATTCTGGAAAAAGAATGACTGCTTTGACCAGCCGTTTCCCGAATTTAAACGCTGTTTGAACATGGGGAAACTATGCCTTATCGGAACTGACAACATAAACAAAATAATAGACAAGTATTATGAAAAACCAAAGGCAGGCGAGCCTGATTGCGAGAAAACGGAGATTAAGCTTCACAAGCACACCTTACAGTGGTCATTGCATGAGATTATGGTTGTTGCCACGACTGCAAAGTCAGGAAACGCAAGTACTACAAGCAAGGTATTCTTTGGTTTGAAAACAAGCAATAATATGGAAGATAAGGACTTTGAAATACAATTGAATAGTGGACTGGTGGGACTGACAATACCGGGAAGTTGTGCGCGTGTACACCATATTCTGCCGTCGGTGGTGCCTATATCAAGCATAAAGTCTTTTACCCTTCGTCTTGCAGGCAGTAACCAATGGAAAGCAGAGAATATATATGTAATTGATGTAAGAACCGGTATCATGCTTGCAAAAGCATCCAATATTACGCTGGATGGTGGAAAGACCATTGAAATAGGTGTATTAGAACATCTTGAGGATGCATATTGCCAATTGCAAGATGGGGCTACAAGAGTAACTACCATAACTGGCTTATGGTTACTATCAAAACCAGCAGTGACTTTGGTTCGGGAACGGACGGAGATGTTATATTTAAAATGGAGACAACTCAGGGAAATGTGGAACATGTGCTCGATAAAAGTTTTTACAATGATTTTGAAAGGGGAGATCTCGATACATATCCCTTTCAAATTCGCAACCCTATAGATTATAATGAAATTAAGAATTTTTATATAAGAAAGAGGGGTGGAAGTGATTGGAAGCCTGAACATATAACTGTGTGTGATCGTAGAACCGGAATATGTCTGGCTCATCACAGATTTAGCGGAAAAGTTACATCGGCGTGGACCCTTGTTCCCTTTGACAGGACATACATGGACAATTTTATAAATAGGGACGAGGGTTTGGGAATATGCAGGCTTCAGGTAGTGATAAAAACAAGCAACGATTTGTGGTCCGGAACTGATGATAATGTATATATGGAGATAAAATTTGACGACGGCGAACACAAAGTTTATCTTAATACGGATTGGCACAATGATTTTGAAAGAGGAGATGTCGACACTTTCAATATTAATCTGCCTAGAAGGGTTCAAAAGTCTTCTATCAAATCCTTTGAATTCTATAAAAAAGGAAGCGACGATTGGAAGATAGAATGGATAAAAATAAGTGATATAGAGACAGGAGAAGTGCTTTGTTATGAGCAAGGCATTAACCGGAAGCTGAATTTATCGGGAGAACGCGTTGTTATATCAAGCGGTTATTGGAACGACCCTGTATAGATAGATATGGATTTGGCATACAGAGCTAAATCCTGAAGTAAAGTCATTTCCAAAAGCATATTCTTATATATTTAAACACTAACCGGGATAGCTTGAAAATCAAAGCTTATTCCGGTTTTGATTTTTTGGTTTGATTTTGCAGAAAATTAATTTTAAAGGTCTTGGGTAGAGATAATGTTTATGCTTTGGCCGCGCGTTTGTCGAAAATAGTTGTTGACATAGTAGGAAATTATTATTATAATTTTATTGGTTAAGTGAATAAAGCGGATGATTGTCATGGGAGAGTCATTGGAGATATTCCGATGCACCGAAGGAGTGATACTTTCAGGTTTGTGACCATGGCCGGACGCACCTCTGGAGAGACCGTAAAGGCGCCGAAGGGGCAAATGAATGGTTCCGTAGAGGACGATTCAGAAATCTCTCAGGCAAAAGGACAGAGAAGTGTTTTTATTTTTATGGGCTAATATAGTTTGGGACTCCTTTTTTGCCAGTCTTTTCGGAGGTCAAATCCTTTGGATTTGGCTTTTTCTGTTATTTTAATTCATATTAATCGGAATTTTATGTTCCCTTAATTTATAGGAGGTTTTTTATGTATTGTTTGAAAGAAGTATCGAAAATCGATCCCGAAGTTGCAAAGGCAATCGAACTTGAGATTAATCGTCAGAGAAATAAGATAGAACTTATTGCATCTGAAAATTTGTCAGTAAAGCGGTAATAGAAGCAATGGGTACACCGCTCACCAACAAATATGCTGAAGGATATCCGGGAAAAAGGTATTACGGCGGCTGTGAATATGTTGATATTGTTGAAAATCTTGCTATTGAACGGGCTAAAAAAATATTCGGAGCAGAGCATGCAAATGTTCAGCCTCATTCAGGAGCTCAGGCAAACATGGCTGTGTTTTTTGCAGTTCTGAATCCCGGGGATACGATTCTTGGAATGAACCTTTCCCATGGGGGCCATTTAAGCCATGGAAGCCCTGTAAATATGTCCGGAAAGTATTTCAATGTTGTATCCTATGGAGTAAGTCAGGAAGATTGCAGGATAGACTATGAGGAAGTGAGAAAGCTTGCAAAGGAGCACAGGCCCAAACTTATAGTTGCAGGTGCCAGTGCATACCCCAGAATAATTGATTTTAAAGCTTTCAGAGATATTGCAGACGAAGTTGGCGCATATTTGATGGTGGATATTGCCCATATAGCAGGACTTGTTGCTGCAGGACTTCATCCGAATCCTGTTCCTTATGCCCACTTTGTTACTACTACCACTCACAAGACTTTGAGAGGTCCGAGGGGCGGACTTATACTGTGCAGCAATGAGTATGCGAAAATGATTGACAAAGCTGTATTCCCTGGAATACAAGGTGGTCCGTTGATGCATGTTATTGCAGCAAAAGCGGTAAGTTTTGCTGAAGTGTTGACCGATGAATTCAAACAATATCAGAAACAGATAGTAAAGAATGCAAGTACTCTTGCCAACTCCTTGATGGAAAAAGGTATCAACCTTGTTTCGGGAGGAACGGACAACCATCTTATGCTGGTTGATTTGAGAAATAAAGGTCTTACAGGCAAGTACGTTCAACATATTCTTGATGAAGTATACATTACCGTAAATAAAAACGGAATTCCTTTTGACCCTGAAAGTCCGTTTGTTACCAGCGGTATCAGAATAGGTACACCGGCTGTTACAGCAAGGGGAATGAAGGAAGAGGATATGTTGAGATTGCAGATCTGATTAACCTCACTATAACTGATTATGAAAATTCAAAAGATGCCGTAAAGGAAAGAGTAAAGGCTCTTTGCGATAAATATCCTCTGTATGAATAAAGTTTTACCGATAAGAAGACACCGGAGAAAAATTTCCGGTGTCTTTTTTCAGACAAAATAAATGTTTTGGCGTACTTATATAATAGCACTATGCGGTATAAAATACCGGTTTGCTATACTGATAAAATTTGGGAGGAGGATCCTTTATGAAGAAAATGTATCTTTCGGATTCAGATAAAATTATTGGCGGAGTGTGTGGAGGGGTTGCTGAATATTTCGAGATTGATTCTACTCTCATAAGGCTTATTACTGTGGTAGGTACCGTTTTCACCGGATTTTTCGCCGGTATTATTATTTATATTGTTGCAATGGTTATAGTGCCCAAAAAGACCTTCTTTTAAAGTCCGTCTTTTGAGAAAAGTTTATGGAGAAGTTATAAGTTAAGAGACTATAGAGGCTTTAAAGTAAGACTCTATAGTCTCTTGACAATCGGAGAATTTCATATCTTTCCAAGTATATGTGCAAATAAGAAGTATTTTATGCGTCCCATGGAGCTTCGTGTTTTTGAAATCATGGGCTCATAAAATTTCAAAACACAAGTCCTGTCTGTTTCGGTTACTTCATTGCGGCTGTATCTGGCTTTTACAAATACGGTAGCAACATCGATAAACTTTCCTGGTGCAAAGTAACCATAATTGTCAAGCCTTTTGGCATATTCAAGCGGGGTTTCTCCCGAACGTACAGGCATGTACTGGTATAAAAGATGATTTAGGTATATTTCGTACAATTTTATTACTGCCTCTTTAGGCGGCATATTTAAGATGGACTTAAGCTTGCGGTTTCGCCTGATTTTATTGATACCGATGATAATCAGCACCAGAGAAACAAAGCCCAGTAATGTCAAGACTATAATCAAGACGGTAATAATAAACGGATTTTGGCTTTGAACAGGTTGGGGAGCCATGTCAGGCTTGTTGCCTTCATCGTTATTCTGATTTTGAGAATCGTTAGCGGTTTGAGGAATCATTCCGCTTGTGTTGTGTACAAAGCCTCCGGAACTGTAAAACAAATCTTGCTGATAGACAGGAGTCGGTTCAAAGGCAACCCAGCCAAATCCCTCAAAGTAAATCTCCGGCCAGGCGTGAGCCTGTCTATTTGTAATTTCATACACATTTCCTTTTGATTTTGAAGGGAGAACGAATCCCTCAACATACCGGGCAGGAAGTCCTATACTGCGTGCAAGAATTACCATGGCAGAGGCAAAATACACGCAATAGCCTTCCTTTTTATCAAACAGAAAGTAATCTACAAAATCCCTGTCAGCTGGTGAATCTCCCGGAGTCAGTGTATAGCTGAAGGTTGTCGAAAGATATTTTTCAATTGCTTTTGCCCGGTCAAAATTATTGGTTTCGCTGTCGGTTATTGATAGGGCAAGGTCTTTTACTCTTTTAGGCATCTCGTAAGGTATCTTGAGATAAGTATCGTAAATATAACCTGAATTGGAGTTTAATGATTTTAGCTCATACAGTTTTTTTACATATTTTGAATCGTTAAGTTCGTTAACGCTAAATTTGATATAGTGTTTTAGATTTTCGTTGCCAAAAATGCCGTCAAGATTCCATTCATCTATGAAAACAGTAACGAGATATTCATATAACAGGTCACTTAAAGCCATATCTTCCGGAGCATTTCTTATTATATTTTTTAATGAATATTCATATGTTGTTTTCCAAAGTTCCGAATGATGAAATCTTTCCGCTTCATCCAAGAGTTCCTTTAAGTACTCGCTGTAGAAATATTCATAGGTTTCATCGGTCAGTCTGTTTAGCTCAAGGCTGTACAGGCCGCGGGTACTTTGCCTTAGAAGTTTTTTGAAATCTTCGCTGGCAGTGTTCAGACTATAACTGTCAAAGGAATAGGTGAAATTCATATTTAAAAATTTATCGGAGGTAAATACGCCATCTTGGTTAATTAATACTATATCGTCTATGTTGGGTGAAAATATAAAGTTTTCCGACTTTAACGGTACAAAAAGGGATTTGGTTCTTATATTCGTGTACTTTACTTTCACATTGCGTTTTGAAATAATGTCGGGAATAATTTCGTCGGTTTCCGCAAATTCATATATGTTGCCGTCTGGGTCTGCTTTGCTGGCAAGAAGGGGTAAGCCCGTTTTCATTTCTATTATGTCAAGGCTCATTTTGTTTAAACTGTCTATAGAACTATTGACTAATTGTAAGTTGGTCCAGCTGTTTCCTGTGTATAAATCGCATGCCCGGCCTCTAAGATAAATACTTCGGTCGGTTGTAACTTCCATTATCTTAATATCATTCGGATTAATATTTCCGCCTAAATTCTCATCATTTTCAAATCCGGTGGAGTAAAAGGAAAAATAATCTGAGTCAAAGCCGAGGGGGTTTTTGCCGTGAATGCTTAACCAAAATTGATTGTAAAAGCTGTTGAGTTTGTCATCCACCATTTCCATTCGATGGGTTTGGATCTTACAGGTATTGAATTTGTCAGAAAGACTATGAGGATGCATATGGGGGCGATTCCAATTATAAATCCCGATGCTGGTAAAATCGTTATTTGAGCTTTCCAAGCACTTTTTTTTGTATATATGCATTAAGTAGTAGGTGAGTATTGATGCAACAAAGGTATAGAAAGATATATAAGCATGAGGCATGAAGAAATCCAGTATCCACTGGGATACGAAAATAATTGCTCCGCTTGATGCAATAATTATAAAGTTGAATTTTTTTATAGTGAATATAAATACAAGCAGTGTCAGCGACACAGCAAGGAAGACGGTGATGAAAAAAGGGAAGTAGTTGTCCGGAAGTAAAACCTCGTCATTAATATATTTAATAAGCCATTCGAAGGGTTGAATGATATATACCAAATCTCCTTTGGCAGCTAAGAATATAGTACCTGCCGCCAGAGAGGATATTATTATCGGTACACTAATTTTTGAGACGGACCTGTTTGCAAACAGCACCGAATATATAAAAAGAATGAAAGTTACTAGCCCCAAGATATAAAAAGACGAATAAGGAAAACTAAGTGTGGTAGTAAGGGGATAAACCAGGCTAAAGCTCATTAGAGCTGCCAGAATGAAATTGGCAAAATAATCAAGCAATCTTTTGGTATCCATGTTTTGAATCGCCTCACCTTTTGCAAAAATGTTCTATCTGTGTTCCAGGACATTTTTATGTCATCTTCCGTTTTTATTTTATAAACCATAACTCCAATTTCCAAAAGCTCATTTAATATGCTGGTTACTTCGGAAGA
Organism: Acetivibrio straminisolvens JCM 21531; assembly: GCF_000521465.1. Lineage (GTDB taxonomy): Bacteria > Bacillota > Clostridia > Acetivibrionales > Acetivibrionaceae > Hungateiclostridium > Hungateiclostridium straminisolvens. The sequence continues at coordinate 61,394 of NZ_BAVR01000013.1, forward strand.
AACGGTATTTACAATGTACTCCGAAGAAACATAAACCAGGTTGATGTCATAACCCATAAGTTTTGTTTTGTAAATTTCGTCATAGAGCTCATAATTTAAATTAGACGTAAAAAGAAGTATCGAGGTCCTTTTAAGAATGTTGTTTTTTACATAAATACTGAGCACGTCTTTTATATTCATATCATTTTCAAATTTAATACCGGATAAAATGTTGTAGATTTCTTCAAATTCCAACGCATTTTTTGCCTCGATATCGATAAATCCTTTGCTGTAATATACAAGATTTATCGGTATCCAGTTGCTAAGGCAATAATAAGTTACAGCGATAGAAGCCTCAATAAGCATATCTTCAATTACAGAGTTTTGCTCAAAGGAATAGCTGTTTTTATTAATATCCAGTAAAATCACCGAGCTTACTTGGGATGTACTTTCAAAGTTTTTTACAAGAAGTTCGTTCATTTTTGAAGAAAGCTTCCAGTGTATTTTCTTTATGCTGTCGCCATATATATATTTCCTTGTGTCGGAAAAGGTCATGGTATTCTCAATCCGACTGTTTGACAGGGCATGAGACTCCGACAGATAGTCTGTTTTAAGCTTTATGCTGTCCAGCTTTACCAGACGGGGAAATACTGTAACATTCTTTGTGGAAATGGGTTCGTGGGTAAATTTCACGATACCCAGGTAGTCTTCAAATTCTATGCTTTTTACTCCAACTAAAAAATCTCCCCTGTATTTACAGCAAAGCTTGTAGCTGAAAGTTTTTTTCTTAAAAGGAAGAAGAGAAAAGCTTTTTGACTCAAATTGGTTTGCAAAAATTGTGTCGCTATTATGAAAATTAATTTTAATGTATGGATAGAGAAAAAAATCTTCATTGTTTATTTTTAAGGTGTAGTTTACTTCATCACCCTTCATAACACGACGTTTGTCAATCTCCTGGATATATTTAAATCTGACAAAAGCAATAGATGTAATGGCTATGGAGACAAAGGGCAGCAGAAAAACAGTGTAAAACAGCATATAAGGAATCTTACCCCCATAGAAATATATAAATAGCAAAGACGCAACATATAAAATTGAATACAAAATTCTATTTTTTACCATGCTTATTCACCGTAGGAACACTAACAGATTTTATTATAGTATCAATTATTTCTTCAGATGATATTTTCTTAAGCCTTGCTTCCTGCTTTAGTATAATCCTGTGGGAAAGCACAGGTATTGACATGAGCTTTACATCCTCAGGTATTACAAAATCTCTTTCATTGTATAAAGCCCATGCTTGTGAAGCCCTATATAATGAAAGGGAACCTCTGGGACTTGAACCTAAGCTTATATCGGAATGGGAACGTGTCCGGCTTACAATTTCAACTATATAATTGTTGATAGATTTGTCAACGTAGATCTTTCTAACATCATTTTGGATGCTCAGTATATCGCTGCTGTCGGCCACCGGTTTTAGGGATTCCATAGGGTTTTCGTCATGAAATCTTGAGAGTATCTCCGATTCTTCAAATTTCTCGGGATAACCTATGGAAACTTTCATAAAAAACCTGTCCAGCTGTGCTTCGGGAAGGGGATAGTGCCGAGATATTCTATGGGGTTCTGAGTTGCCAGCACCATAAAAGGTCTGGGCAGATTGTATGTCACACCGTCAACGGTCACCTGTTTTTCTTCCATTGCTTCAAGAAGACTTGCCTGCGTCTTAGGAGAGGTTCGGTTTATTTCATCTGCAAGTATTATTTGGCTCATAATGCTTCCGGGATGATATTCGAATTTACTTTCCTTTTGATTGTACATGGTAAAACCTGTGATGTCTGAAGGAAGAGTATCCGGTGTAAACTGTATTCTTTTAAATGAAGCATTCACAGACTTTGCAAGAGATGATACGATGCTGGTTTTACCCACACCAGGTACATCTTCAATCAAAACATGCCCATCGCAGATGAGAGACAGCAATATAAGTTGAATGGATTTCTTTTTTCCTACAATGACCTTCTCAATATTTGATACGATTTTATTTAAAATTTCAATTGATTTCTCCATAACTTTTCCCCCGATACATAAATTCCTATTTTTTAAAAACGGATTCCATACTACAAATTATATACCAAATAATATATTTATCAATGAAAAAGTTCTCCTTTTCCTAAAAGAAAAGGAGAACTTTCATATATCCAGTGTTTTTATTATTTCTTTTAAAGTATTTCCTGACTTTCTGAGAAGATGAATTTCTTCTTCGCTAAAAGGAACATTCAATATTTCTTCGATACCGTTCATACCTACAATCGTGGGTATACTGAGGCATACATCACTAAGGCCGTATTGTCCCTCCAGAAAGCTCGAAACGGTAAGTATTGAGTTTTCGTTTCTTACAATTGCTTCAACGATTCTTCTTACGGCAAGGGCTACGGCATAGTAGGTTGCGCCTTTGTTGTTGATGATTTCGTAGGCTGCATTTTTTACACTTTCATATATTTCATGTCTCGAAATCTGTTCTTTGCACTGATGGCAATCGTCACAGTAGCGATCCATGGGAATTCCTGCGATATTTGCAAGACTCCAGGCAGCAACTTCGGTGTCGCCGTGCTCCCCAATAATATAGGCATGCACATTCCTTGCATCCACTTTTACGTGCTCACTTAATAGATAACGGAATCGGGCAGTGTCCAAAACAGTTCCGGAGCCTATTACTTTGTTTTTGGGAAAACCGGATAATTTGTAAGTTACATAGGTTAAAATATCTACCGGGTTTGTTACTACCAGAAGAATACAGTCGTTATTGTATTTCACAACTTCGCTTACAATGCTTTTGAAGACCGCGGTATTCCGTTTAACAAGATCGATTCTCGTTTCACCTTCTTTTTGGTTGGCACCGGCAGTAATAATCACTATATCGGAACCTGCACAGTCTTTATAATCGCCGCGATAAATGTCCACAGGCCTTACAAAAGGCATACCGTGGTTTAGATCCATAACTTCGCCGTCAGCTTTTTTTGCATTTATATCTATCAGTACAATTTCAGAGATAAGTCCGCTGAGCATTAGTGTATATGCGGTTGTAGAACCCACAAATCCTGCTCCGATAACAGTTACTTTTTTAATCACTCTATTGCTGTTCATACTTTTCCTCCCTATTGAATATCTCTTTAATAATTAGTAATATTATACCCTACTTGATGATTCTAAGTCATTAACTTTTGTAAGTTTTATATGTGAAAGAATTGAATTCTGCGAAGATTTTATTGGTATTATGTATGCTGTTAAAATCTTTGTTTTAAACTTATTTCATTACTTTTATTTTACTACACGAATTGATATAATAAGTTACAAAAAGTTTAAATTTAAGGAGTTTTTTATGAATGCAGAAATATTAGCAGTTGGAACTGAGCTTTTAATGGGGCAGATAGCAAATACCAATGCCCAATACATATCCAAAAAGCTCAACGATATTGGTGTGAATGTGTATTATCACAGTGTGGTGGGAGACAATCCCATAAGGCTAAAAGACAGTCTTCTTGCAGCACTAAAAAGGAGCGATCTTGTGGTTATGACCGGAGGACTCGGCCCTACTCAGGATGACATTACAAAGGAAACTGTTTCGGAAGTTTTGGGAAAAAAGCTTGTTTTACACGAGGAGAGCCTTGAAAGGATAAAAACTTTTTTTAACAGGATAAACCGGAAAATGACGGACAACAATGTCAAGCAGGCATATCTTCCGGAGGGGTGTATAGTGGTTGAAAACAATAACGGCACAGCTCCGGGCTGCATTGTTGAGAACAATGGAAAGATTGTGGTAATGCTTCCCGGTCCTCCGCCGGAGATGATACCGATGCTTGATGATACTGTTATCCCATACCTTAGGGAAAAATCGGAATACAGGATAGTGTCAAAATATCTAAGGGTGTTTGGAATAGGGGAATCCCAGCTTGAAGAGTTGATTATGGATTTAATCGACAAGCAGGAGAGGGTTACCATAGCAACATATGCAAAGGATGGACAGGTGACTGTAAGGCTCACCGCGAAATCAAAGAAAGAGGACGAGGGACTTTGCGAAATACTTCCTTTGCAGAATGAGATAGCTTCAAGGCTCAAGGATGCACTGTACAGCACGGAAAATGAAGAACTGGAGTTTGTGGCATCAAAAATGCTTCTTGACAACAACATTACAATAGCAACTGCCGAATCCTGTACCGGAGGCTGATTTCTACAAGGCTTACCGATATTCCGGGGATATCAAAGGTTTTTAAAAGGGGTATTATATCCTACAGCAACGAATCCAAGATAGAAAACCTCGGGGTCAGGCCTGAAACTTTGGAAAGGTACGGTGCTGTCAGCAGTCAAACAGCAATCGAGATGGCCGAAGGTGTAAAGAAAATTGCATCAACGGATATAGGGATTGCGGTTACGGGGATTGCAGGTCCTGACGGAGGCACTGATGAAAAACCGGTGGGCTTGATCTATATTGCCCTTGCCCATAATTCGGGAACGGAAACAAGGGAGCTTAGGCTAACCGGAAACAGAATAAGAATAAGAAACATGACGTCGCTTAATGCTTTTGATATGATAAGAAAATATGTTATGAAAATGAAAGGATAAAAACGTTTTCTATTATTAATAAAAAGTCAGAAGAAAACAATAAAGGACGAGAGAAGAATCTGGGAGGATATACATTTGGAAAAGAATAAAAAACTTACCAGTGCTGCTCTTATTGTCATGTCATCTATAGTAGTAAGCAGAATCACTGGTTTTTTAAGAGAAATGCTGGTACCGAACCTGATAGGGGTTAATGAAGAGGGGGATGCTTATACTATTGCCTTCAGAATCACCGGTTTAATGTATGACATGCTGGTTGGAGGTGCAGTATCTGCAGCCCTTATACCTATTTTGTCCGGTTATATTGCCAAAGATGATGAAGAGACGGGATGGAAAGTGGTGGGCACGTTTATAAATGTTGTTATTGTTGCAATGGTTATAGCGTGCTTTTTGGGAATCTTTTTTGCGCCCCAGTTGGTTTCGCTCATTGCTGTGGGGTTTGAGACCGATGCCCAAAAACAGCTCACTATTGACCTTATAAGAATACTTTTTCCTTCGGTTGCTTTTCTTATGATGGCAGGACTTTGCAACGGGGTTTTAAACTCCTACAACAGGTTTGCCGCAGCAGCATACGGACCGTCGCTTTACAACATTGGAAGCGCTTTGAGCATAATTGTATTTAGTAGCAGCAAATGGGGTGTAAGAGGCGTCGCCTTTGGGGTAATGGCAAGTTCACTTATTTACTTTTTGTTTCAGTTGTCCTTTGCTGTGAAAAATCTTAAATTTTACAGATTTAGATTCTATCTGAAGCATCAGGGCTCAAGGAAGCTCTTCAAGCTTGCCGTACCTTCTTTGATATCCTCGGCCACTGTACAGATAAATGCGGTAATCACCGGCACCTTTGCAACATTGTTTGGTGTTGGCGGGGCAACTGCACTGAATATCGGAGACAGAACCTGGCAGCTTCCCTATGGGGTGTTTGCCCAAGGCATGGGTATAGCTATGCTGCCTTCGCTGTCTTCAAATATTGCGAGGGGAGAAGTGGATGAGTATAAGAGTACTCTTATGAAGGGTATTAAAACAGTATTGTTTTTCACCATACCGTCCGGTGTCGGCTTTATTGTGCTAAGAGAGCCGGTAATCAGAACCATATTTAAATTTACAAACCGTTTTGATGAGGGAGCTGTAAGCGTTGCGGGAAATGTTCTCATGTTTTTTTCCATTGCGCTTTTGAGCCAGTCCATTGTAACTATAATAAACAGGGCTTTTTATGCAATTAATGATACTCTCACCCCTCTTTTGATTGGGGGAAGTACTATAATAATTAACATACTTTTAAGTCTTGTGTTTTATAATTTTACCGGTCTTGGTGTTGCGGGAATGGCCCTGGCTTATTCCCTTGCCAGTGCGTTAAATGCTTTTCTTCTCTTATCAATTCTCAGTAAAAAAATGAAGGGAATTTATCTGGACAGGCTTTTGAAATTTCTTTTGAAGGTTGTGCCTTCGGCTCTGATAATGGGAATGGTTCTTTTTATTGCAAACACTTATTTTGCATTAGATACCGGCACCAAGGTTATGCAGCTATTTAATTTGCTTTATCAGATAGTTCTAGGTGCACTGATATATTTTGCTGCTGTGCTCGCACTTAGGGTGGAGGAGGCATTACATTTTAAAGATTTGGTTTTATCAAAGCTTATTAAGACAGTAAAAAAATAAAACCCTTTTTGTGTAAAATAATTCAAAAGTTATTGACTATATGGTTGCATTAATGTATAATTATTAAGAACACATGTTCGACATATAGGAGGATGATTAAATGATTGAGAAGAAGAAAGCTCTTGAGATGGTTTTGGGACAGATAGAAAAGCAGTTTGGTAAAGGTGCGGTTATGAAGCTGGGGGAGAACACCCACATGAATATAGAGACCATTCCCACCGGTGCTTTGGGACTTGATATTGCACTGGGTGTCGGAGGGGTGCCAAGGGGAAGAATAGTTGAAATATTTGGCCCTGAATCATCAGGTAAGACAACAGTTGCTTTGCATATTATTGCCGAGGCGCAAAGAGCAGGCGGTGAAGCGGCTTTATAGATGCCGAGCATGCTTTGGACCCTGTGTATGCAAAGAACCTGGGAGTCAATATAGAAAATCTTATTGTTTCACAGCCGGATACCGGAGAGCAGGCTTTGGAAATAGCGGAGGCTCTTGTAAGAAGCGGAGCGATTGACGTTATTGTAATTGACTCGGTTGCAGCTTTGGTGCCAAAAGCTGAAATTGACGGTGAAATGGGAGATGCCCATGTAGGTCTTCAGGCAAGACTTATGTCCCAGGCATTAAGAAAGCTTTCCGGTGTTATTAACAAATCCAAGACGACAGCAATATTTATAAACCAGTTGAGAGAGAAAGTAGGGGTTATGTTCGGTAATCCTGAGACCACACCGGGAGGACGAGCTTTAAAATTCTATTCTTCTGTAAGGCTTGATGTCAGAAGGATAGAGTCCATCAAACAGGGAAATGAGATAATAGGAAACAGGACAAAGGTTAAGGTTGTTAAAAACAAAGTTGCTCCTCCTTTTAAAGAAGCAGAGTTTGATATTATTTACGGTCAGGGTATTTCAAAAGAAGGAAATATTTTGGATGTTGCGGTAAATCTTGATATTGTAAATAAAAGCGGCGCATGGTTCTCCTACAGCGGTCAAAAGATTGGACAGGGAAGGGAGAATGCAAAGCAATTCTTAAAAGAAAATCCTGAAATATTAAAAGAAATAGAAGGAAAAATCAGAGATAACTATAACCAAGCATTTCTGATGAGTATTAATGCTCACGTTGAAACTGATGATGACGAAGTAGATTTGGAAGACGAAGAGTAGTTCACAAAATAAAATTTGTAAGTATTAGAGACGGTATAATGCCGGCCGGGTATAATTTGGCGGGAATGTTGTTTGGGTGCATATCATACGATATGTACCTATATATTTTATAATAAGAATTTTACGCTTGTTTTGGGCATTATATGTTGCGAAAAATTCAGTTTTATGGAAATTCTTTTTCGCAACATATATAGATTTTATGAATTACATTATAGTATAATTATAGTTAGGATTTTTTGTCATTCTCAGGAATAATGTATTGGTGGTATGTATGATAATTACTTCAGTGCAAAAGGATACGAAAAACCGGGGGATGCTTTCTGTTTTTATAGACGAAGAATATGCTTTTTCAATACCCGAAGAAGACTATCTTCGGTTATGTCTTTATGACAAAAAAGAGTTGTCAAGTGATGAAATTGAAGAAATTAAAAAAAATGTCACTCAAAAAAGTGCGAAGTATAAAGCGATCAAATACCTGTCATATAAATATGTGACAGAAGCAGTATTGTCGGAGAAGCTTCGAAAAGACGGATATGATGAGGATGTAATTTTTAGTGTTGTAACCGAGTTAAAATCCATGGGATATATAAATGACATGATATATGCACAAAAGTATGTCTATGATAGAATGAAGCTAAAACCCAAATCTAAAAAAATGTTGAGAATGGAGCTTATTCAAAAAGGTGTATCCGGTGAAATTGCAAATCAGGTATTGGAAGAGTTGGATTTTGACGAGGATGTTGTGATAGAAAGGTTAATAAGAAAAAAATTTGGTAAGTATGACATGAAAGAACCTAAAATCGAAAGAAAAATATATTCTTTTTTGCAGCACAAAGGATTTAGTTTTGAAGATATAAGAAGAGTTTTACGCACGATAACGGATTCCGATTAAGTTTACGTTCAAAAGTTTGTATTGATTCTTGTCTCTTAAAAGAATTATTTTAACTCAAAATATTATTACAAACCCCAAAAAACCGCTTTATTTTAATTAAAAACGTGATATAGTAGAGGTATATTTTGCGCGATATATGTAAACTGTGATGCAAGAATAGTTCATAATTGCTGTATTTTAAGACTGAAAAGCGATGATGGTTACATAATTTAAATCATCATCGTTTTTTTGCGTTGCAGTTGGTAAGATAAAAAATAATAGAATAAATAATGAATATGGATATGTAGGAAAATAAGAAAGAATAATTTATAATTGTAATAAGGTCTATCAATTGAAAGGAGAACACGGAATTGATTATAAAAATACTGAGCAGATTATTGATTGAAAGAGGAAACTATGTTCCTGTTACAGATGAAAAGGGAGATGTAATTGTAAGTGAAAGCAGGGCAGTACTTCAGAGATACGGTCCCGAAGGATATGTCATTGCAGAACTTGTAAACGGCGATTTGCTCTCTCGAGAGCAAATTAGAACAGGACTTGAAATGACCAAAGCAAGACTTATGCAGATAAAAAAGGAAGTGAGCATCTATTATTTTAAAGTTTTTTTGTTTTCATCGGATTTGTCTGAGGAGAAGCTGGAGATTTTAGCATCGGAGGAATATAATAAAAAATTTGATGGGAGTCATTTGTGTTGCATGAGTGTAAATATTGAAAAGCAGGAATTTCTCAAGTATTATAAATATCCCGGTATAAACTTCGGCATTGATAATCAAATCAGATACTTTTTCAGCAAGGACTTTGACAGTAACTACGGCAATGTTGATTTCAAAGAATTGGTGAATAAAAAAGAAAGGGAGTATAAAATTGATATAAAAACTGAAAAGCCATGGATAACCTACATTCTCATAGCGGTTAATATTGTTATTTGGTTAGTTTTGGAAATATATGCCAGGACTAAAGGTTGATGCGACAAGCCTGTTGATAGATTTTGGGGCAAAAGAAAATGCGCTTATAATGATGGGGGAATACTGGAGATTTTTAACTCCCGTATTTTTACATAACGGTATTACACATCTTGCGGTAAATTCCTATTCTCTTTATATTCTGGGAACTACGGTTGAGCGATTGATGGGAAGAGGAAGGTTTTTGTTTATATATATTATGGCCGGCTTATGGGCAGTATAGCAAGCTTTATCTTCTCAATGGCACCGTCGGTAGGGGCATCGGGGGCGATATTTGGTCTGCTGGGTGCCTTGATTTATTATGGAATTGAGCATCCGGCATTGTTTAAAAGAGGTTTTGGAAAAAGTATATTGATGACTCTTGTACTCAACATTGTATACGGTTTTTCAGTTCCTAGGATTGATAATTTCGGACATTTTGGAGGATTGATAGGAGGATTTTTGGCCTCGGGAGTTGTTGGTACTCCTTTTTCACGAAGGTCTTTAAAGAAGAGAACGGCATTTACAGCGGTTATGGCTGTGCTTTTGTCCATATCGCTTTATTGCGGATTTACCAATAGCCAGAACCGGTTACTGGAAAAATGCAAATTAATCCGTCATTTTTACGACGAGCAAAACTGGCAGAGTGCGAAATTGTTGGTGAGGAAATAATTAAAATTGGGCCTAAGGATAAGACTATATTATCTGATACTCTGTGGATTTTATCTGCGGCTGAAGTTTACCAGGGAAAATATGATGAAGCACTGGAACATGCTCAAATGCTGGTAGAGGTTGAACCTGAAATAGGGCATTATCTTATAGAGCTTATATATAGGGAAACTGAAGGTGTTCAAAGAGAGGAAAAATAATTTAGTGAAGCAGTAAAAATTGATCCGGGTTTAAGTAATATGGTTGATAGTATGTTGAATACAATTAAGTAGAATAGATAAAGTCACAATATCAATTTGTTTTGAATAAATTTAAATTAAATTGCTGAATTAATTATAAGATAAATGTAATATATTTTAAT